>JAVLAV010000068.1:0-15570 GCA_031580735.1 Marinobacter sp.
GCTGGTGCCAACCGGCACCACCACAGCACTGATCGGCGGGCCAATCATTCTGATGGCCCTGCAGAGTATCCGGAACACCCATCACATGCCCGGCCAGGACTCTGGCCCGGCCGGGTTCCTGCCCAGCCGGAAACCCACCCTGCTGATTGCCAGCATCCTGGCGGCGCTGCTTGCCGGTACCATCGTCATTTCCATGGCATGGTCTCCGGGGCTGGAAGCCTGGAGCTGGACCGCCCCCGCTAACTGGGGTGAAGCATGGGTCTGGCGCGGCCCCCGGTTGCTGGCTGCCATTCTCGCCGGCATGGCTCTGGGCATGGCCGGCACGCTGATTCAGCGGATGACCGGCAACCCGATGGGCAGCCCGGAATTGCTGGGCATCAGCGGGGGCGCAGCCCTGGTCATGGTATTGGTAGTGCTCACCGGGCTGGAAATTGGTCGTATCGGCCAGCTCGCGGCAGCCACACTCGGTGCAGCCGGCGCTCTGGGACTGTTGATTCTGCTGGCCAGGAAACATCGCTTTGCCGGCAATCAGCTGTTGCTGGGCGGGCTGGCGCTTTACGTATTCATGGACGCCGGGCTTCGCCTGGTTATGGCTTCCGGCGGTACCGTCGCCTCTCGCCTGCTGAACTGGATGTACGGCTCCACCTGGCTCATCTCCGAGTCTGAAGCTCTGGGCCTTCTGGCTCTGGTGGTGTCTGTCGGGGTATTGCTGCTGGCCACGGTTCGGCCGCTCACACTGTTACCCTTGGGAGAAGCTTCGGCATCATCGCTGGGCCTTCCGGTGGCCCGGGCACGCCTGCTCCTGCTGCTACTGGCAGCGGTACTGACCGCAGCAGCCACGGTGGTGATCGGCCCCCTGAGCTTTGTCGGACTGATTGCTCCTCACCTGGCCCGGGTTCTTGGCCAGCAAACCGTTGGCCGGCAGCTGGTGGTCGCCGCGCTGGCCGGGGGGCTACTGCTCGCTATTGCCGATTACCTGGCCAGAATTGTGGTGTATCCGAACCAACTACCAGCCGGGTTGCTGGCAGCGCTCGTGGGCGGCGTGTATTTTCTCTGGGGACTGAGTCGTCATGGCCGGGCCTGAGTATCAGGCCCATGACGGGCTCACAGGTTACTACCGGTTGCTGGAGAGCCATGGCCTGAACGCCAGCGATGTTCTATCCAGCGCCTTGCCGGCCGAGGCCTCCAGGTGCTCCGCCTTGTTTTCGCTGGCTGATGTGCTGGAACAGCCAGACATCCTTTCACAGCAGATTCTTGCCGATCACCCGGACGCCAACACGCCACGCCTGAAAAAAGCCAGACTGTCGGTTCTGCACCAGAGCCTGGCGCTGACGGTTATCGGCCCTTTGGTGATAAAGCTGTTTCGGGATGGCAAGGCCCCACCGGCAGACCCGGAGCGCATTCTTTTGCGCCCTGTGCAGGACACCCCCGAGGGTGAACCCCGCTGGATGCACCTGCCGGGCACGCCGGAAAAGACCGAGAAACTGGAACCGGAAGCGTTTGCAGGCAAGGCAAAAGAGCAGATGCAGGCGTGGTACCCGGTTTTCCGGAAACACTACGGCATCAGCCCGGGGGCTTACTGGAGTAGTGTCGGGCTGGCATTCGGAATGCCCTTCTCGCTGGTGTGGAACCGCGTGGAGCCAGGGGCTTTGTGCCGGCTTGCGGGCACCTGGCTGGCCCAGTTCGAATGCGAGGCGAATCGCTATGTTGAGTGGATTCCGGCGGAGTTCAGCCAACAACTGTGTGCGATTCCACAAAGAAAGGGTTGTTGCCTGAAATATCTGTTGCCAGAGGGTGGCTACTGCGGAACCTGCGGTATCTATCGTAAAGAGCGCATGAACGCTGCTACATGCCCAGAGTCAGCCCAATAACCACCAACCCTACGAATCCGGTAGCCAACACCGCTATTTTGAGCCCTTCCATTACCTCGTTTTCCATAACCTGCTCCCTGTTCAGCCTGTGTTTGATTTAATGTAAATCAGACTCGACGTTATTGCAAATGATAATCTATATCATTTAAATTCTTTCATCATGGGTCCGCTTAAAACACTGACTCCAGACAAAGACGCCCGCTGCTGCGATGGCGTTTTACAGGAACAAGTTGGCAGATGCAGCTGTCCGGGCCTATGGTTTACTCCATCAGAATGTCCAAAAGCCGTCATCGTCATGGGAGGCACCATGTACCGCGCCGCGACAGCCATCGCTCTTGCTCTGCTGATGACCGCCAGCCCACAGGGCATGGCCGCACAGACCCTGTCATCCGACAAAACCGACTTTCGCCTGGAAACCGTTGCCAAAAACCTGGAACACCCCTGGGATCTCACATTTCTTCCCAACGGTAACCAACTGGTCACCGAAAGAGCCGGCCGGCTGCGCCTGATTCAGGACGGTGAACTGAAGTCCGAAGCAATCGCGGGGGTACCGCCCCTGGTTGCCTCCGGTCAGGGTGGGCTGTTCGATATACTGCTTCACCCAGACTTTGAGAACAACCAGACACTGTTCCTCAGCTACGCCCACAGAACCCTGGACGGCATGACCACCCGCGTTGCCAGGGCCCGCCTGGATGGCAATACCCTGAAAGACACAGAAGTCATTTTCGAAGCCCTGCCTCGCTCCGGCACTTCCCGGCATTTTGCCGGGCGCATGGTGTTTGATGCTCAGGGCCACCTTTACGTGTCCGTAGGCGACCGGGGCGAGAAAGACAGGGCCCAGGATCTGGGCGATGACGCCGGCGGTGTTCACCGGATTACCGTGGATGGCGAGCCGGTAGCCAGTAACCCCTTTATCGACAAAGCCGGCGCCAACGACACCTTCTTTACCTACGGCAACCGCAACATCCAGGGCATGACCCTGCATCCGGAAACCGGCGAAGTCTGGACCCACGAACACGGGCCCCGTGGCGGTGACGAAATCAACATCATTCGCGCCGGCAACAACTACGGCTGGCCGAAAGTGACCTACGGCATCGGCTATTCCGGCCTGCCTATTTCCAGCAAAACCACCATGGAAGGCGTCACCGACCCACTACATTACTGGGACCCTTCCATCGCCCCCTCCGGTATGGCTTTTTATACCGGGGATCTGTTTCCCGAATGGCAGGGTGATCTGTTCGTCGGCGCGCTGGTGATGCGCAAGCTGGTGAGGCTGGAGATTGAAAACGAAGATGTGGTGGTATCGGAAGACTTGCTGACCGATCAGGACGAACGCATCCGCGACGTAGTCATGGGCCCGGATGGCGCTTTGTGGCTGCTCACCGATTCACCACGCGGAAAAGTCTACCGCATGGTCCCGGCGGATTAACGCTCCGTAGTTTGATCGGAGCAGGCGGGCAGACGCTTCTGAAAATTTGCGGAGCCAGGGATGGCGGAGCAGAAGCGCCACAGGGACGTGCCGCAGGAGCGGTTTTCAGAAGCGTCTGCCCGCCCGCTCCCTCCCCATAACCAGAAACCGGAAGTCCCTAGTTCGGATCGTTCGTACGCTCGGTCTTGTCATACTGAGACAGATTATCCGTAATCTCGAACCAGTCCGATTTCGAACCCACATACACATGCTGCGCCGCTTTCTTGCCAACCGGACCGTCCAGCGCCCCCACCCGCAGGCGCAGAATACCCGGGATGGCATCCAGCCGGCTGTACAACTGGCTACCACAACGGCTGCAGAAAGCCCGGTACTTGCCCGGCCGGGATTCATATTCGCTGATGGAGTCCTCTCCCGAAACAAACCGGAAGTGCAACTTCTGTATGGGCGCGCTGGCCGAAAAAGCACTGCCGTGAGCACGCCGGCACTGGCTGCAATGGCACAGGGCAATCGGCCCCAGGGGACCATCGTATTCAAATCGGATATCACCGCACAGACACTGACCTGTATACACCACTAACTCCCGGTATTATCTGGATATTCAGAAAAGAGATCATACCCGCTCACATTAAATTTAACATCTTGCCCGTAAAATTCTTTACAAACCAAACAGCTGTAACTAACTTTTCATGTAAGATATAGCCCTTGCTGTGCAGCGCTTACACAACGCAATAGACCGGCTGTCGAAGTTCCGCTATCTTGAACCAGACCGTCAAACAGAGGACTGCAGTCATGCCGACTCAGGGCTTGAGCAAAAAGACATTTTCAGCCGCTCAGTCGTGCTCCTCAAGACTGTTGGCTCTGGCGTTAACGGCTACCTGCGCGCTCAGCACAACCGCCTCAGCACAAGAATACCAACCGTATTCCGGCTCCCGGCTGTGGGCCAACGAAGTGCGTGACTACGCCACAGATTCCCTGAACAACACCGATGCTCTTAGCGTGGCCGCCATCCCTCTGAACGGTCCCGGTATTGATCAGTATTTGAACGCTGACCAGCTGATGAGCCCCGGCTCCATCATGAAACTGGTCACCACCTACGCTGCTCTGGAATTGCTCGGCCCAAACCATAGCTGGACAACCGATTTCCTGACCGACGGCACCATGGCTGGTGACACCCTGAATGGCAACCTGTATGTCCGTTTCAGCGGCGATCCCAAGTTAACCATTGAAAGACTGTGGGGTACCCTGCGGGAACTGCGCTCCATGGGCGTAAACCGTATCAGTGGTGATCTGGTTCTTGATGGCAGCCACTTTCGCGTGGATGGCGGCTTCCCGGAATTCAACGACACCGGCAATAACCCCTATGCCCCGTTTCTGGTGGAACCCTCTGCCTACCTCACCAATCTGAATACGCTGCACTTTCAGGTTCGCTCCGATGAGCGCGGCACCCAGGCCTGGAGTACACCTGCCCTGGAAGAAGTGACTATCGACAACCGGGTAACAGCCTTGCCGGATGGCCCCTGCCCGTCCCGTAAACGTTTTAACTGGACACCGGTGTTTCATCAGGGTGACCAGGTAACCGTGCGGGTAACCGGAGAACTGCCCCAAGGGTGCCGCACCACAAAATACCTCTCTCTGCTGCCCCATGATCAGTATTCCGCATCATTGATCCGCTCGGTATTGTCAGAAATGGGCGTCAGTATCGACGGCGGCAACCGGCTTGCCGAAACGCCGGAGGACGCACGTCTGGTCATGCGCTCCCACTCGCCGGACCTGGTGACCATGATCCGCGACATCAATAAATGGAGCAGCAACGTCATGGCCCGCCAGATGTTGCTGAACATTGGTGCGGAACTACGCAAAGAAGAACACCGTGACGACCGCGTGGCCGGCATAGACGCCATTTACGACTGGCTGGAAGCCAAAGGCATCAACACCGCCGGCATGGTGATCGACAACGGTTCCGGGTTAACCCGCCATGGCCGGATCACCGCGCGTCAGGGCGCCGATATTCTGCAGCACGCCTGGCAAAGCCCCTTTTCATCGGACCTGATTGCCTCTTTGCCAATCATTGCAATGGACGGAACCATGGCCAGCCGCCTGCGCAACACCGGCATGGATGGCAAAGGCCGGATCAAAACCGGCCTGTTGGCGAACGTCCGCTCTATCGCCGGCTTCAGCCGGGACGAAAACAACACCACCTGGGCCATCGTGGGCATGGTCAATAATGACCCCGCCTGGAATGGCAAGGCGGTTCTGGACCGTGTCCTGTACTCGTTGCACTTCCGGCCACCGACAGGGACAACCATTTCCAGCTCTGAGGCCGCTTCCGACGGTAATACCACCATTCAATAGGGCTGACACACAAAAACAGGGGCTGTATGAAAGCACGTCAACACAGACCTTCATTCCGCCTGATTTCACCCGCCCTGCTTTGCCTGTTTCTGGTAGCAGGCTGCAGCTCCACAACCATGGCCTACCGATACGCCGACTGGGGCATTATCTGGTGGGTGGAAGACTACATAACACTCACCAGCGCCCAGGAGGACCAACTCAACCAGGATCTCACGGCGTTGCAGGAGTGGCACTGCTCGGTGGAACTGCCGCGCTACACCAGCTGGCTGGATGAACTGGAAGCCGACATCAGCACCGGTACCCCGGACGCACAAACCATTTATTACCACCAACAGCAATTACTTGCCTTCATACCGGACCTACTGGGCGAAGCCACACCGGTGGCCGTCAACCTGCTGGAAAGCCTGTCGGATGAGCAGGTTGCCGAGCTGGCAGAAAATATGAAGAAAGATCAGCGGGAACTGGAAGAAGATATGCTGGCAGGTACTCCACAGGAAACTGCGGAGGCGCGAGCCGACCGCACCGCCGAGCGGGTTGAACGCTGGCTGGGTGACCTCAACCGGGAACAGAGGGCACGGGTAGAAGACTGGTCTGAGGGCCGCGCGCAGCAAACTGAAATCTGGCTTCAGGGCCGGGAAAACTGGCAAGAGGCCCTGCTGGCCGCCCTGGAAAACCGCGACCAGCCTGGCTTTGAAGGCACCATCGAAGAACTCCTGGTGCATTCCGACAGGGCCCGCGGCCCGGCCTATCAGGCCATGATGCAGGAAAGCCGGCAGGCCATGGCCGAACTGATGCATGACCTGATTCAGGCCGGTGAAAAGCGCCACCGCGAGCACCTGCTGGCCAGAGCCAGAGAGCTGAACACGGATTTTGTAGCGCTTTCCTGCCTTTAGTAGGCCTTGCCTTAAATAGTCAGATAACCACCGTCCGCATTAATGCAGGCACCGGTGGTGTAGGTAGAGGCATCGGACGCCAGGTACAACACCGTACCTGCCATTTCATCCGGATCTGCCACCCGCTTCATCGGGATGTGCGCCATGGCCTGTTTTTTGATAGCTTCGTTACTGGTCAGGGCACTGGCGAATTTGGTATCGGTCAGGCCCGGCAACAGCGCATTTACGCGCACCTTCTGCTGACCCAGTTCCATGGCGAAGGATTTGGTCATGGAGATAACCGCGGCCTTGGTGATGGAATAAATACCCTGGAAATGGCCGGGGTTCACACCGTTTACCGAAGCCACGTTCACAATCGAGCCCCCGCCGCTTTTCTTCATCAATCGCGCACCCTGTGCGCACATGAAGAAATACCCCCGGATGTTCACATCCACGGTTTTCTGGAACGCGGCCATATCGGTGTCTTCAATCGGGCCAAAATACGGATTGGCGGCAGCGTTGTTCACCAGAATATCGAGCTTGCCGTGGGCGCTTTCGATGTGCGCCCAGATGGCTTCAATCTGCTCCATTTCACCGATGTGGCAGGCAAAGGCCTCGGCACTGCCACCGTCCTCACGAATGCTCTGGGCAACGGTTTCGCAGCTATCGATCTTGCGGCTGCTGACAATCACGTGGGCGCCATACTGCGCCAGAGTCCGGGCCACGCTCTCGCCGATACCACGGCTGGCGCCGGTTACCAGGGCAACCCGGCCGGTCAGATCAAACAGGTTGGTTTTGCTCATGAATTCACCGTCTTTTTATTGAAATGAGTAGCTATCGAAAAGTCACCAGGGCTGGGTCTTCCGCCTCCAGGTGACTGTAATTGTTGAACACCGACAAACTGCGCCGGGAGCCGGAATACAGAAGCCGGGAGACACTGGCATTGGCAATCACATTGTTCAGTTCCAGCGTCTTGCGGTCTGACAATTCAAGCAGCTCACTGATCATCACCGCGATAGGGCCACCGGAGGTGGACACCAGCATATCGGCGCCATCGCCCAGCTCTATCACCTCATCCAGCGTGGCAAGCACCCGTTGCCGGAAGCTGAGCCAGGTTTCTGCGTATTCCGGGTCATATTCACCACTGACCCAGCGGGCCACGGCCTTCTCGAACAGCTGCTGGAAGGCCTTCGCCGGTTTGGGAACACTGGCCAGGTCACGGGCCATCACCTGCCGGTCGGCCCACTCAGGATGCAGGCGTTCGATCACTTCCATGTGGTCAAACTCGTTCAGCCCGTCCATCCCCCACATATCCGGCAAACGCGGGCCATAACCGGTGGCAATGGCTTCCACGGTTTCCCGGTGACGTTGCAGATTGCCCCCGACGACCACTCCGGGCTTCACCTTATCCGCCAGCCATTGGCCCAGCAGCCTGCCCTGCTCCCAGCCAAGGGGCGAAAGCTGGTCGTAGTTGTCCTTGCCGAAGCTGGCCTGGCCGTGGCGAACCAGATAGATCGTCGCCATTACAGGTGGCTCTCGCTGATCAGCCGCTCACACCGCTTCTCCAGATAATTGGCGGCGTGACCAAAGGCGGCAAAGCGCTTGTCTTTGGTCTGGCCGTGGTAGAAACGGTAATAAATCTGCTGAACAATCACCGCCAGCCGGAACAGGCCGTAGATTTCGTAGAAATCGAAGTTATCAGCCCGGAAGCCGGATTTTTCCATGTAGTAGTCCACCACTTCCTGACGGGTCAGCATGCCTGGCCGGTGAGTGGGCTGCCGACGCAGCATCTGGAACGGCCCTTCGTCATCGGCCTGTATCCAATAGGCCAGACTGTTGCCCAGATCCATCAGCGGATCGCCAATGGTGGCCATTTCCCAGTCCAGCACACCGATCACTTCAAACGGGTTGTCCGGGTTCAGCACCACGTTGTCGAACCGGAAGTCGTTGTGAATGACCACCTGCGCTATGTCTTCCGGCATCTTGTCGTTCAGCCAGGTCATCACGGTTTCAAAATCCCCCACGTCGCCGGTGCGGGCCTTGCGGAAGCGGTCACTCCAGCCGCCAATCTGGCGCTGGACGTAGCCGGCGCCCTTACCCAGCTTGTCCAGGCCGGCGGCTTTGGCATCGACGGTGTGCAGATCCACCAGTTTGTCGACCACGTTCAGGCACAGCTTGTGGGTGTCTGTTTCGTTCAGCTCCAGGTCTTTGGGAAAATCCTGGCGCAGGATGATGCCCTGAAGGCGTTCCATCACGTAGAAATCGCAGCCCAGCACGCTATGGTCGTCACAAATGGCAATGATGTTCGGCACATAGGGGTAAACCGGCTTCAAGGCATCCATCACCCGGGCTTCGCGCAGCATGTCGTGGGCCGATTTAGCCGTTTTGCCCAGTGGCGGGCGCCGCAGCACAAAGGACTTCCCGGCATAATCCACCTGGTATGTGAGGTTGGAAGCACCACCGGGGTATTGCCTGATGGTCGGCTGCCCTTCCAGACCGGGAATAGTCTGCTTCATGAACCGGTCTACCGCACCGACATCCAGCTCCTCGCCTTCACGAATCGCAACGGCCTGATCAATCTGTGTCATTCACTCTCTCCTGCATGTCGTTCTGCCTGTTACCCATTTTGCTCATCCAGCGCCGGCTTTCCCGGTGCATCAACCGGTCAAACAGCTTCGGCGCATGGCGCTTAAGCATCCACATGCGCCGCTCTCTGGCATGGGGCAACACCCAGAAGCTCTTGTTCTGCTCGCTGCGATAAACTGCTTCGGCAATGTCCTGGGCGGTCAGGGTGGAACGTTTCATCAGTTTGCTAACATTCTGCTGAACCCCGGGAATGTCCGAGCGCATGTGGCTGACGAGGTTGGTCTGGAAAAAAGCCGGGCAAACACAGCTGACATGAATACCGCTGTCCCGGAGTTCCTGGCTGAGGGTTTCAGACAAGGCGATCACTCCGGCCTTGGAGACGTTGTAGCTGTCCATCATCGGCGCCAACATCAGCCCGGCCATGGAGGCGATGTTTACGAACGCACCACCGCCCTGCTCTTTAAAGACCGGCGTGAAAGCCTTGCAGCCGCGCACCACGCCCATCACGTTGATATCAAGTATCCATTCCCAGTCGCCGATGGTGGTGTCTTCAATGGCGCCGGCGGAGGCTACGCCGGCGTTGTTGATCACCACATCAACACCGCCCCACTTCTCCACCAGCTGGTCCCGGACTTTCTCGAAATCCGGGTAGCGGCGGACATCACATTGCAGAAACAGGCCTTCGCCGCCGTCGTTGTTAATCTCTTTCTCGACAGCCGCTCCCAGCTCGGGATTAATATCACCAATACATACTTTCGCGCCTTCTCTGGCGTATCTCAGCGCAATGGCCCTACCCAGCCCCGAAGCGCCGCCTGTTATGAATACCCGTTTTGTCATTATTGTTTCCTGTTCTTTTTTGAACTTCGGTGCCAGAGTCCTTGTTGGGTAGAGCCTCCCAAAAACCGCTCCTTCGGCACATCCTTGTGGCGCTTCTGCTCCGCCATCCATGGCTCCGCAAATTTTTGGGAGGCTCTACCCAACAAGGACCCCCGAACATTTGAATTGCCTGAATCAGCATCGTCACAAACTCTTCAACATGCCAATTTCAGTGACTCCCGATTACTCTCCTGATCCTGACACCATCCCAGCCCCTCCCCCGAAATCCACTGACCGCAAACTCCGAAAAGCCGAAAAGAGCGGGAGGGAAGGGGCTTCTGAAAATTTCGAAGGCCATGGATGGCCTGAGAGAAGCGCACATGGATGTGCTCGTAGCGGTTTTCAGAAGCCCCTTCCCTCCCGCTCCAACTCACGAGTTCGAGGCTATTGAGAGCACCCCAAACTCAAGATTGGTACTTACGGAGCTCAAGGCGAGCCACCATAGCCCGGTGAACTTCGTCGGGACCATCGGCCAGGCGCAGCACCCGCGCGTATCCGAACAAGGCGGTCAGCGGAAAGTCGTCATCGCTGACGCCAGCCCCACCGTGAATCTGAATGGCATCGTCCACGATCTGCTGCAACATCGACGGCACCACCGCCTTGATCATCGAGACTTCCTGCAAGGCGCCGGAAATGCCTTTGGTGTCCAATGCCCAGGCGCATTTCAGCGTTAATAAACGAGCCTGTTCGATGGCCATGCGGGCGTTGGCGATGATGTCCGGGTTACCACCCAGTTTAGCCAACGGCCGGCCAAAAGCTTCGCGGGTCGTAGCCCGTTTGATCATCAGCTCCAGAGTCCGCTCGGCAGCGCCGATGGCGCGCATGCAGTGGTGAACGCGTCCCGGGCCAAGACGGCCCTGGGCAATTTCGAAGCCACGGCCGGGGCCGGCGATGAAGGCGCTTGTGGGCAGGCGCACGTTGTCGAACAGCACCTGGCCGTGGCCGTAGGGTTCGTCGTAGGCGCCGAATACCGGCATCATGCGTTCGATGGTGACGCCCGGTGCGTCCAGCGGTACCAGTACCATGGAGTGGCGGCGGTGTTTATGGGCGTCCGGGTCGGTCAGGCCCATGAAGATGCCGACTTTGCAGTCCGGGTGGCCGATACCGGTGCTCCACCATTTCCGACCATTCAGCACCACTTCGTCGCCTTCGACAGTCGCTGTCGCTTCCATGTTGGTGGCGTCAGAAGACGCGACCGCCGGCTCGGTCATGCAGAAGGCGGAGCGGATTTCGCCGCTGAGAAGTTTCGGCAGCCACTCGGCTTTCTGTTGTTCCGAGCCGTAGTGAATCAGCACCTCCATGTTGCCGGTGTCCGGCGCGTTGCAGTTGAAGATTTCCGGGGCGATAAAACTGCGGCCGGTTTCTTCAGCGATCAGCGCGTAATCGGAGTTGAGCAGGCCGCAGCCATATTGCTCGTCCGGGAAGAACATGTTCCACAGCCCCTGCGCTCTGGCCTTTTCTTTCAGTTCGCGGATAACCGGCAGGACCACCCAGCGGTTCTCTCGAGCGGCCAGTTCTTTGTGGTACTGCGCTTCAACCGGATAAATCTCTTCGCGCATGAAGGTTTTTACGCGTTCGAGATAATCCTGGCCTTTTTCAGAAAGGTTGAAATCCATGGTACGACTCCTGGTGCGCTCGGGCGGCGATCATCAAACAGATGACAGACAGTCTAGGAGGCGGGACATTATTACGCGACTGAATTATGCTTATCACTCATCATTAACCACACTTATTCACTGAACCCCGAACAACGGACAGCAACATGGCCGCCAATCGTCTGGATCTGAACCTGCTCAACGTATTCGACACCATTTACCGGGAAGGCAGCCTGACCCGAGCCGCCAAAGCACTGCACCTGACACAGCCGGCAATCAGCCATTCCCTGTCTCGCTTGCGGGAGCACTTTGACGATCCTCTGTTTACCCGCCAGGCCAACAGGATGGTACCTACGCCCCTGGCCCGCCGGTTTCTGGAATCCATGCGCCCGGGGCTGACGCAGATTCAGAGCGCGGTTAACCAGTTTCATGCCTTTGATCCCGCCAGACAGCGCAAAACCTACTCTCTGGGCCTGCGGGATGTGCTGGAGTCCACCTTCCTGCCGCAACTGATGACCCGGCTCGCGCCCTACACTGGCATGGAGATTGTCAGCCAGCGCGTGGCGCGGCGGGATATGGAAACGCAACTGGCCGCCGGCAAACTGGATTTTGCCATTGACGTGCTGCTGCCGGTAAGCAGCCAGACCAGCCACGAATTACTCAGGCAGGATCGGCTGGTGGTGCTGGCGAGGAAGGATCATCCGCTAATGAAAAAAGGTCTGGATATGGCCGGCTACCTGGCGGCTGAACATATTCTGGTGTCATCTCGCCCCGAGGGGCCGGGAATTGAGGATTTCGAGCTGTCACGGCATGGCGTACATCGGGAAGTTCGACTTCGCTGCCAGCACTACTATGCCGCCTGCCGGGTGGTGGAGAATTCCGACCTGCTGTTGACCATGCCGGAGACCTACGCCCGGATTATTGCCGAGCGGGCCGATATCGAGGTGATGGCGCCCCCCGTAGAAATGCCATCGATTGATGTGCATCTGTACTGGCATAAGGCTTACGAGGGAGAACCGGCACTGGTGTGGTTCCGTGAACTGCTAGCCACGCTGGATGCTACTGCTCAGTAAGCCCCCACCAGCATCAGGAAACCAAAGAAAGCGGCACCGGTAATGGCCAGAGAAACCAACACAATACCAAAGCCCCACCAGATGGCCGCCGCATCCGAGATGTCTACGTCATGCCCTCGCAGGGTACGGTAGAACGCCCAGGGACCCAGCACGAACGCTCCCACCACGGCGAAGACCAGGCCCACGGCAATGCCGGCAAAGGTCCACGTAGCCAGGGCCGTTGTACGTTCAGGCAACTGCTCGGCTACACCCTTATGCTGCAGAAACTTCTTGCAGAAAAACCAGAGCAGGCCAAACAGAGCGACCACAAATACCAGGCCGCCAATCAGGGTAATCAGCCGATAGAACACACACGATCCCTTTTAACGATAAATCAGTCCGGCCACACGGGCTCGGGCAGACATTCAAAACCGGGCCGGGCGAACAAGAACCCCTGATACAGGGTGATCCCCTGCGAGCGCAGCCAGTAATACTCTTCCGGCGTTTCCACGCCTTCGGCCACAATTCTGCCGCCGAGCTGGCGCATCATGGTGATAATCCCTGCCACTACGGCCTGCTTGTTGGGCTCGCTCTCTATGTTACGTATCAACCCCATATCCAGCTTCAGCAAATCCGGCGGACTGGCCATCATGATGTTGTAACGGGAATAACCTGCGCCAAAATCGTCAATCGCGGTACTGAATCCCATTCCCTGGTAGGCTTCAATGATCGAAGTCAGATGCTCTACGGAGGTAAGATCTTCACCTTCTGTCAGCTCGAAAATGATCTTTCTGGTGTCAAAATTGTAAGTTCTGGCAGCCGCCAGGGTCGTTCGGATGCAATACTCGGCCTTGTAGACCGCGTTGGGCATGAAGTTGATGCTGAGCATTGCCTGCATACCCAGCCGTGAAGCCAGCTTGACGGCTTTTACCCGGCATATCTGGTCAAAAGAATACCGATTTTGCTCATTGACCTGGGAAAGAATCGACATCGCGCCCTCCCCCTTAACACCTCGTACCAGCGCTTCGTAAGCAAAAACGGTTTTGCTTGAGGCATCTACAATCGGCTGAAATGCGAAGCTGAAGGTAAAATCGAGCCCGTTTCCACAGGCACACTGCTCACAGTTTGATTCATCGAATAATATTTCAGGCTTTTCCACAAGTTCCCCGGCACACGGATCTGTCCAAATAATAATCATAAGACTAAAGGAATAACTATATCGCTACTATAGTTATCAACAGGCGCCAGGTAAAACACTCTTTACCTATCAGACGTATAGGTAACTGGCATCTGCCCTCCGGAAGTCTACACTGGAGGCTGGCCGCTGATGACGAAAATTCCAACCTGGAGGTTACTGAATGGCCGAAACCACGCGTATTGCAATTACACCCGGAGACGGCATAGGCCCGGAAGTTATCGCAGAGGCGGTGCGGTGCCTGGAAGTTCTGCGAGAAAAGCACAAGCTGGCTCTGGAGTGGACCCGCTACCCGTGGCCATCTCACGCCTGGCATGAAGAGCACAACGAAAGCTGGCCCGCCGATGCACTGGAACAGTTGAGTAACTACCAGGCCATTCTTCTGGGCGCCCTGGGTGACCCCGGCCCCCTGGACGACCCCGATCGCTACTTGCTGACCGACAGCGTATCCCTGGCGCCATTGCTTGATATGCGCAAAGGTTTTGACCAGTGGGTGTGTGAGCGCCCGGCGCGCCTTCTGCCCGGCGCCCGCCAGTATCTGAAAGATGACCGGGCGAAAGACATCGACATGCTGGTGATCCGGGAAAACAGCGAGGGTGAATATGTCAGCCAGGGTGGTCGCTTGCGTAAAGGTACGCCAGACGAAGTAGCCACCCAGATGGAGGTTTTCACCCGCAAGGCCACCGACCGCATCATCCGTTATGGTTTTGAGCAGGCCCGAAAACGGGCGGCGGAGCGCCTGCAGGAAGGCCGCACCCGCAGCTTCCGGACGCTGGACGGCCGTATCTGCGAAAGCCAGGTGTGCGTGATCACCAAACGCAACGCCCTGCGCCACTGGGGCGACATGTATACCGAAGCCTTCGAGGACATCAGCAAAGAATACCCCGATGTAGCCACCCACCATGAACTGGTCGATGCCGCCTGCATGAAATTCGTGCAAAGCCCTTGGGCATTCGATGTGGTGGTTGCCAGCAATCTTCAGGGTGACATTCTGACAGACCTGGCGGCCGTTCTGTCTGGCGGCATGGGAGTAGCGCCTTCGTGCAACCTCAATCCCACGGACCCGGACATGCCCTCGATGTTTGAGCCCACCCACGGCAGCGCTCCGGACATTGCCGGCCAGGGCATTGCTGATCCCACTGCGATGCTGTTCACCACCGCTCGCATGCTGGACTGGCTGGGCCGCAAGGATCCTTCACTTGTTATCGCCGGCCAGGAGCTGTTCGATGCGGTTGCCGCCGACCTGGCAGAGGTCGGGAACAAACAACGAACCTCCCGGGAAATCGGCGACGCGATCTGTGCTCGCCTGCGCGCCTGAGTAAATCGCTCTGTGCTAAATAAAAAAGGGGAATGACTCGCGTCATTCCCCTTTTTTGATCATGCGCGCTTGAGAGGCTTCAATCTGCCATCACAAACTCCAGCCGGCCGGGTGCCACCCGGATGTCCATCGGCACCATACCGAACATGCGCTGCTTCATATCACTCTCATCCAACCGGTAGACCGGCATGGTTTCGAGCATTTGCGCCACCATTCGCATGACCGAATCCGTCACCGGCGCCAGGTCGCCCTTGAAAAAAGGCGAATCTATCGAGCTTTCCAGCAACTGCAGCCGGCGGATATACACCGCTTTTTCCTCACGGTCATAAACCGGGGCGCCTTCAACTTTCAACGCCATATCCACCGGCAGTTTGGTCATCAGGACATTGAGGGCCACCTGACCACGCAAATCAATGACGGCCAC
>JAVLAV010000069.1:0-15435 GCA_031580735.1 Marinobacter sp.
ATTCTGCTGGTGCTGGTGGGGCTGGCCGCCTTTGGCGTTATGTCGATGCTCAATGCTGCTCTGGTTGGCGCTGCTTTGGTGATTCTTACCGGCTGCTGCTCTGTTGGCCAGGCGCAGAAGGCGGTGGATGTGCCTGTGGCGCTTACCATTGCCGCCTCTTTTGCGCTAGGTGGCGCGCTCGAGCAAACCGGCGCTGCAGGCTATCTGGCCGAGGGCGTTGTCAGCTTTAGTGGCGGGAATGTGTTACTGGCCCTGGCGCTGGTCTATCTGGTGGTGTCGGTACTCACCGAGATGCTGACCAACAACGCGACAGCCATATTGATGGTGCCTGTGGTGTTGTCGTTGACGACTGCCATGGGAATCGATGCCGAACCATTCATGATTGCCATCATGATGGCCGCCTCGGCCAGCTTTGCCACGCCCCTGGGCTATCAGACCAACATGATGGTGCTGGGGCCGGGTGGTTACCGGTTCGCGGATTTTGTACGGGTGGGGCTGCCGATGAATATTCTGACCGGCGTGGCCAGTATCGGAGTGATTGCTCTGGTGTATGACCTGGTGCCGGTTTTCTAGCGCCCCGCAGTGACTGCCGGGCTGTTTGCCAGGATATCGCAGCACAAAACCCTGAGTTGGTCCTCATGCTGATACGCCAGTGACAGCGTGACACACATATAGGCCCCGGTTACGCACAGATAGGGGGCGGTAACCTGCAGGGTGTCTGGCTGGGCCAGCGCATCCCGGAGGTATTCCTGCCGGTACCAGTCGGCACTGACGGTGCTTTCCAGCGGCCGGAAGCGGGGATCCTGATTGCGTTCCGCAGTGTCTGACACCAGGGTGTCTTCGGTCTGGATACCGTTGCTGTCCACCAGATAACAGCGGGAAACGGCGGTGTTTTCCAGGAGTTCTGTGCAGGCCTGTTTCATGCCCGCGTTCTCTTGCAGGCGTTGCACTGTTCGCTCGAAGGGTGCAGAAAAGGCGCGGGTCAGCTGTTTTCCCGGATCCCGGATCAACTGTTTATAGTATTTGTACTCCTCCAGAAGCTCATCCAGGTCTGTTTGTGCCTGCGACAGGGTTTCAAGCTCCAGTGAGGGCTTTCTGAAATAGAAACCCTGAACGAAATCGACGCCGGCATCGATGGCAATCATCGCCTGGTCGCGGGTTTCCACGCCTTCCAGCAGCACCAGGCAGCCTGACTGGTGCAGCAGAGTGACCATGCCATTGAGAATCTGCCTGGCTTTTCGCTCTTCGGTCGCACGGTTAAGCAGTGCGCGGTCGAGTTTTACGATATCCGGAGACAGATTCCATATGCGTTCAAAGTTGGAGTGGCCGGCACCGAAATCATCGATTGCTGTCAGGCAGCCGAGCTGGCGGTAATAGGCCACGGCTTCCCGGAGCCGGTCGGCATCATCTGTTGGTTGTTCAACAATTTCGATAACAATTCGATGGGGTGGCAGCCCGGTTTTTTCCAGCAAGTGACCAAAAAAAGAGTCGGTCTGGGTGCCAGAGGTAACCACCTGCGGTGACACGTTCAGGAAGAGCCAGTTCAACTGATCCTTGATGCCGCTGTAATTCTGTATGTGCAGATAGCGGCACAAACGATCAAGCAGCAGGTTTTCGGCGTGAGAGTCCGGCAGTTCGAAAAGCTGAAGCGGCGGAACCATGCACTGGTCTGTGTCGAACGCCCGGATGAGGGCTTCATAGCCGATCGTTCGTTTGTGAGACAGGCTGTAGATCGGTTGTAATGCAGTATGCAGGGTCAGTCCGCGAAAATCGGCAGTCCAGCCCTTGTCCTGCTGACTCAGCATGGGAGAAAGCAGCTCTACTTCCGGCGTCGGCATGGTATCTGGGAGGTTTCGGGACATAGACAACTCTGGGTCTTTAAACGAACTCATCGGCAGTATGCCGCAATGCGGATAAAGCGCCGAACTGTTTGTCAGAGTGCCGTATTCCCTGGCACCGGTGCCTTTATCTCAAGGCGGCGTCTGGTTCAGGTCAGGCAGATTGCCAAAAAATGGCTGCCATTTCCACTTTTACTGTAGTTGGCATGTCTGGAAGGTGAAGGTTTTTTGGGGGGAGTGTTGAAAAAATTGCCCCCGGTCAGGCCGGGGGCAAGAGTCGATCAGTTGTTGCTTGGTACGGCAACGGATTCGTCGAATTCCAGTTCCATGTCATTTCCTCTTGGTCACTGTGTCCCCTGAAGGGGCTGGTTAATTTATGCCCTAATTCTATTCTGTTGATGAGTTTCGACAATCCGTAGAACCGCATATGACGGGTCTGTGAGCCCTTCTGTTTGATCAGAAATTTTGATGGTGGTCTGCAAAACATTCAGCTTTGATGAAAACCGCGGGGGCTCTAGACTGTTACCAGGCTGAAGGGAGTGAGGGTCATCCGGGGAGAGTCAGAAGTTATGGCGTTAAGGAATAGCGAGAACCGTTATGGCTGGCTGGCCATTGTCATGCACTGGTTGGTGGCAGTCGCCGTTTTCGGGCTTTTTGGTCTGGGCTTCTGGATGGTCGATCTGTCCTACTATGATGACTGGTATCGCCAGGCCCCGGACATTCACCGTAGCATTGGCATACTGCTGTTCATCACCGTTGTGTTTCGTCTGCTGTGGAAGTTGCTCAATCCTTCTCCGAAGCCACTGGCTAACCATAAGCGCTGGGAAGTGATATCAGCCCACATTGCCCACTGGTTGCTGTATCTGCTGATGTTCGTGGCCATGGTCAGCGGCTATCTGATCTCGACCGCAGATGGGTCATCAATCAGCGTTTTCGGGATGTTTGAGGTTCCCTCCGTGACTGGCCAGATTAAAGGTATGGAAGACACCGCCGGCTTCGTCCACTACTGGAGCACCTGGGCACTAGTGGCTCTTGCGGGGGTGCATACCCTCGGGGCGCTAAAACATCACGTTTTTGACCGCGACGACACGTTGTTGAGAATGCTCGGCAAGTCCTGAGCGATTGCGGCCACTATCTGAACTATCGAGACAATCTGTAAAGGAGAAAACCATGAGAAAAGTATTGCTTGCTTCCGCCGTATCCCTGGCTCTGGCTGGTGCCGCTCACGCGGACGAGCATAGCGGAACCTATGCTTTTGATAACAAGGACACTCACCAGTTCATCACCTTCAAGATTTCACATCTTGGCTACAGCTGGCTGTACGGGCGCTTCAACGATTTTGATGGGCAGTTTGAATATGATGCCGACAATCCCGAGAACAGCTCGGTTTCGGTCACAGTTGACACCGCCAGTATTGATTCCAATCACGCCGAGCGCGATAAACACCTGCGCAGTGAAGATTTCCTGTATGTGAGCGAGTTTCCTGAAGCAACTTTCAAGAGCACCCGGGTTGTTGTAGACGAAGAAGGGGAGGCCGATATTATCGGCGATCTGACGCTTCGCGGTGTGACCCGTGAAATCACCCTGGACGCCGAGATGGTTGGCCATGGTGAAGATCCCTGGGGTGGCTACCGGATGGGCTTCGAGGCAGAAACCGAGCTTCGGCTGAAGGATTTTGATATCCCGATGGATCTGGGCCCGGCTTCAGAAACCGTCGAGCTTGAGATTTCGGTCGAAGGTATTCGCCAGTAATTGGGGGCTGATTGCCTTTGAGTGGTTCCGGGCGCTTTGCCCGGAATCGGCTTCCTGCCGGTATTGTCTATCCTTTCTGTGTACTTCCGCTGTCTTCAGAACTTTTGTATAGGTGTCGCTGCCGAAGAAACTGGCCGCCAAAAATCACCATCCAGATCAGAACCCCCGCCCACAGATAAGGCTCGGCCACCTGAAAGGTGCCGCTGATGGCAAATTCCACCAGTAGCATCAGAGCCACTGCCAGAAAGGCGTTGACCACGGCTGTGACCATTGCATGCCCGCAAGCTTTAAGATTGGGTCTCATAGGTTTCCGCTAATTGAGGATAAACAACGGCGATCTATTCACTCCTTGCAGAGTAAGGCGCACCCGGTTGTCGCTCTATTCGGGAATTCCGCTATTGGAAATTGGTGTATCCGCGCCCGCGTCCATATAATGGGCGCCACCAGGCCACGGTCTCTCCGGGCTGCGGCGCCTGACAACAGGCACCGTATTTCATTCAGGCATTCAAGGCAAAGGGGCATTCATGCCAGAGTTTCAGACAACGGATGAAGGTTTCGAACGGGTATCGTTACGGGATTACACCGAAAAAGCCTACCTCGACTATTCCATGTACGTCATTCTGGACCGGGCCCTGCCCAATGTGGGTGATGGTCTGAAACCGGTTCAGCGCCGCATTGTGTACGCCATGTCAGAGCTGGGGCTGAAGTCGACCTCCAAGTACAAGAAGTCCGCCCGTACCGTGGGTGATGTGCTGGGTAAATTCCATCCCCATGGCGACAGCGCCTGTTACGAAGCCATGGTGCTGATGGCTCAGCCATTCTCCTATCGTTATCCGCTGGTGGACGGCCAGGGCAACTGGGGCTCGCCGGATGATCCCAAATCCTTTGCCGCCATGCGTTATACCGAATCCCGTCTGGCGCCGTTTGCCGAGGCATTGTTGGGAGAGTTGGGGCAGGGCACCGCAGACTGGGTGCCCAACTTTGACGGCACCATGGAAGAGCCATCAGTGCTGCCCGCCCGGTTGCCTCACGTGCTGCTGAATGGCACCACAGGTATTGCCGTGGGCATGGCCACCGACATTCCGCCTCACAACGTGAAGGAAGTGACAGCGGCTTGTATACGGCTGCTCGACGATCCCGCAGCCTCGGTTGATCAGTTGTGTGAACACGTTAAAGGCCCGGATTTCCCGACTCTCGCCGAAATTATCACCCCGCGCAAAGACATCCAGAAGATGTATGAGACGGGTCGTGGCTCGTTACGCATGCGCGCGCGCTGGATTCGCGAAAATGGCGAAGTGGTGGTTACAGACCTGCCGCACCAGGTTTCCGGTAACCGGGTTCTGGAGCAGATTGCCCAACAGATGCAGACCAAAAAGCTGCCGATGGTAGCTGATCTGAGGGATGAGTCAGATCATGAAAATCCCACTCGTCTGGTGATTGTGCCTCGTTCCAACCGGGTGGACCTGGATGGCCTGATGGCGCACCTGTTTGCCAGTACCGATCTGGAGAAAACCTACAGGGTGAATATCAATGTCATCGGTAACGATGGCCGGCCCGGGGTGAAAGGCCTGGTAGAAATCCTGACGGAATGGCTCGCCTTCCGTAAGAATACGGTGACCCGCCGTCTTCAGCACCGTCTGGATAAAGTGCTGGCACGGCTGCACCTTCTGGAAGGCCTGTTGGTTGCCTACCTGAACATTGACGAAGTCATCGAGATCATTCGTTACGAAGACAAGCCCAAGACCGAGCTGATGACCCGGTTCGGACTGTCGGCAGAACAGGCCGAAGCGATTCTGGAACTGAAACTGCGGCATTTGGCCAAACTCGAAGAAATGAAAATTCGCGGCGAGCAGGAGGAGCTATCTGCCGAGCGGGACGAGCTGCAGACTATTCTGGGCTCTGAGGATAGACTGCGGGAGCTGATCAAGACCGAGCTTCAGCAGGACGCCGAGACCTTCGGAGATGACCGCCGTTCGCCGATTGTTGAGCGCCAGGAAGCGCGGGCTTTCCGTGAAAGTGACCTTTTGTCGAATGATCCGGTGACCATCGTGCTCTCAGACAAGGGCTGGGTGCGTGCTGCCAAGGGCCACGATATTGACCCGGCCGGCCTGAATTACAAATCGGGTGATCGTTTCGCACTGGCGGCCCGGGGCCGCAGCAATCAGCAGGCAATTTTCCTGGATTCCACTGGCAGGGCCTACGCCCTCATGGCCCACACTCTGCCGTCGGCCCGTGGGCAGGGCGAACCCCTGACGGGCCGGATCAATCCGCCTTCCGGAGCGACATTCTCCGGCCTGGTGACAGGCAAGCCGGAGCGTAAAGTGCTGCTGGCAACCGATGCCGGTTATGGCTTTGTTACCGCCCTGGATAACATGATCAGCAAGAACCGCGCTGGCAAGGCTATGGTAACGGTGCCTAAGGGGGCTCACCTTCTGCCGCCGGTGATGGTGCCCGAGACAACGGCAACACTGTATATCGCCTCGGTGTCCAACGAGGGCCGGATGCTGGTGTTCCCGCTGTCTGAATTGCCGGAACTGGCCAAAGGCAAAGGCAACAAGATGTTGAGCATTCCCGCAGCACGGGTGCAGACCCGGGAAGAGTACGTGGTGGCTCTGACCGTATTCGGCGAAGACGATCAGCTGGAAATTCAGGCTGGCAAGCGCAAGCTGGGGCTGCGCTTCAGTGATCTGGAACATTATCTGGGGGAGCGTGGCCGGCGTGGGCACAAGCTGCCCCGGGGCCTGCAGCGAGTGGATGCCATTGATGTCATACCCTCGGCCGCCCGTACCCGGGAAGAGGAGAACGCGGACAGTGAGTGAACTGGTACTGATTAATGTGTCCGGGCGTGACAAGCCCGGGCTGACCTCGGAAATCACCGGCATTATGGGGCAATACGATGTCCGCATTCTGGATATCGGCCAGGCGGTGATTCACGATCACCTGACCTGGGGGATTCTGATCGAGATTCCGGACGAGTCACGCTCTTCGCCGGTCATCCGGGATTTGCTGTTCCGCCTGCACGCGCTGGACCTGCAAGTGCGCTTTGCGCCCATTACCGAACAGGAGTATCAGACCTGGGCGGCAGGCCGCAACCGGGCCTGTTACATCGTCACCCTGTTGTCACGGGACATCAAGGCTGAACAGATTGCCCGGGTTTCGGCGATTACCGCCCGCCATGGTCTGAACATCGATAATATCACCCGGCTTTCGGCGCGGCCGTCGCTGAACCCGTCTGACAACCGCATTGCCTGCGTGGAATTTTCCGTGCGCGGTACGCCTACGGATCTGGAGCAGTTGCGGGCGGACTTCCTGCATATTGCCGGTGAAATGAACGTCGATATTGCCTTTCAGGAAGATTCCATTTTCCGTCGCAACCGCCGGCTGGTGGTCTTCGACATGGATTCCACTCTGATTGAAGCGGAAGTGATTGACGAACTTGCCCATGAGGCTGGCGTGGGCGCCCAGGTGGCAGAGATAACCGAGAGGGCCATGCAGGGCGAACTGGATTTCAGCCAGAGCTTCTCCGAGCGTCTGGCGCTGCTCAAAGGCCTTGATGAGTCCGTGCTGGAAGGCATTGCCGGCCGGCTACGCATGACCGAAGGGGCAGAGCACCTGATTCTCAGTCTGAAAGCGCTGGGTTACCGGACGGCGATTCTGTCTGGCGGGTTTACCTATTTTGCCCGCCACCTTCAGCGCAAACTGGGCATTGATTATATCTATGCCAACGAACTGGAGATTGTCGACGGCAAGGTGACCGGCGAGGTACAGGGGCAGATCGTAGATGGCCAGCGTAAAGCCGAGTTGTTGCTGGAAATTGCAGAAAACGAGCATATTTCCCGTGAGCAGGTGATTGCCGTGGGTGATGGCGCCAACGATCTTCCGATGCTCAGTCAGGCCGGTCTGGGTGTGGCGTTCCGGGCCAAGCCACTGGTTAAGGAGTCAGCAAGGCACTCTATTTCCACTCTGGGGCTGGATGCCATTCTCTATCTGATCGGGTTCCGTGAAAGCGAGACCAATCAGGCTCTATAACCGGAGCTACTGGCAACAGAAAAGGCGAGACCGTTTTGGGCTCGCCTTTTTTTTTGCTGCCATCTTAAGGCTCAGTTTTCGCTGAAGTCGTAGTTCATCTCAGGCACTGGTGCCTGAAGGTAGTAACCCTGAATGTAGTTAACGCCGGCCTGCCATAGTGTGGCCAGTACGCTGGCGCTTTCCACCAGTGGAATGATGGTCAGCTTGCCGGATGTTTGCAGGCTTTTTACCATTTCCTTGACCTGCTGCTTGGCCTCTTCGTTCTTCTGAAGCTCTTCGGTGAAAGAGCCGTCAATCTTCACGTAATCGGCATCAATATGCTTGAGCGTGTTGAAGGGATTGAGGGCACAGCCGAACTGGGAGATAGAGACCTTGCAGCGCAATTCATGCACGGCTTTGGTGAAATCCTTGGCCTGCTTCATATGATTGTTGGCGTCGCCTTCCCGGATCTGGAAAATCAGAGAATCGCCAGGCAACCGCGCCGCTTTGAGGGCAACGCTGAGCCAGGGGGTGAAAGTCTTGTCCTGAAGTGTTTCGGAGGTGATATTCAGGAACATCCGGGTGTCGTGGCCCCGCGACCGATGGCTGGCCAATTGCTTGATGGTCTGCAGGATAACCCAGCGGTCGATCTTGACGGTCGTTTCGCTGGGGCCAACTGGTGGCAGAAAGTCATAGGGCGAGACTTCCTGGTTGTCTTTATCGAGCATGCGGACGAAAGCTTCGTAGTGCTCTTCATCCTCGCCCCGCAGATTGATCACAGGCTGGAACAACAGGCGGAAGCGATTCTCATCGAGTGCTTTCTGAATGGCTTCTGCAGAGTTGTTTTCGTCCAGCGCTTCGTAGTCCGCGGGGTTGTAAACCAGTACGCCGTTGCCCTGGCTGCCACCTTCCTGTTTTTTCACCTCTGCCGAGGCAGTATGGGCCCGGCCCATCAAATCTTCAGCTTTGGGTGAGTTTTCAGTGATGGCGGCCACGCCAATGGAAACCGTCAGTGGCACGGTGTGGCCATTGATGTCGAACAGATGGTCCTCCACGGCTTTGCGAACCTGCTCGCACTGCTGCTCCATGCTCTTTTCATCACAGGGCAGGCACATGATGCAGAAGGCATCATCGCTGAGGCGCGCCAGCGTCATCCTGTCGCCCGCCTGTACGCGTAACAGGCTGGCCAGGTCTCCAAGCAGGAGATCTGCGCCGGAAATGCCAACCCGGGTTTTCATAGTCAGGAAATTGTCCAGCGCAATGTAAGCCAGGGCGCCGGTCTGGTTGGTCTTGCCGGCTTCGGCGATAGCTTTGCCCAGAGCGTCCATCAGGTACTGGCGGTTATAGAGGCCGGTCAGAAGGTCCTGGCTGCTGATCTCGTGGAGCTTCTCTTCAAGCTCGGCATCCGAATGTTCGGTTTGCAGTACGATCTGTGTGCAGGCCTCGCCATCAAAGGTGGCGGCGGATGCGGATATGGTGACGTCTATTTCCTGATCATCACTGCGCCGGGCGGTGCAGTTCAGCGTCATGCCATCCTCGCCCTTGCTGGCAAAGGCTTTCATGAACTCCTTGTATTTTTCCTGACTTTTCGGGGTCAGGGTGTCGAGCACCGGGATGCAGATCAGCTCATCGATATCGTCGTAACCAAGCAGTTCCATATAGGACTGGTTGGCGTAGATGTGCATGCCGTCGTTGATATAGGCAATGGCGTCTTTGGAGCTTTCCAGCAGTAACTGGCAGCGTTGTTCGGCTTCCCGTAGGTGGGATTCCAGAACACGGCGCCGGCGGCGATCATCCAGTGCTGCCAGCTCTCTTTTGGCGACCAGCACCAGCAGGTCCGAATACTCGTAAGGTAACGCGTCCTGGGCGCCGGCACGAATGATGCCAACGGTACGTTCCCGGTCATAGGTTTCGGTAAGCAGTATGACCGGAATGTCCTTGTCCATGCGCTTGATCATGGCGAGGGCGTTGTCAGGGCCGAATTCCTGATCAACATCCCGGGCCAGCAGCAGATCCCAGGTTGACGTCTTCAGGGCTTCTTCCAGATCTTCTTCGGACGTTATCCGGTGTGCTCTGGTGGCCCGGCCTGCATTACGCAACAGGCTGACGACAGATTCCGCATCATTCTGGGAGGGATCGAGAATCAACAGATGTACGGTGGTCTTATTTTTCTGCATTCGAAAGAGGTCTCATGATGCCGTGAATGCTCTTCGCCGGCACTCCGCTATGAAAGTTCATACTGTTGGCTATGATGCAGCGCTTGGCGGCCGATAACAACCGGGTGTGTCACAACGACGGCCACAGCGAATCAAACTCATCGTCCGTGGTACCGCCGTTGCCGGGCCGAGTTTCTGCCAGGCCGGACAATACCTGTGAATTGTGAAGTTTCAGTTCAAACTGGCTGATACTGCCGGTAGCCGATACTTTCTTCAGAAGCTGACCCTGATCCTCACAGCCATCATGTAACAGTGAAATGCGATGGCCGGTCTGAAACGGCATTCGGGGTGTCACCAGGGTGGCGGCCTGGTTCACTACGTTGATTTCCGGCAGCAGCAGGCCCCGCAGATATTCACTGCTGTTGCCAACTTTCTGGATCAGGCGAACAGCACAGGGCGCAGCACTGGGGGCGAGTAATTCAATGCCCGCCTGGGTGCCCTGGTTCTTGATCTGGCGTAGCCATCTGACCACCGCAATGCTCCAGGGATGTGTGCTTTGTTCACGCACGCCCAGAATCTCTCCGGCCTGGAGGGAGGCCGGTATATCCTGCTCCCAGGCGACACAGTAGCCGCCGGGGCTGGTGTTTATCAGCGCGGCATGATGTGACCGGGGACGATTCCGGTGAGCCTGGGTGGTTGCCTGGTTGCCGGCGCCACTGCGGAAAGTGATGGGGCCTTCACTGCTATGCATCCGGTCTTCGCTTGGAGCGACATCGTGAGCCTGCGACCAGGCGTCTTGTTGTCTGTTGGCGCGTTTGATGAACAGGTTCTCCTGCTCATGGTGGTTGCTTTCGTTGCCTTCAAGAAATTCGGAGAAGGTTTTCTGTCCGGAAACGAAGTAATGGGTTGCGCTTAACCCCACGCAAATCTCCAGAGAACCCTGACTGGAAATCCGGTTGAAGTTTCGCTTGGCCAGAATACCCAGAGCCTGGTTCAGATGCGTCAGCAGTGTATCGCTGACATTGCCGGGAATGCCCAGCGGTGTCTGGTCGGGCTGGCGGTTGTTATGTCTGCCGTGCAACAGCTCCGAAAGGTGGCCTGCGAGTGCTGTGGTGTCGAATCCGTAGCTGTCGCCTTCCGGAACTTTATCCAGCAGGCTCCGGTAAATGGGTGGTTTGTCCTGCTCCGGGTTGATGATAAACAGGCTGTCGGTGCTTGTGTCGGGACCGCAGTGGCAGTATGGGGTCCAGGATTCGAACAGTTCATACACCTGCGTCAGTTCATTCTGACGGAGCTGGTTCGGCCGCGAGCAGCCCAGCAGAAGAACCCGTTTATAGCTGTCTGCAATGGTGCTTGAGCGCTGGTGCGTCAGCGCGCTGTCTTCCACGTTCTGATCGGCAAGATCGTTATGCCAGGCGAAAAGGAACAGTTGATGGCAGTCGAGCCAGCTTCGGCGCGGGCTTGGACAATACAGCTGGTGTGAGCGAAGAATGGTTGCGCCCAGTTCGGAAATGATCCGGTGCGTAGCGGTGGATACATGGTGTCTGTGTTTGTCCAGACCGCCGTTATCCAGATACTCAAGCAGGCACAGTTTGTAACCGCTGGCCAGATGCAGTTGCAGGGCTTGAGTCAGGTTGGCGATCTTGCGCTGCTTCTCGGGCAGGGCGATGGCAAGGCCAAGAAAATGTCGGGACAGCTCGTTACAGACAAAGTGGATCTGCTCCCTTATGGCCTCCAGAAAGAGCATACGCTGTTGTGGTGACAGGAAAATCTGATTCAATTCCAGAATGGCATGGTACAACTGGCGTGAAGCTTCGCCGATGTTGACCATGGGCAGCTGCTTGGTCCACAGGCGGAATGCCTTGGGCGTGGTGTCGCAAAAGGACAGGCTTGCCGTCCTTTGCTCCGGCACCTCAAGGTCTGGTTTTACAAAGTTGCCTTCCATGTTTCAGCGCCAATGTCCGGACGGCACGCACACAGGCTTGAAATACATGCCGTAATTGTTGATAAGTGTCCGATTTCAGGATAGCAAAACCGCCATAAAAAGCGAGCAGGCCAACCATCTACAGAATGGGGGTCTTGCTGGCGGCTCCCGGCAACTCTCTGACCAGCCTGGGAACAAGAAAGCCCGGCAATTGCGCCATCAGTTCCTGAACGATCGCCTTCGCCCGATCATCGCTGACGGCAAAGTGATGAGCCCCCCGGACCGGATCGAAAGCATGCAGATAATAGGGCATAACGCCCGCCTCGAACAGGGTCTCGCTAAGGCTCGCCAGTGTCTTGCTGGAATCATTGACGCCGTTGAGAATAACGCTCTGGTTGAGCAGGGTAACTCCCGCCTCCCGCAGCCGGCTAAAGGCATGGCGAGTGGCCTGGTCAATCTCGGCCGGATGATTCACGTGCACCACCAGGATTTTCTGCAGCCGGCTTTCACTCAACCAGGCAAGCATTTCATCATTGACCCGCTGGGGAATCACCACCGGTAACCTGGAATGTATCCGCAGCCGGCGCAGGTGGGGCACCGAGTCGAGCAGGCTTGCCCACTGTGCCAGCAGCCGGTCATTGACGGATAACGGATCGCCACCGCTGAAAATCACTTCGTTGATCTCCGGGCTTGAGTTCAACGCGTTGATCACTTCTTGGCGATCTTCGGGGCCCAGCCGGTGTGAGGCGTAGGGAAAGTGCCGCCGGAAACAGTAACGACAATTAATTGCACACTGGCCGGTCACCATCAGCAATGCCCGGCTGCGGTATTTGCGGATCAGCCCGGTGGTCTGAATGGCGCCGTCTTCCTCCAGGGGGTCCGTGACAAAGCCGGGCGCCTCTTCGGTTTCTTCTGTCAGCGGCAGCACCTGGCGCAACAGGGGATCGTCGGGATTGCCTGGCTGCATTCTCCGGACAAACGGTTCGGGAACGCGAATCGGAAATAGCTGGTGGCCTGCTTGCGCACCGTCCTGCCAGCGACCGGCAGGCAGGTTCAGACGGCTGAGCAACTGCTCGGGGCAGGTGATGGAGTCGCTGAGAATGCGCTGCCAGTCCTGTTCCCGGGCGGGTATGTGAAGAGTCGCGCTGGCAGTGGCACTTTGAGGGCTCACATCACGGGCTTCTATACGGGCGGGGGTTCGCTGTATCATAGCGACCTTTGACATTTTAACGACATTACGTCAGGTGAACATTTCATGGCTTCATATTCTACCAACGAATTTCGCGGCGGTCTCAAGGTTTTGCTGGACGGCGATCCGTGCATTATGCTGGAAAACGAATTCGTCAAGCCCGGCAAGGGCCAGGCTTTCAACCGCGTGAAACTGCGCAACCTGATGACCAATCGGGTCTGGGAGCGCACCTTCAAATCCGGGGAAAGCCTCGAGGCGGCCGATGTGGTCGAGCTGGAAATGGAATACCTGTATTCGGATGGTGAGTTCTGGTATTTCATGCTGACCGATGGCTCCTTTGAGCAGTACCCGGCGAGTGAAAAGGCAGTTGGTGATACCGTAAAATGGCTCAAGGAACAGGAAGTCTATACCGTCACCCTTTATAACGATGCACCACTGAGCGTGACACCGCCGAACTTTGTCGAACTGGAAGTGGTTGACACAGATCCGGGTATGAAAGGCGATACTGCGCAGGGTGGCTCCAAACCCGCCACTCTGACCACCGGCGCGGTGGTAAACGTGCCACTGTTTATCACGATCGGTGAAATCCTGAAAGTGGACACCCGTACCGGTGACTATGTCAGCCGCGTCAAGAACAGCTGATCTGTTCTGATGTCTACCGCTTCTGGCTGGCATCCTACAGCCTCCCGGGAAGCACTGAAAAGCCGCGCACAGCAATTGCAGTATGTGCGCGGCTTTTTTGCGCAGCGCGGAGTGCTGGAGGTTGAAACCCCGGTTCTCGGGCGCCACGGTGTGACCGACGTTAACCTGGAGGGAATCCCGGCGCAGATCGGGATTGATGGCATCCAGAACGGCTGGCTGCAGACGTCCCCGGAATATCACATGAAACGGTTGCTCGCTGCCGGCTACGGGTCGATTTTTCAGATAGCCCGGGTTTTCCGCAATGGTGAGCGGGGCCGGCGCCATAATCCGGAATTTTCCATGCTGGAGTGGTACCGGGAAGGCTTCGACGATTCTGAGCTGATGGCGGAAGTCGCCCAGCTTGTTTGTGGCTGGCTGAACTGTGAATGGCCAGACATCCTGTCTTATCGCGAAGCTGTGAAGCGTGCGGCCGGCTTCGACCCGATGACCATCACCGATCAGGATCTGAACCGGTACTGCCAGCAATGGCTGGAACCGGAACAACTGGCCGGGCTGGGGCGTGATGGCCGTCTGGACCTGGTGATGAGCTTTCGGGTGGAACCGGAGTTGGGGCTGGAAAAGCCTGTGTTTATCACCCGATATCCGGCTTCGCAGGCAGCTTTGGCGAAAGTTTCAATGGAGGGTGGCCATGCGGTCGCCCACCGGTTTGAACTTTACAGCCAGGGCCTGGAGCTGTGTAACGGCTACTGGGAATTGACCGATCCGGAGGAGCAGCGGCGGCGTTTTGCTGAAGATAATCACCAGCGAAAGGCAGCTGGTAAGTCGCAAATGGCGGTGGATCAGGCTTTTCTTGAGGCGCTGGATGCCGGCCTTCCTGAATGCGCGGGCGTGGCGCTCGGGCTGGACCGGCTGTTGATGCTTAAGCTCGGTGCGAGCAGCATTGAAGAAGTCCTGGCATTTCCGGCGGAGCGGGCCTGACGTCCTCAAGCTTCCTTAGTGTCCAGGGCTCCGAAAGCTTCGCCCAGGCGTACTTTTTTGCCGGCGATCTGGTCAGTCTTCCACTGCACAGCGTTTTCGGGCATGACCGCAATCACGGTGGAGCCGAGTCGGAAGCGGCCCATTTCTTCCCCTTTTTCGAAATGCACGGCATCATCACCGCTGTATTGCCAGTGACTGACCTGGTGGGGGTTGGGAGCGACCACGCCCGCCCAGGTGGTTTGCACACTTCCGACAATCATGGCGCCTACCAGAACCAGCGCCATCGGGCCTGCTTCGGTGTCGAATACGCACACGACCCGTTCATTGCGGGCAAACAGATTGGGAACCTCCTCGGCTGTCGTCGGGTTTACCGAAAACAGCTTGCCCGGCACATACACCATCTCTTTTAATGTGCCGGCGATGGGCATGTGAATTCGGTGATAGTCGCTCGGCGACAGGTAGATGGTTGCGAACTCCCCGTTCTCGAAGGGTTTTGCCTGTTCATTGTCACCACCCAGCAACTCCGTCAGGCTGAAAGATTGTCCCTTGGCCTGGAAGATGCGGTCGTGGCTGACTTTTCCGAGTTGGCTGATGGTGCCGTCAACGGGGCTGACGAACACGCTCTGGTCGCCCTCGATTTTTCGGGTACCCGGCTTCAGAGCGCGGGTAAAGAAGGCGTTGAACGAGGGGTAGGCCGTGTGGTCGGGCTCGGCGGCCTCGCTCATGTTCACGCCGTAACGGCCGATAAACCATTTGATCACCCGGTTTTTCAGGGTCGGAGTCCCGTCATAATCAGCCAGACGGCCAGCCAGCCGGGAAACCGCCAGCTGCGGAATGACGTATTGACTCAGAACAAACAGTTTATCAAGCATCCGGAAAATCTCTTACGGAAAAACGGCTGCGCAGTTTATCAAACCGTAACGGGTGTATAGAAATGGTTTCGTAGCT
>JAVLAV010000006.1:0-39785 GCA_031580735.1 Marinobacter sp.
ACTTTTTCAAGTAATTTCAGGTTCGAGGGTTCATCGTCTACAACGAAGATTTTCTGCTGGTGAAGGTCATTGTCCGAGGAATAATACATGGCGGTTATCCCAGATACTGTTGAACAGTGTCGATCAATTCTTGAATGTTAATGGGTTTTGTCAGGTAGTCATCAAAGCCGGCTTCTTTCCCTTTGCGCACTTCGCTGTGCATAGCATTGGCCGAGAGGGCGATAACAGGCATGCTTTTTGACGTTTCCCTTGCTTTCAGAGCCTTGAGGACTGAGTAGCCGTCCATGTCGGGAAGGTTGATATCCAGAAGAATAAGGTCCGGGCTGCAGGTCTCCGCCAGCTGGAGGCCATCAGCCGCAGATGAGGCGGACACTAAAGAAAAGCTGTTTTGCCGTTGAATGACCCGGTCCACGAGTTTGAGATTGGATGGGTTGTCTTCGATATACAGAATGGTTTGAGTCACTGCTCCCGCATTATGTCCCATCGACTCCGCAGAGATCTGTCGAGTTAGCATAGAGCGGCTCATGTCCGGTTGCGCCGACGCTGCCGGCAAACGAATCCAGAAGGTAGAGCCCTGCCCAACCACGCTATCTACGCCAATGGTCCCTCCCATCAACTCAACGATTCTTTTTGTGAGGGATAGCCCGATACCGGTGCCTTCGATATGGCTTAGCTCTGCTCCCAGTCTGTTGAAAGGCGTGAACAGTTCGGATAAGCCGGTTTCTGAAATCCCCGGGCCTGTGTCGGTAATGCGCAGCTCAACCCAGCGGGTTGTATCCTGTCTGGCCTCAACGGTGACACGGCCCCCTGCATGATTGTATTTAATGCCATTGGAAAGCAGGTTCAGCAGAGCCTGTTTGAGCCGGGTCCAGTCCGCCATCACGCATAAATTGCCGACGCTCTCAGCAGACAGGCTGACGCTGTATTTCTCCGCTGAGAGCTGGACCAGACTCAAAGCCTCTTCAACAATGCCGTTCACCGGTATTGTCTCGATTGACAGTTCGAGTTTGCCGGATTCCACACGCGACAGATCCAGTACTTCGTTAATCAGAGTGAGCAGGTGTTTGCTGGCAGACAGGATTTCCTCAACGCTATCTTTCTGGTCGTCCAGCAAATCCGAATCGCTATCCAACAACTGACCGAAGCCAATAATGGCATTCAAGGGGGTGCGCAGTTCGTGGCTCATGCTCGACAGAAACTCGGATTTTGCCCGGTTGGCCTGGTCTGCCCGGCGTTTCGCCTGCACCAGGCTTTTTCGATTCGCCTGTTCGGCTTCTATCAAACGCTGGGAGTTGATAATCACGCCATAGGTGGCGAAGAATGGCCGCAAAAATTCGACGAATTTTCTGCCGTATCCCGAAGGCCGGTTAGCCAGGCCGACAAGGCCCACCAGCTCTTCACCGACAAAGATCGGGACACTGAGGAATGTGCGGATCTCCGGGTGCCCATCCGGGAGCTTTGTAAAAAGACCATTGCTTTCGTGTTCATTAATACTGACAACTTTTCGGTCTTTAATGGCGACCCCAAGCATGTTGTTCAGGTCCCGGAACTCGAAGTGATCGGTGCCGGTTTTGTTTAGCATGTTTCGGGATGCGCTATCCCAGGAAATATCAGTAATGGACTGCATTCGCAGATAGGGAGCGTCCTGTTCGTTGTAAAGCACCTCCGCGAGGAAGCCAAATTCGCTGTCACTGAGCTCGAGAAGGCCTTCCAGCATGGCATCCAGAGTTGCTCGGAATCTTCCTTCCAGCACGAAAGCCGTCAGCGAATCGTGGAGCATGTTCAGCATCCGGGTCTGAAGCGTCAGTTGAGTGGAAGCTTCATGTTCTTTGGTTATATCCTGAATGATGCCAAGCATGTGTGTAGCGGTGCCATTGCTGTCACGGTTCACGGCACCAGTCTCCAGAACCCAACGAATGGTGCCGTCGGGCCAGACGACTCTGTGCTCAACGCGATAGGGTCTATCGTGCTGTATTGCTTCATTAATGGCGCTTTCGACTTTTACCCGATCATCCGGATGAACCGCGGACAGGAAATTCTCATAGCTGGTTTCCAGCTCTCCTTCGGGATAACCAAAAAGCGTGGGGATGATGTTGGTCCAGAACAGATCATTGGTGCGAAGATCCCATTCCCATGTGCCAATTTGTGCAAACGTCTGTGCCCGGCGTAGGCGGTCTCGGTCACGCTCCTGATAGAATTCCAGTATCCAGCCAGTGATTGCCTGGGAGAGGAGCTTCCCCAAAACGTTCGTTAAGGTCTGAGCGAAGAAACCATCGGCCATTTCCTCATTTTGGGCTTGGATCACCAAGCAGCCCAGGTCAAATTGTTTGGAGTGGAGGGGGATTGTCTTTGCCCTTTGCTCTGAACCTCCGGAGCCTGATGCATGACGAAAATCGATAAGCGGAGCGCTTGCCTGCAGGCCGGAATGTTCAGTCCAGGCGCTCATCACGTCATTGGGAATCTGTTTGAGTTCAAATGTCAGCTGTCCCACCCCCATGTGGTTACAAAGGGGAGATAAAGCAGAGTGAAGCACTTGCGGAGCGCGGGCCCAGTGCCCGGCTATTAAGTGAGTGCCGGCCTTGCTTATCAGCTCTGCCAGCTTGGCTTGGGACTTGATGCGATTTTCCGCTGCTTTGACATGGCTGATGTCTTTCCGGATCGCCATGTACTGGTACGGGCGGTTCTCCCGGTCGAGGAACGGGACGATGGTCGACGATACCCAGTACAGGCTCCCGTCTCTGGCTTTGTTGCAGATTTCTCCCTGCCAGACATTGCCCAGGGCAATGGTTTCCCATAGGTCTTTGTAGAATGCCGGCGAGTGGTGATCTGATTTGACCAGGCGGTGAGTCTGGCCAAGAAGTTCCGACTCGGAGTATTGGCTGACTTCGCAAAACCGGCGATTGACCTCGATGATTCTGCCTTGCAGGTCTGTTTTACTGACAATCGCATGCTTATTGAGTGCAAGGTGCTCCTGTTCCCGTTCATGAAGCAGGCGATCATTGAGAGAAGGCGATACGACCATGCCCAACTCCACGCACGCCAGGTGCAGCATGCTTGCTGTCACCGGTTTTTGCAGGAACCGAATCGCATTGTTGGCGACATCTCCAAGCAGTGCCAGAGAGCTCAACTCACCGAGGCAGACGACGGGGCAATGTCCCACTTCCATATGGCCTGAGAGACCTTCAAAGAAACTGTGTACGGTCTGCCTGGATACCCCGTCAAGATCCAGAATCCAGAACGCCGGGCGAGCGTGATTCGCTGCTTCTTTCAGCCCTTCAAAGAAATGACACTCTATCTCGGAGACCAATAAACCTTGCCGATTCTGCTCCAGCCAGTGACGAGACTGATGGTTCCCCAACAAATAGCCTTTAACCATGCTTCAGCATTACCTCTGCGCGAACTATGGGCGGTCAGTCGTTGTTTCGCTCTCTAAGGCGATATACAAGCCGGCCAACTTCGCCGATTTGCCCTTTTAGCTCCCGTATTGAATCCTGAGCCTCGTGCACAACAGACATGGCGGTTTCACCAAGGTCGTTAATGTTGACGATTTTTCCTGAAATTTCGGTGGAGGCACGATGCTGTTGCTCGGCCGCCGATGAGGTGCCGGTGCAGGCATCCGATATTTTCTCGATAGAGGTCACGACTTCAGCCAGCGTATGCTCCGAGCTGATTGCGTTATCCACCGTTTTCTGGGCGTATTCATCACACCGCTTCATGGATTGAGTGGCGGTTGAAACTGTCTCGTGGAATTTTCCAAGCGTTGCGTTGATCTGTTCGGTGGTGGTTTTGGTTTTAAGTGCCAGGCTGCGAACTTCGTCGGCCACCACCGCAAAGCCTCTACCGGCTTCTCCGGCCCGGGCCGCTTCAATGGAGGCATTCAGGGCCAACAGGTTGGTTTGCTCGGTTATGTCACCAATGACACTCAGAGCGCTAGTGACGCCTTTGCTGGCCTCGGCAAGCTGACCCACGTTGTCAGAGGCACCGGACAACTCTTTTGACAGAGCTTCCATACTGTTGCGGGTCTCCCGCGTCAGAGCCTGACCGTCGGCCACGCGTTCATTGGCCAGCTTGACCTGATCAAGCATGTTGGACGCATTGTTGGCGACTTCCTGAGAAGTAGCAGACATCTCTTCACTAGCGGAGGCAATGGTGTCGGTTGCGACCGCCTGCTCCTGGACCGCTTGGTGGGCATCGTTACTTCTGGATATCGTGCGTTCGGCTCCTGAATCGAGTTTGCCAATGACATCGTCCATGCGCTTAACGATGGCATCGAGCTCTGCTTCCTGCTGAATCATTGCCAGCTCAAGGCTGCCAATATCATCGACGCGGCCAGTAAAGATTTTTTCCGCGACGGAATCGTTAATCAGAGTTCGCGCTTTTTGGATGCACTTACGTAGCGGGTTGGTGAAGAAAAACACACTGCCGGCGGCGGCGAATGCTGCGGCGACAGCGATACCCATGCTGACGGCCAATGACCCGGCAAGGCTCTGGGCGAAACCGGAAACAAGCAGTATCAAGACCATGGCTGCGATCAGCTTGACGTGCAGTGATAGTCCCCTGCGAAGGCTTGCCGTTTCCACGGGGCCTTTTGAAGGCTGGTTCTCACGCAACTTGGCGTACAGCTTTTCGGCCCGCTCTTCGGCTTCAGGAGGTAGCTCTGAACGGACAGACTGCAGCTCAACAATTTCCCCGTTTTTCCCGGTGACCGGTATGGCATAGGCCCTCACCCAATAATGGTCTCCGTTCTTACAACGGTTTTTAACGGCGCCCATCCAGGTCTCACCGGCTTTCAGCCGCTGCCACATTTCTTCATAGGCTGCTCTGGGCATGTCCGGATGGCGGATGATGTTGTGGGGCTGGCGAAGCAGTTCCTCTCGTGAGAAACCACTGATCTCAACGAACTCGTCGTTGATGTGAGTGATCTGTCCTTTGGGGTTGGTTGTGGAGAGGATGTTGGCGCCTTTTTTGACAGGCACTTCCCGGTTCGTAACAGGTTGGTTTACTCGCACTGAGTCACTCTCGCAAATTATTGATGGCACATGTTGTTGTTTTAATACGGCGTAACATCGATGCCGGATGCCCAAAGTATAGGTTTTACAGCTTTATATCTATGATAACCCTTTTTAGTGTGTGGGATTTAAGATATTGATAAATAAGAGGAATGTTTTTTAATGGTCTTCGGGGTCCGTTTTCATTTTGCAGAAAGCGGATAGTTAATGGCAGTTTTTTGCAGGGGATGGATAGGTGACTTTCGCATATTTCAGGATGAGCCCGGCGATCTCTCTAAGTCCGGCTTACGCAGTGACTTCGATTGCCATAGAGTGAGGACTTAGCTTCGTTGTCGCGGATTCAGGATGATCTGAGAAGTGGAGCTTTGGATAGGCTTATAGGAGCGAAGAAAATTAGCTTATAGACCAGAAACAACAAAGCCCGCGCGAGGCGGGCTAAGTCATTGAATTCTAATGGTGCCCGGAGGCGGCACCATCAGCCCTGTAATGGCGCGGCCTATAGACGACTTGTCGTGATTTTGTCGTGAGTTTTTGAGCCCTCAATTGAAGAAAGAAACTGTTTTCAGGAGCATACTTGCCCGGGGCTATCGCTATGCGAAGCCCCTGACAGCCAATGACTTTCTGGATGAGCTAGATAAGCAACACAATTGTTAATTTAACGGATCACAGGAGTATATGGCGGACTCAAGATTGGATTGCGGGATGCCTTCTTGAGTAATGCCATAGAAGCCCTCAATAATTCAATCTAATCGTCAGATCCAGATTTTGCCCGTCGTACGAAAAGCTGGCGGCCTCGAATGAAGGCGCGCTCATTGCAGCCTCTGCGCCGCTTGAAAAGCCATAACCTTCCGAGGGGATCCCTAGAAAATTAGTATTGAGCTTGCCATCCATATTCTCATCATGGATGACGGCCAACGCATACGTTCCTGGAGGAATATCCAGAAAGCTACAACGTGCCTGCGTATCTTTAATTTTCATCATCATTATATTGGTCGCGGAGTGCAGAAACTCAGTAGGGAAACCGGCTGGCGATTCGAAAAGCGCGCAAGCGATAGTCCCGGTACTGTTTTTGATGTTCGGAACTTGCACATGAATTCCCGGGCATGATTGGGCAAAGACCATGGCGGGAAGAGTTGCCAACGCCAGCAAGGCAGCGGAGGTCAACACGGACTTCCGATTGTTTGGCTCACTCATAAGTGTCCTCATAACTTCGATCCTCCCGTCCTGGTGGAGCCTCCATCAGACGTCTGATGGAGGCAGCTATTCGTATGCGGGCTCGTTTTTTCAGACAGCCGATTTCAGTGGCGGCACCTCCTGGTGCAGGAACCACTTGTCCGTTACCACTTTGCGGGTGAACCAATGAGAACGCATCAGCATGCCTGCCAGTGGTGTCTTGACCCATTGAGGCAATTGCCAGCCGCTGTCATGTTGCTTTGCACGGTTGCCAAAGCGCTCGGCAATGGCCTCGCCGTAGGGTTGGAGCGATTTGGACGAATAGTTTTCAGCAGACCGGATAACCTCTGCAGCCAGCAATGCGGACTCAATGGCCGGCCGTATGCCTTCTCCGCTTTGTGTGTAGGCAAGCCCGGCGGCATCGCCGAGGAGGATCAGTCCATCATCCACCAGGGGGCGGTGGGCGTGGTTGTATAGCAAATAAGCGTGCCCCTTGAAGCGACTGGGCAGGTCAGAGGGAATGCGACCGGTTTGCTTCATCTCGTCGACAAAGTGGTGCAGGTGATCCGACAGCTTATGGTTGTCCTCTCTGCCTAGCCCGATATTAAGGTAGTCGCCTTTGCGGAAGATCCAGGCATAACCTTTCAGGTCGCGGCAGAACCAGAGTTCCGGCGTGTCGCCACTGGCCTTGCAGGTTTTGGCCTGCTCGGATGTCATTCTGAACTCCAGTTCTTTTGCGGCAACCACTGTCTCGTGACGGCCGGGGCCATCGCCCAGCAGTCGTGCCACGGGGCAGAAGTGGCCACCGGCACCGACCACCAAAGGTGCCTGCCAGCGGCCATTAACCACCCAGTTGGCGTCTTCACGTTCGATGGATTTGACCGGTTCGCCCAGCACTTTGTCACAATGGGCTCGTTCGAGCAGGTAATGATCAAATTCACTGCGGCGGATGCCGTAGCTGACGATGTCGCCATGGTCGTTTTCCACCGGGGCTTGCCCCATCATGCCAATGCGGAAGCGGCATATGGGTTGCAAGGTGCGATCAGAGCGGTAGTCCTGAAGGTCGACGGAAAGGCTTTCCATGACCGCTGGCGTTACCCAGCCGGCACAGGTCTTGTCCCTGGGGAACGCCTGTTTGTCGATCACAAGCACCCGCTTGCCGCTGCCTTCAAGCGCAGTCGCAAGGGTGGAGCCTGCGGGGCCTGCCCCGATGATGATCAGATCATAGCACTCCATCATCAGGCATCCTCCGGTGTTGCAGGGAGGGTATACAGATCCCTGCGGCTCTCGGGGATATGGTTGTTTTCCTCGTGGCTGAATAACACCTGGAATAGCTGCAGGGAGCCCGCACGGAATGCACCGATGGAACCGGAAAGGTACATGCGCCATGCCCGGGTGAAGTGTTCGCCGTACATCCCGATGACCTGGTCTTCGTGCTGGTCGAAGCGTTCCTTCCAGTGGGTCAGGGTCTGGGCGTAATGCAGTCTCAGGTTTTCCACGTCCATCACCGAGAAATCGTTGGCTTCGCAGATGCCCATGAACTCTTTGATGCTGGGAGGATAGGCCCCGGGGAAAATACGTTTTTCGATCCAGGCATTGGTCGGCATGGGCCGGTTGCGGCCAATGCTGTGCAGCAGAGCCAGCCCGTCCGGCTTCAGGTTGGCCTTGATGAGATCGGACAGGACCTGGTAGTTCTCTTTGCCTACGTGTTCCAGCATGCCGATGGAAACAAAAGCGTCGTATTCGCCGTTGATGTTGCGGTAATCGTCTTCTATGTAGTCAATCAGATGGTCCAGTTGCTGGCGTGTTGCCTCTTCCCGGGCATAGCTGACCTGCTCGTGGGATATGTTATAGGCCTGGACCTTTACACCGTAATTGCGAGCCATATAGCGGGCCAGCCCACCCCAGCCGCAGCCGGCTTCCACGACAGTCATGCCCGGTTTCAGACGCAGTTTGCGACACACATGCTCCAGCTTCGCCAGTTGGGCCTGCTCAAGGGTCGCATCCGCGTTCTCGTAATAGGCGCAGGTGTACTGCATTTCAGCCTGATCAAGCCACAGACGGTAGAATTCATTGCCCAGGTCGTAATGGTGATGGATATTCTCTTTGGCCTCGTCAATGCCAGTGGAGCGGGGAACGTGATTGCTCCACAGTTTCCCTAGCCATCCGGGCCAAGTCTGCATGCCCCGGTGGACATGCCGGTAAAGGGTTTCCGTCAGATCCGGGAGGTTGCCGTCCAGCAACTGCAGCCGGCCGGCGCTGTACAGATCGCCGAAAGCCAGATTGGGGTTGGAAGCAAGGGATATTAGCGCCTTGGGATCGGTCAGTTGCAGGGTGAAATCTGCCTCACCGTCTTCCGGCTCTATGGTGTCTCCGTTCCACAGTCGGAACCGCACCGGAGGGGACCCCGCCATTCTCAGGAGTTTGGCAATCATCCAGCGTTCGTAAAGGTGTGGCTCTCGGTGAACCTGCGAGGCTTCCGTAGGTAGGGTCAGCGCATGCTTCCGGTTGTCGACGGGCTGATCTGGCTTTTGCTCTATATTCCTTGCGGTACTGTCGTTCATAGCTACTTTAGTCCTTTATAGTGGCTGTCGTGAATGACTTCGCTTCTGCAAGAAACGTTTATATCGACAGTTCAAGGTCGTGTTCCGATTGCATGGCCGGCAATCGCTCAACGTTTATGCAGTATAGAAAATAACCAGAACTTGTCATCCCGCTAAAATAACGCGGTTGATCCGCAAGAAGCGGTGCAGCAGTACTCGCCGCTGGCGGTCGAGCAGACAGGAGTTAGGGGAAGGCAACCATCTTTTGCTGGTTTTCGTCCCAGAGCTTTAGCTGGAAGGCCTTGAGGCTCTGCTTCAAAGTCAAAGGCTCTCTGACATGGACAGCGGCCACCTCGTTGTGACACTCGGGCAAACGGTAATTGGGAATTCGGGAGTTGAGATGGTGGATATGATGGTACCCGATGTTCGCCGAAAACCACCTCAAGACACTGGGTAATTTATAGAAGGAGCTGCCTTCCATCGCGGCGCGAAGAGGATCCCACTCACTCCTTCGGGCCCAGTACCCACCTTCAAACTGATGCTGGACGTAAAACAACCAGACCCCACCCATGCCGGCTAGCCAAAGCACAGGCAACTGAATCAGTAAATACGTCTGCCAGCCAATTGTCAGTGCAGCGACCAGGAATATGCCGGCGATGGCAAGATTCGTGAACACTATGCCCTTGCGCTGCTTGTGTTGCACTTTCCGGCCCGGTAGCCGATTGCGCAGCAGGAACATGAAAATGGCTCCGAACCCGAGGAGTACCACCGGATTGCGGTAGAGTCGGTAAAACCAGCGCTTGAACCTTGGTAGCTGGGTATATTCGCGCAGGGTGAGCGTCCAGATATCTCCGAAGCCTCGGGTATCGAGATTGGCGTAGCTGGCGTGGTGACGAAGGTGGCTGAGGCGCCAGTCGTCGAATGACGTAAAAACGAGAACCCCTAAAAAGCGCCCGACCCAGGTGTTGGCGCGTTTGGACGGCAAAAGAGACTCATGAACGCAATCGTGGAACAAAATGAAAAGGCGGACCAGAAATGCTCCGGCTACTACTGAGAGAGCCAGCGTCACCCAATAAGGGAAATCGTGCTGGACCGAGAGGATCATCAGGCACCACAAACCGCTATAAGGAACCAGCGTATTGGTAAGTTGCCAAATTGCCTTGCCGTAACTGGGGTTGCGGTAGGGTTTAAGTGCCGGGCGAGGATCCGGCCACGGCGAACTGGCTTGCATATCGCCTCCGTTCGATGTTGCTGCCATTTCCACCCTAGTTCATAGCGCTCAGCCCAAGCAAGCACCATTTGGCGATGGGTGAAGGAAGGTATTTTCCGCAGCCATTCCGAATTGGCTTGCGGACTGTGCTCTGGCACGAGGATGATGTCCGGAAGTTTGAAGCTGAATCCGCTACCCGCTCTGGATGTGATCACTCAGGTCGACCAGGTCATGCAGGGTCCTGAATTCCAGTCACAACTGAACACCCTTACCGAAAGCTATCGATAAGACGGGTTGTTGCACCTCAGTTCTCGCGGGATAGAGGCGAGATTGGCCAAAGATATACTCAGGTAAGTCGCTCAGGGTTGATTATTGGGTATTTCGGCCCTGGAATATTGGAACCTGCCGGAGGCAAAAAAAGATGTTGGTGGCGATCTGATGGATTACTACAACCGGCAGCGACCTCACATATTCAACGACGGCATTTCGCCCGTTGCTGCTGAAGAAAACCTTAAAATACTGTCCGGGATTAGTTGACCACTACATTCGGTGCTAATGCCTGGCGGCGAACAGAAGGACTGAAGTAATTCTTCCTCGGTAAATGTTGCCTCTAAAAGTGCTTTGTCAGCACTCTCTAGGTTCTGACTCTGGTCATCCATTCTTACTAAGCCAACTCTCAAATGTTTGGGACTTCTCACCAATTATCCATCGCTCGATATCCGATAATACCGGCTCTGGTGCGGGGACCCGGCTGATGGCCATAGCGCGTTTTCCCAAGTGATTCAGTGAGCCGCCAATGTGGTAGACACGTTCATCCGCGACTATAAATCGGTCATGTAGGGCTGGGGCTTCTCTGCCTTCCAGTACGACGATGCGGGGGCTGAATATTGGATCGGCTTGGCTAATATCTTGGAGCTTTTGAGCCAACTTCTGACCTTCATTTGGACCATTTGGATCTGCCTGAAATAGCAAATGTGCGTGACTCGTAAGTAAGACAATGTCAGCTGCGGTGCTTGTGACGAATGCTATAAAGCTTTCAAGCTCTTCGGCACCGAGGTAAGGGTCGGCCACAATGCACCTGTTGCGGACTTTGCTGAGTAATGACCGAACAAAATCTTGAGCATGTTGAGCTGCGTCTGGCTCAAAGCTACTGACATAGAGGAAGTCTCCTCGCTGTTGTAGTGCTTGCCGTTCTCTAGCCTGTTGCGCAGAACTTAATGTCTCCAAGGTTGTATCGGTCTCACCGATTGTGGACTCCAACCCCGGACTTTGTAGCGTGAGATTAACCCTTTTGTAGGTGTTATCTGCCTGTTTAGCATTGATCGTCCGTGCCCCGCTACTGATACTGCCTTGAATGTTGATGGTATGAAGGAAAGAGCACCTGCGTTCTTCGAGTAACTGGCCGTTTTCATGATGAACCTGCACCAAGATGCTGCCGCGAGAATTAGGAATCAAGAAGCAGGCCGCCCCGCCATGCCAAGGTGACTGAAAGTAAGCCTCCGAGCCCAATGGACCGTCACCCCAAACGGTTATCCTCATCTCGGGGCAGGTAATTCCGGGGCGAGGGTAGCTCTCAAAAATGAGCGTTTTACCTTGCTGGCTCATAGCTATTTGAAAGCTTCTTAAGTATGGGTTCGGTTTGCTCCATATAGTCGCGCCCACCAATTCCTGGGCGTTATGTAAATCGATTCCCAGCCATTCCTGAGCCTTATGAGATATCTCTGGTAAATGGTCTTCCACGAACTGAGTATCGTGGACTGATTGGGTAATTAGCTTGGTGACCGCCTGGGAGGTGACGTTCCGATAGGATAATACTCTCTGTAAAGGGCTAGCGGTGTCTCCTAGGCATACATGTTGTGGGGGTGGAACCGACACTGAGCCAAGTGCAGGATACTGCTGTTCAAGGCCCAGTGAATGCAATGTTAGCTGACTGTCACCGACGGTGATTAGACGACCAGCAGTGCCGTCATCATGGAATAGGTGCTCCGCCGTGTCGCCATCTGGCACCCAGAAACGGAAGGCGTTTAATAGCGCTTGACCGGAGGCAAGCTTTGCCTGCTTCAGCGGATGGGTTTTCCCAGCATCTTGAGTTTTTAGTGCTGGTGAAAGTATTTGGCCCGGCAGCACTTCCTCTATAATCGTGAGAAAGTTCCAGTGTTTATTGCTGGCTTTGTCGTGAATCCACAATACGGTTACTTCGTACTGCGGGTGCTGTCCGAGCATTCTGTCTCCTTTTGACGGTCACTTACCCTCACAAATGCCGCGCAATGACATCCATGGTTTGCGAAGGCTCAAACACAGTATCAAACGCCCATTGCCCGAAGCCGCCCTGAGCATTAACCGCTTCTACCCATGTCTCCATGGCCTTACGCTTTTCGGCATTCTGTGAGTTGTCTTGCCCTTTTACCTCCAGAACCAAGGTCTTGCCCGAGTTGAATCGAATCAGATAGTCCGGGACAAAGTTACGGGAAGAACCGCGCCAGAGGTAACGAACCTTGAAATCCAGGTGGTCGTTTTTCGCCCAGGCCGCGATGTCGCTGTGATCATCACACAGATCAGCGACCATTTTCTCCCAGGTACTATCGTAAACGACGTCGCTGATCTGAGAGTGTTTGGTCGGTGCGCAGGGTTTGGTAGTCAGCCACGGCCGCATGTAGGCAGTAGAGCCGATGGGCAGGTGCTCGTTAAAGACCAGCTCCTGCCGCTCGATGTTTTGCTCGGTCACATAGCGGCTGACATGGGCGACCACCGTGTCCATATTTAATGCGAACAGCAGGCGCCTGCGGACGGAGTCCTGGTGCCACAGGCTGGGGATGTCCAGTTTGTCGCTGTCCAGAAATTGTTCCACGATGCGGATAAGCTGCACAGCCAGATACTGCTTGTCGCCACCAAATACATCGGCGTTCTGGAGGTAAAGTTTGCGGGCCGCCCGGAAAATCAGGTTCTGCAAACGAAAATCCTGAACAGCTTTCTCAAGATCTATCTCCGTCACCATAGCCAGGTTGGGAGAGCCAGTCAGCGACGGAGCAATGTCTGCGTTGAGCGGTGTCTGAGCCGGATCCAGTGACAGCGCCGGAATACTTTCCCAATCCATCACCAGCTCAGGTTTCAAGACATTATCGATTCGGTCTACGTTCGGCCAACGGATTTCCAGATGATTCCGGCCAGGCTCAACTTCAATACGTACGCTGGCTTTCGGGGGCGGAGGTGGCTCACCTTCACCGCTGGCATCCTGGAAAATAGAAAGCGGCACGCCGAAGACGTTTACATACTCCGGTAGAAACTTTCGATCTGAGTCCATGTCGTGGGCTACTCGCCTTAAACCACGGCCAATCACTTGCTCGCATAGAAGTTGGCTTGTGAAAGCTCGAAGCCCCATGATGTGGGTGACGTTAGCAGCGTCCCAGCCTTCGGATAGCATGGCCACGGAGATCACGTTTTGTAGATGGCTGCCTGGCCTGCCCCGTTTACCCACGGTATCCACCAGTTCCCGTAGCTGCTCTTCCTGCTTCATGGCGAGAAGATCCGCCTTCTTGTCAGCTGGTAGATCCGCTGCCTCAATCAACGTCTTCAGCCGCTCACCGTATTGTTTGTTCTTGCTACTGGCGGATTCGCCTTTCTCGGCTTTTTCCAGCACTTTGGAATCCACTCGCAACGTCGCATCCGGGGCCTGGGTGCCGGAAATAAGGCAGTCTCCGCCGTTGAAGAAGTTTTCGATACGAGCGGCGGTTTCGGTTCGGTTACACACCGTCAGCATGACTGGCGGAATGGTGTGACCGGCCTGCTGCCAGGCTTCCTGAGTCTTCTGCCAATCGTATGCCAGAAGGGCATAGGCTTTTTGTACGAGGTCGGGTAATGGCGCCGTTGCTTCTGCTCTTCGGTTGAGATCCTGCTTTACCTCATCCTCACGATACAGGTGGTACAACTTGCTGGCGTAGGTTTTTGCGTTCGCCAGGGCGTCATCACGGACGACAACCCTTGGCGTTTTTACCAGCCCCGCTTCAATGGCATCGTTCAGCCCAAAATCAGAAATAATCCACTCAAACAGCCCGGACTCGGTGTTGTTTTTCCCGGTGGGGGCAAACGGCGTCGCGGATAAATCAAAACAGCGGCGGATCCGTCGGGTTTTATGGATTCGGTCCAGCCCTTCAATCCAGCGAGTCGCTTCCTCCAGGTCTATACCCAGTTCGCTGGCTTCTTTCTTGCTGACCTTGATCTCAGAGCGCTGGCGATAAGCGTGGTGAGCCTCGTCATTGATGACAATCAGATCCCGCTCGCTTGCCAGTTTGCCCAACACTCTGCGGGTAAAGGCTTCATCGCTCTCCTTGCCTTTCTTGACGACAGAGCGGTCAAGCTCTTTGAGCGGCATGAGCGTATGCCAGTTTTCAACCACCAGTTGCACCTGGTTCAACTGCTGCCGCATAGCCTCATTCGGGCACAGGTTGAATTCATCGTAGACATTCTGAGGGTGGCCGGGCTTGAGTACTTGCAGCCGGCTTTTAACAGTGAGGCCGGGGGTGACGACGAATACCGCTTTTGAGAACCGGCGATCTTTGGGGTACTGGATGGCATTCAGTGTTTGCCAAGTGATGATCAACGACATCACGGACGTCTTGCCGGAACCTGTCGCCATCTTGTTGCAGATGCGCTCCCAGGGCCCGCCATCGCCTTGCAGGTAAATACCTTGCCGGTAGGTTTCCTGAGCTTCCAACCACCAAATCAGGGTTTCGATGGCCTCGAGTTGGCAGAAGTAGAACGGGTATTGGCGAGGCCCGCCCTCAAATCGGCATGCATCAGAATCCCATTCTCCACGTTCGTGCCAGTGTTCCAGCAGCTGGCGGGTCACACTGGTAACGCCGGGGTAGCCATCATCACGCCACTCATCAACACGCTGGCGGATTCGGTTTACCAACTCCAGGGGCTCAGTGCGCTGAGTGTTGTTACGGGTATCAAATATTTCGTAGGCAGCGGGCCGACGACCCTGCTGCAAAGTCATTTGCTTGCCGTCTCGCTCCCAGTAGGCCGATGGCACATCGTAGGGAGAGTTGATAATCAAGGACTTTGCCGTCATTCGGTGATCCCTTCTACCGAGGTGTACTGCTGTTGGGTGTGGTGCGGCTGTTCGGGGTAGCGTAGTTTTAGCTGGCCATTGCGAACCATTGGGGTAAGGTAATTGGTACCGAGCCCCACAGGGTTGCGACCGGTCAGCTCTGCTAATTCACTCCGGCTTAGGTAACGTGAAGCGCACAACTTAGTAATGATCTCCCGAACAGCTGCTTTTGGTGGCTTGCGGCCTCGCATTGGGGCGGCCAGTTCCCACAACTGTCTGGCTGTGTCCTTGCCAAATTTTTCTTCAAACTGGCTTGGAACGGTATCCTGGATGCCCGATGTTAGGGAGTGATCTTCAGATGTTAGGGAGTGATCTTCAGATGTTAGGGAGTGACCTTCAGATGTTAGGAGGTCGATGCTCTCCTGTTGGGCTCCTGTGCCAGGCAATGTGTAGTAAGTGCCCCTCTTCTGGCCATGAGGAACCAATAGGCCTCTCTCGGCCAATCCACGAAGCATTTGCGTAATATCCACCCGATGCAGAGTCAGCATTTCCTGCAAGCGTTGATTGGTCACGTAGTGCTCCGTCGCAGCTATGACCAGCGTTTGCGCCTCATCAGTTGAAAGGTGCCAAAAGGTGCTTCCAAAACGCTGCTGCAGTTGCTCAATGACATCCTCAGGCATCATGCTAATTAGCGGAAGAATCAGGCTTACCCGGTCGGGCCGGTAGCGCTCCCGCAGGCTGGGCGGTTGCCAGAGATGCGCGTGCCAACTGCGTCGAATCTTATCGAGACCGGATCCCGCCTTGTCACCGACGCCCAATAATTGAAACATCTTTTGCAGCGCTTTGTTGCGGCACTCACTGACACCACCTGCCATTAACTGCTCTTGCGATAACAAAAGAGTACCCGGGTTGGAAAACTCGTACCTATCCTTGAAGCGCTCAATAATAATGCCGCCTTCGCCATCATGGTCGGCATGAATAAGAGCGTTGACCAAGGCCTCTTTGAGTGCCTCGTGAGCGTCAGACTGGTTGCGCCGGTCTGGCTGGAAAGGCACTTTCAGTGAAGGATCATGTGACAGCTTTTGGGAAACCCGCTGGTAAAACTGAAAGAGGTTTGCTTCCCAGGTGCCATCGACATGCAGGCGGTCACTCCACCGGGTCTCGTCGTCTTCGGCTAAACGCTCGCGGTAATCCAGGTGAAAGCCAGGTACCGCTAAATTGTCCTGAATGGCTTCAGTCTTGCCGAACATCAGCAGGCCGGCCAGGGTAAGGCCCTCCTCCCCAGTGCGGCGATCTTTGCGCCAGCCTCCCAGTTTTTTTAGCAGGCCGGGGGTGTCTTCTGTCAGCCAGGGGTGGTCGGGCACCCGGGAGGATGCCCTATTGCGGAATTGCTTGAGTGAATCCTGGTCCAGGTCATCCAGATCAAAGTGTATGAGAATCCGGCTGTCCGCAGGCTCGTTCTCCAGACGGTCTGCAAACATGCGCTGCACTTCGGATTCGTTGCAGCGGAAATCGCCTTCATGATTGCGCCGGAAGGTTCCCTTGAACGGATCGACACTGGTGTAAACGGGCCGCTCTGCTCGTGAAGCTCTTGGTACTTCAATGATCAGGATGGCGTCACCCTGGTAAGTCTCAATCGTGACATCCTGTTCGTGCAGGATATTGGCGCTGACTTTTTGGGGGTTGTTAACGGTTTCCCAGAACAGGCGCTGGAGTTTATCAGCCTCCGCTATGCTCAACCCTGATGTGGTCGGGCCAAAGTCAGTTTCCTTGATTCCGAGGTACAGTGTCCCACCAGCGGTATTGGCAAACGCACTGTAGGTCTCCCAAAGGGTTTTGGGAAGTCCTCCTTTGGCCGACTTATATTCAGTGTCCACGCCTTCATGGCGAGCCAGCACCTCGAACAGGTTCATTTGCTTTACCATGATCAATCCAGCCGAACGACTTTCAATGACTCAATACCGCGATTGTCTACGATCTTGACGGCAATGCAGCGGTTTTCTCCCGGTTCGAAGGGCAGTGATTTGGTGCCGTGGTATTTGCCCAGCAGTTCCTCGTTGAGTTCCGCTCGAATGTTCTTCTTCAGCTTGTACCAGCCGTCCTTGTTACCGGCCATGGGGAAGAACACCTGGCGGGGGTAGAGTGAGCGGTCGTCATAGTCGGTATCCAGCTCCCAAACTGCAATGTCCCGTTTACCGCCGGACTTCAGTTCACCGGTTTTGGTGTCGAAGTAATCAAAGCCGTGGACTTCAACTTGTAGCTTGCCGTCCTTCAGTTCGTGAATTTCCACGTCCGGTTGGCCCATCAGCCAGAAGGACTCATTGCTACGACTGTTTTTCTTCAGGTCTTCGGTGAGCAAGTCGGTATTCATCTGCACTCGCAAAGCTTGAACGCCACGGATGCTGTCAATATCTTTGGCAGCCTCCGGGTCGAACGTGAAGGCGCAGAACACCAGTAATTTCGGTGTCGGGAATAGATCACCGGCTTCGTTTTTGGCGATTTCCACCTGGCGCTGTTCCAGGGCTGCGTACTCCGGGCCGAAACTGACCGCGACGCGCTCACCGGTGTCTGCGATAGTGCCCACCGCGTGGAGGTACTTGGCGCCGGGCAGGGTTTCCAGGTCCATCAGTTTCAGATGTTGGCCGCCTTTGCCCCGGATGCCGGTCTTCAGCAGCTCTTCACGCCATTGGGCATGGCGCGAGGTGGCGCCAGAGCGAGCGACAGCGACATCGGCCTCTGCGGGTTGCTCGGCCTCATCCAGGCCCAGCACGGTAGCGAACGGAACTGCCTCCACGGTGAAGGGGCCGGTGATGCGCAATTTGTCTTTGCTAACCTGGGGCTGGTCGTACAGCACTTCCTGGCCTGCGTGGTTGGCGATGCTGTCGTCCATGCGCTGTTGCATAGCCTGCCGACAGGAGTGGAAGCCTGCCAGTGCATCCCATGCATCCTTATTCCACTCTTTGGGGTAATCGAAAGGTACTTCCCATTCCAAGAGGGCATTAGCCGGTACAGTTTCTCCCGACGGCAGTTCTTGGGTTTTGCCGCTGTCACCACTGAAGTCGATTTTTTGGCCCTTGCGGGCACCTTCGGTAACGGTGTACGGCTGTGCCGGAGGTTCTTGCTTCAGGGCTTTGTTTAGGCGGTCCAGGCAGTACTGAATCGCTGGGTGCTTTTCCTTGTAAATCTCATCGATTTCGGGGTTGTTGGCGATGGATTTGAGCGTGATATGGGGAACGGTTTTATAGATGAAACCACCGTTCAGCCCTTCCTGTGGGTATTTAAGCTCAAAGTAGTCGTAGCTGGCGGTCATCAACCGCTGCTTGGCCAGAGTGACGGCTACACGGGAGGTGTCACAGGTGACCCAGCGGCGGCCCCACTTTTCGGCTACGTAAGCGGTGGTGCCGGAGCCGCAGGTAGGGTCCAGTACTAGGTCCCCGGGGTCCGTGGTCATAAGTATGCAGCGTTCGATTGCCACCGGGCTTGTCTGAACTACATAGGTCTTTTTGTCAGCGAACCCCGAGGTGGTGGTATCGTCCCAAAGATGGTTGATTGGGGTGACAGAGAAATCCGACAAGTATCTCGTGTAACGGAGCGTGTTGCCAAGCGGCAGGAGCCGCTCAGCTTTTCCAAGTCGAGTGAGGCCCCTGAGTTCGGTCTTGAAAGTGCCCTTCCCAGGTTTGAAGGTACGACCTAAGTATTCGAATTCAGTGAGGTCCTGCCCTTGAGCAGGTCGCTGGCTAGTTATGTTGTCATGAGAGAAAATTTCAGCGCCGTTAGAGGCATGCTCATCGGCCCTGTGTGCACCTGCATCGAAACGTTCGCCGTTCTCGAGTCGAACCCAAGTGTATTGGCTTGCGCCCGAGCCGCCGACCTCCTTTTGAAGGTATAATTGATTGTATTTTAAATCCTGTTTATTTTTAGCGAACCAAAGGACATAGTCGCATACGGTTGCAAGCGCGCTTGTCGAAGCCGTGGTGGTCTTCTTGTAGACTATTAGAGATACGAAATTATCTGCTCCGAAAATCTCGTCCATTAACTCCCTAACATGGTGCAGGTTCTCATCCGAAATCTGCACAAACACCGATCCACTATCACTGAGCAGCTCTCTCGCCAGTAGCAATCTGTCACGCAAATAGGTCAGGTAGGAGTGAATGCCCAGCTCCCAGGTATCCCGAAACGCCTTGATCATCTCCGGCTCTTGAGTGAGGTCCTCATCTCTCCGGTCCTTTACATCCCGCTTGTTGGTAAACGGCTGAAAGTTGGAGCCGTATTTGATGCCGTAGGGCGGGTCGATGTAGATCATCTGTACCTGCCCGGCCATGCCTTCTTTCTGCAGCATGGAGTTCATAACCAGCAGTGAGTCACCGGCAATTAGGCGGTTGGCCCAGTCACGTTCGTGTTTATAGAAATCAATGGCGTCGCGCAGGGGCAGGTTTTCAAAGGGGGCATGGAACATGTCGGGCTGAAAAGCGCCGCTCGATTTTTTGCCCGCCTTCATGCGCTTCTGAACTTCCCCCAGGATGGTGGCCGGGTCAATGCGCTCATGCACATGCAGGGAAACGGTATCGACATCAAAGCTGGTGCCTTCCGCTTTCCCTGTCCATTGCAGGTAGGGGGACTGCAGGCGTTTGAGCTCTTCCAAAGCTGACTTCATTTGTTCCTGGTCACCAGATGCCAGGGCATCATCAATCAGGGTCTCGACCTGGGCACGGATGGCGGAGGAGTCGAACTGTAATTCCGGGTCCAGGTGCGGGTCGTACGACCAGGTAGTTTTCTCTTCCACGCCATCGCTGGCGGTGTCCACCATACCAACGTGCGGGTTGTTTTTACGCTTCTCGTCGTGCCGGTATGAAATTACCTGCGAGGCTTGCCCGGTGGTTTTTCTGGTGGCGGTTTTGCGCTTTTTCGAGGCAGCGGGTTTTTCCGTCAGTGGCAATTCTTCGGGCGTTTGTTGCATTTCCAGGGTCAGGTCTGGCTTGTTGTCGCCGGAACGGTTCTGGTCGTCGTTATGACTCATCGGGCATCCCTGTCAGGCAAATTGGGAGAGAAATTCAATGGGCTAAATGTTGCCTGAAAGCGCTGGCGTTTAGAAGGTTAGGCAGCGAGGGAAAGTGGTTCTATCCGCCAGCGGTGAATCTTTCAGGGCTTGGCATACCGCTCGGTTGCGCGATTAATTTTACCACTGGGGAAGGATTCGGCAGGGCCAAATATCACGCGTTACAGTGCCAAATATGGCGCGGCGCTACATGTGGTTTGTTGCGGCTTTTTGTCTGTCACTCCCCCATGATTCCCCCATGGGGTGCCCCAGACACGAAAAAGCCCGCTCAAAGGCGGGCTAAATCGTTGAAATTATTGGTGCCCGGAGGCGGAATCGAACCACCGACACGGGGATTTTCAATCCCCTGCTCTACCGACTGAGCTATCCGGGCATGCTGCAGTACTGCTGTTGCAACGGGGCGCTATTAAACCGGTTTAGGTGTTTTGAGTCAAGGCCGGGCGACGAAAAAAACTGAAAGTTTTCAGGGTTGCTCAGGCCTTGATCAATTACGGTTACTGCTCCGGCGGAACGTAGCCTTCAGCCTGGTCGAAGGGCTCGTTATTGAAGAAGCGGTCCATCTGGGCCTGCAGGTATTTGCGGGTGTTCGGCTCCATCAGGTTCAGGTGTTTTTCGTTGATCAGCATGGTTTGCTGGTTCTGCCATTCTTCCCAGGCCTGCTTTGAGACGCTTTCCATAATTTCCTGCCCCTTTGCGCCGGGCATGGGGGGGAAGTCCAGGCCTTCCATTTCTTTCTGGTACTTGCGGCAGAATACGGTGCGGCTCATGGCGGCTCCTGTTGTGTATTGAAATCTGTCCGGATGATAACAGACCGCTGGCGGCTCTGGCTTGCTCAGAGCAGGGCGGTCTGTTCCGGTTCGGCGATTAATGTGCGAATCGGGGCTGGCAGGCCCAGGGTGAGGGCTTCGTCGCGGTGCAGCCATTGCCATTGGTCCCTGTCCGCCACTTTGGTGCTGCCATTAACGGAGAGCCTCGCTGGCTGTATGTGCAGGTGGTAATGGCTGAAGGTGTGCCGAAAGCCACTGATCAGTTCTGGTTGGCGGCAGGCCAGCCCCAGCTCATCCTCGCAGGCTTGCTGCAGTTCCTCTGCGCCGTATGCCGGGTCGAGTTCCGGAAGGCTCCACAGGCCGCCCCAGATGCCGCTGGGTGGGCGCCGCTCCAGCAGGATTCTGCCTTCGTGATCTTCCAGAATGATCATCCAGGTGGTTTTCTCCGGTTTCGCCTTTTTAGGCTTGGAGCCGGGGTAGAGGTGGGTTTCGTTACGGGCGAAGGCTGTGCAATCGACATTTAGTGGGCACGCCTGGCAGTCTGGTTTGCTGCGGGTACATACCATGGCGCCCAGATCCATGATGGCCTGGGTGTAGTCGGTTACCCGGCTATCGGGAGTGTGCGCTTCTGCGTGTTCCCAGAGTTGTTTCAGAACGGCAGTTTTGCCCGGCCAGCCGGGCACCGCATGGTAACGGGCGAGTACCCGTTTGACGTTGCCGTCCAGAATGGCTGCCCGTTTACCGAAGGCCTGGGCAATAATAGCGGCTGCGGTGGAGCGGCCAATGCCGCTCAGCTGCTCCAGGGTTTCCTGCTCTTGCGGGAATTCGCCCTCAAATTCTTCGACCACCTGCCTGGCGGCCTTGTGCAGGTTGCGGGCCCGGGCGTAGTAGCCCAGGCCAGACCAGTGGCTGAGCACATCGTCTACCGGAGCGCTGGCCAGATCCCGAACTGTGGGGAAGCGTTGCATGAACGCTTCAAAGTAGGGGATGACGGTGGTTACCTGGGTCTGCTGGAGCATAATCTCCGAAATCCAGACCCGGTAAGCATTCCGGTTGTGATGCCACGGCAGATCGTGCCTGCCGTGATGGTCGTACCAGTCAAGAAGTCTGTTGGCGAAGCTGTCGGTCATCGGTTGAACAGACCTTTGAGCTCTTCACCCAGCTTCTCTTTCACTTTGTCTTCCGCTTTTTGCTTGGCTTTGTCCACTTCCTCTCTCGCCTTGGCGCGGGCGGCGTTGGCGGCGATGTCTTTCAGGGTGTCGCGGAAGCGTGAGCCGTCAAAAGAGCACAGCTTGCCCGGCTCTTCCGAGAAGTTGCCACGGCATTCCACCGGAATCATCACGTTTTCCACGTACTCAGTCACGCGGCAGGCGTTGTCCCGGTGAATTTCGCCGACGATGCGCAGGCCCAGTTCGTAATCCATTTGGGTCTGCTGCAGATCAACGGTGCCATTGCCCTCAAGGCGCATGCCGGCCAGGGCGGCCACCAGGTCCTTGTTGTTCAGGGTGTTGCCGTTGATGTTGAGCGTACCGCGCATGTCGTTGAAGGGTGTGTGGGAGCCCCAGTCGGTGGTGGTCAGTTCTTCCTGGTTGACCATGGCAATGCCCTGGCAGGCCATGCGGGTCAGGTTCATGTTGCGGAACTGGCCCTCCGCCAGGTTGAAGTTGACCTGACCTTTGGCGTTCTCGCGCAGGGTGGAAATGCGGTTGCCGGTGGTGTCTACGACTACGTCCATATTGGCGCCGCCAGACAGCATTTCCACTTCTGCGAGATCGGTCAGCAATGGCAGCGTCTGCACGTTGGTGACGTTCGAACGCAGGCGCCATTTCGGGTTGTCGCTGCGGGCATCAATTGTGGCGTTGGCGCCGAAGCCGCCGTCATACAGCTTACCGCTGAGCTCATCGACGTTCACTACGCCGTTTTCCGCCATGGTGCTGGCTTTAAGCTCTTTGATTGTCAGGTTACTGACGATCAGCTCGCCCAGGCCAAGATCGATGTCCAGCAGGAGCGAGCGGATGGTTTCCAGTGGCAGAAGATCTGTTTCCGGCTGGCCGGAACCTGCGGTTTCGGGAGCGTCACCGCTGCCTTCAGAGGTGGCTGATTCTTCCTCGCTGGCGGGTGGCAGATAGCGGTCGGCATTCAGCGTGTCACCATCCAGATCAAACACCACGCCTCCGGTGCCCAGGTTATAGCTGCCGCCGCCGGTAAAGGTGGTGTCATCAAGGGTGATCGTCAGCCCGGAAAGAGCAGCAGTGCCTGCGTCTCCGCCAATGTCGGTAGCGAAGGCTACGCGCTTGAGCACGTCCGCGTCCTCAGTCTCGATCGCCGGTTGGCCGAGATTGCTCAGCAGTTGTTTGAGCGAGAACTCGGCAACTTCCATCCGACCGTCCAGCTTCATCTGGTCACCAAAGCCCTGCACGTTCAGGTTTGTGCTGAGGTTCAGGTTAGCCAGGCTGGCCGTGAAGTCGCTGAGTGTTGCGGTCTCGCTTTCCAGGTTGGCCGCCAGGGAACCGCCCACTTCTGCAGTGACAGATTCGCCGCCAAACGGCTCGCCGGTCATGTCGAATACGGCGTTCAGGCCGGTCATAGCAAATTCGTTAAGCGCCTGGTTGGCCTGAAGTTGCGCGCTGATGTTGCCATCCACCGCAAACTGGGGCTGGGTTGTTTCAACCCGGAAGCTGATGTCCAAGGGGAAGGCGGAACCAAGGGTGATGTTGCTGGCGGTTACGTTGAGGTCCTGCAGGGTGACTGACTGGCCAGTGGTTTGGTCGCTGTAACTCACGTTGGCGTTGCTGATTTCCACACTCTCGACATTGAAGTTCAGCGGCCCGCGGCTGCCCACTTCGTCGGCTGTCGGGGTGGTGTCGGTTGGCGCGGTTTCACTGCCTGAATCTTGCGTGGTTTGTTCACGCATGATCTGGGTCCAGTTACCCACGCCTTGCTCGTTTATCTGCAGCTGGGCATCCAGGCCGTTCAGCAGGAAAGTGTCCACCTGCGGCGACATGGTAATCAGCGACCAGAAATTGACCTGGGCAATCAGCTGTTCCAGAGCCACCAGCCGCTCGCCATCCAGGTTTGCCTCAACAGCGTTCAGTTCCAGGCCCAGTGGTATGAACGACCAGCTGATGTCGCCCTCCAGAATCAGGTCCAGATTGGTTTGCTTCTCTACCGCCGCTTCTATCTGCGGCTTGTAGTCGTTGGGGTTGATCACGGTAACCGCGATGCCAACCGCGACTACCGCCAGCACAACCAGTGCAACAATGGCGTAGAGCGCATAGCGAACAACTTTCATGATAAACATTCCTTTTGCGGGTGATTGAGCCGGTTGTAGGACTCAGCCGTTGTTAACAGGTATAATCGGACACAAAGTTTTTGGTAGCAAGCCAGTTTTCATACGGAGTCTCCATGGCCGAACGTAAGGCTCGGGTAGAGCGAAATACCCTTGAAACCCAGATCACCGTCGACATCAACCTTGACGGCACCGGCAAGTCCAGTTTTGACACCGGCGTACCCTTCCTGGAACACATGATGGACCAGATCGCCCGGCATGGCCTGGTCGACCTGAACATCGTCTGCAAGGGCGACCTGCACATTGATGATCACCACACCGTGGAAGACATCGGCATCACCCTGGGCCAGGCCTTCAAGGAAGCCGTGGGCGACAAGAAAGGCATCCGCCGTTACGGCCACGCCTATGTGCCGCTTGATGAAGCGCTTTCACGCGTCGTAATCGACCTTTCCGGTCGCCCGGGCCTGGCTATGGATGTGCCGTATACCCGCGCTTCTGTGGGTGGTTTCGACGTCGACCTGTTTGCGGAGTTCTTCCAGGGTTTCGTTAACCACTCCATGGTGACCCTGCATATCGACAACCTGAAGGGCAAGAACACCCACCACCAGATCGAAACCGTGTTCAAAGCCTTCGGCCGCGCCTTGCGTGTGGCTGTCGAGATGGACGAGCGCATGGCGGGCATCACCCCGTCCACCAAAGGCGCCCTGTAACCGGTCACCGAAAGGAAACAGACACACCATGAACACCGTCGCCATTATCGACTACGGCATGGGCAACCTGCACTCCGCCCGCAAGGCCGTGGAGCACGTGGCCCCTGATTGCACCGTGCTGGTCACCGACGATGCCGCAAAAATCCGCGAGGCCGACCGGGTAATTCTCCCCGGCGTCGGCGCCATCCGCGACTGCATGGCCGAAATGCACCGCCTGGGTGTGGTTGAGTTGGTGAAAGAAGTGTCCCAGGACCGCCCGTTTCTCGGTATCTGTGTAGGTATGCAGGCCCTGATGGCCCGCAGCGAGGAAAACGGCGGCGTGGAAGGCATTGGCCTGTTCCCGTCAGAGGTGCGCTATTTTGGCGACAACCTCACTGAAAACGGTGAACGCCTGAAAGTTCCCCACATGGGCTGGAACCAGGTATGGCACAGCATGGATCACCCCCTGTGGCACAACATCCCGGACGGTGACCGCTTCTATTTTGTGCACAGCTACTACGCCGAAGCCGCCGGCAATGCTGATATGGCCGGCCGCACCCATTACGGCGTAGACCTGGCAGCAGCCGTGGCCAAAGACAACATCTTCGCAGCGCAGTTCCACCCCGAGAAGAGTGCCCGGGCGGGATTGCAGTTACTGGAAAATTTCACGAACTGGAACGGAAAAAGCTGAGGGAGTTCCACGTTAGCCCTGGTTCTTGTCCAAGTGTTTTGCAGGCAAGAACAAAGCAGCCCGCTGATGCGGGATAAGCCTTCCGGGACTGTCTGCAGCATGGATGCTGCAGTCAAGCGTACAGGGAAGTATTTACAGCGTGTCCCGGAAGGCTTATCCCGTAGCAGTGGGCGGGCGACGACCTCCCAACCAGCAAATTCCAAAGGACAAATAATGCTCATCATCCCCGCTATCGATCTCAAAGACGGCAAGTGCGTAAGACTGCGCCAGGGCCGCATGGACGACTCCACCGTCTTCGGCGACAACCCCGTCGACATGGCCACCAAATGGGTAGAAGCCGGCGCCCGCCGCCTGCACCTGGTGGACCTGAACGGCGCCTTCGCCGGTGAACCGGTGAACGGCGAAATCGTCAAAGAAATCGCCACCAAATATCCGGACCTGCCCATTCAGATCGGCGGCGGCATCCGCTCAGCTGAGACCATCGAAGCCTACCTCAAGGCCGGTGTGCAGTGGGTCATCATTGGCACCAAGGCCGTTAAAGAACCGGAATTCGTCACCGAAATGTGCAAACGCTTCCCCGGCCACATCATCGTCGGCCTGGACGCAAAAGACGGCCTCGTAGCCACCGATGGCTGGGCCGAAGTCTCCGAAGTAAAAGCCGTAGACCTGGCCAAACGCTTCGCCAACGACGGCGTGGAAGCCATTGTTTACACCGACATCAGCCGTGACGGCATGATGCAGGGCGTGAACGTGGAAGCCACTGCCAAACTGGCAGAAGAGGGCGGCATTCCGGTGATCGCCTCAGGCGGCGTCACCAACATGGACGACCTCAAGCGCCTGGCGACCGTCGCCGATAAAGGCGTTCAAGGCGCCATCACTGGCCGCGCCATCTACGAAGGCACCCTGGACGTCAGCGAAGCCCAGGCTTACTGCGACACCCTGAAAAACTGAGGAACACCATGGCACTGGCAAAACGCATCATTCCCTGCCTGGACGTCGACAAAGGGCGCGTGGTTAAAGGCGTGAACTTTGTTGATATCCGTGATGCCGGCGACCCCGTAGAAGTGGCCCGCCGCTATAACGAGCAGGGTGCTGACGAAATAACCTTCCTGGACATCACCGCCAGCCACGAAAGCCGGGACACCACCTACGAAACCGTCGAACGCATGGCTGCGGAAGTGTTCATCCCGCTGACCGTCGGCGGCGGTGTGCGCACGGTGGACGATATCCGCAAACTGCTGAACGCCGGTGCTGACAAGGTGTCAATCAACACCGCCGCGGTGTTCAACCCGGAATTCGTCAAAGAAGCCGCTGAACGCTTCGGCCGGCAGTGCATCGTTGTTGCCATCGACGCCAAGCGAGTCAGCAGTGAAGGCGAAGCGCCCCGTTGGGAAATCTTCACCCACGGTGGCCGCAAGCCGACCGGCCTGGATGCCATCGACTGGGCGCGGAAAATGGTGGACATGGGGGCAGGGGAATTGCTGCTGACCAGCATGGACCGGGACGGCACCAAAGTCGGCTTCGATATCGAACTGACTCGCGCCATCAGCGATGCGGTGAGCGTGCCGATCATTGCCTCAGGCGGTGTGGGCGAACTTCAGCATCTGGCTGATGGTGTCACCAAAGGTGGTGCTGACGCCGTATTGGCAGCGTCTATCTTCCACTTCGGGCAGCATGATATTCATGAAGCCAAAGAATTCATGAAAAACCAGGGTATAGAAGTAAGGGACTGAAAAGACTTGTTTTAGCCTCGGACTCCACGGAAGAACACGGAAGGAAAACGAAAAGAAAAGATGAAAAGATTTTTTTAGCCACTAAACCCACGAAAGAACACGAAATTAAAAGACACCAACTTAGTATCTTTAATCAGTTTTTCGTGTTCTTTCGTGGATTTAGTGGCAAATAGTCTTTGTCTTTTTTCCGTGTTCTTCCGTGGATTCCGTGGCCAAAAAATCTTTAGTCTTCTTTACTGCGAGCCACCATCGGCACAATGGGTTGCTTCTCCCCCTCTGCGAACATCAGGCGATTGCCATTGCGCATGGCCCACAGGCCGCTGACGGTGGCGACGGCTATGCCTTGCTCGTCCAGCGTTGGCAGGTGTTTGGCCAGGTAGTCCACGGTTACCTTGTGGGGGTGGCCGATGCCGATGGCGGTGCCTTTCTCTTTCGCTTTTTGAATCAATAACTTGAACTGTTGGTCGACAAACTCTTCGGTTTGTTCGTGGTCCAGAAATACATCCCGGGTGAGGCTCGGCACTTTATACGTCCTGGCCACTCTACCGGCAATGGAACTGGCAATGGTCCGGCTGTCGACAAAATACAGCGGGTAGCGGTCCAGTTCTTTCATGACCCAGGCCATGGGTTGGAGTTGCTGGGTCAGCAGGCTGCCCATGTGGTTGTTCACGCCGCGCACGTGCGGAATGGATTGCAACGCCCGGCGCAGTGTTCTGGCCAGTGTGGGTTCGTCCATGGCTGGTGTCAGCCCGCCCGCGCCCAGACCAATGTTGCGGGTATTGGCCATGGGCGCATGCAGCATGATTTCCTTGGCGTGATGATGGGCAAGCCTGGCCAGAGGTGCGGTATGCTGGCGGAAGGGCAGGAAGGCCAGAGTGAGTGGCTGGTCAAGTTCGGCCAGCCGTCGGCCTTCATGCAGGTTGTAGCCCATATCATCAATGATAATGGCGATTGTCGGTGGGTAAGGTTCTGCGGCCTTTTGTGCCATCGCCGGTAAAGAGGCGAATGCCAGAACCAGACCCCCGATCAGGAGCCTTTTTAACCTCACCGGTTGTCACCCTGCGAGTCATCGGCATTTTTGCGACCGAGGATATGTAAGCCCTTGAGCAGATTGAGAGCCGAGCGCAGCTGATAATCCCGGTCTTCCGGTGACGCCTCTTCGTTTTCCGCACGCTTACGTTCTTCGCGTGCTTTTTCTTCGTTTTCACCTTCCAGGTGCCCGCTCAGGTTTGCTTCCGAGAACCGGGCCCGGCTTTCCAGCTCTGTGAGCTCTGCTGGCTTCACCTCGATGTCGGGCTTGATGCCTGAAGCCTGGATGGAGCGGCCATCCGGCGTGTAGTAGCGAGCGGTGGTCATCTTGATGGCGTGAGTTTCATCCAGCGGGATAACGGTTTGTACGCTGCCTTTTCCGAATGACTGGGTGCCCATGACAACGGCGCGCTGGTGATCCTGTAGCGCTCCGGCCAGAATTTCCGAAGCGGAAGCGGAGCCGCCGTTGATAAGAACCACGATGGGCGTTCCTGACATCAGGTCGCCGGCCCTGGCGTTAAAGCGCAGACGCGAGCTTTGGATGCGGCCCTCGGTGTAAACAATCAGGCCTTCATCGAGCAGGGCATCGGCGGTGTCGACAGCCGCCTGGAGTACTCCGCCCGGATTGTTGCGAAGATCAATGATCAGCCCGTCAAGGTCGCTGCCGTGCTTGTCTTCCAGCTCCTGAAGGGCCTGCCTGAACTGGCTGCCGGTGTCGCCCTGGAACTGGGTAATACGGACATAGCCATAGCCATTATCAACCATGCGGGATTTGATGCTGGTTACCTTGATGATGTCGCGGGTAACATCAATTTCGATAGGTGCGCTCTCGCCCTCGCGCATGATGGTCAGAGTCAGCACGCTGCCTGGTTCGCCCCGCATTAAATTAACGGCTTCTTCCAGTGACATGCCTTTTACCGGCTTTTCATCCAGTTTGATGATCAGATCGCCGGCCTGTACGCCTGCTTTCTGGGCGGGTGTGTCGTCGATGGGGGCGATGACTTTCACGAAGCCGTTTTCCATGCCTACTTCAATGCCCAGGCCGCCAAACTTGCCGGATGTGCTCTCTTCCAGCTCTTCATAGTCTTTCGGGGCAAGGTAGGTGGAGTGGGGGTCCAGATCTGACAGCATGCCCTTGATGGCGCTTTCCAGCAGTTGCCGGTCAGATACATCTTCCACGTAGGCGTCTTTGATGCGGCTGAAAACTTCGGTGAATTTCCGTAAATCTTCCAGGGGTAGCTGCTGTCTCTGATCCGGACGTTGCACATCGGCTTGTTCGCCGTTGTGAATGTCGTCAAGAATCTGCTGGGTCTGATCGTTCTGATCCTGGGCCAGCGCCGGTCCGGACAGAACTGAAAAACAGGTAACCAGTGCAAGGTAGCGCAGTAGCGGGATCCGGAGAGTACAGCTGGCCATTTTCATTCATTTATCCTGTTTGCTTTCCGACAGTTGGGTCAGGTTCATGATCGTCACAGTATGGCGCCCGCTGGCGGGTTTGTCAGCCCTTGGGGATGATCGCTAGCGTTTGCCCAGCCAGTTGCGGGGGTTAACGGGTTTTCCGTTCTGGCGAACCTCGAAATAGACCGCGGGGTCTTCAGTGCCTCCGGTGCGGCCTGCCTGGGCAATGGTTTCACCTGCACGGATCCAGTCGCCGGGCGCGGTGAACAGGCTGCTGCTGTGCCCATAAAGGGTCATGTAGCCGTCGCCATGATCAATGATGGTCATCAGGCCGAAACCGCGAAGCCAGTTGGCGAACACAACCCGCCCGTAATGGACGGCTTTTACGTCTGCGTCTTCTGAGGTGTTCATGATGATGCCACTGCGCCGGAGTTTGCCATCGGCGTATTGGTTGCCGTAATTGGTAACAATGCGGCCTTGGGCCGGCCAGGGCAGTTTCTGGCGCAAGGACTTGAAGGGTTGTTGTTCGTTGGGGGCAGGAATATTGGCAATGGCTTCCTGTACTTCTTTCAGCAGCTTTTCCAGGCGCTCCCGGTCGGCTACCAGTTCTTCCCGTTCATCGCGGCGGCTCTTGATATCTTTTTTCAGCTCAGCGAGGGTCTGCTCCCGTTTTTCCCGGGTGTCAGACAGCTCCTGCTGGCGTTGTTCCAGGCCGGCTTCTGTACGTGCCAGGCGCGTTCGGGTGGCCTGTACCTGATTACGAGCCGCTTTGAGTTCCTGAAGGCTTTTCTGGAATGCCTCAAGCCGTTTGACGGTGTCGCGGCTGAGGTATTCGTAGTAGGTCATGGTGCGGGCGATATTGCCCGGCTCGACTTCATTGAGCAGGATCTTCAGCGCGGGGGCATCGCCTTCCATCCAGGCGGCACGAATCTGTTTCTCCAGGCCTTTGCGCTGAGTTTCCAGAGTGCTGGAGAGCTCCTGTTCTTCCGCCCGAAGTTCTTTCAGTTTCCGCTTCTGTTCTTCGGCCTCTTGTCTCAGATCCCGGCGCTCCCGGGTCAGCTTGCTGATGCGGCGTTCGGCATCGGCAAGCTGTTTTTCCAGGGAGGATCGATTTTCTTCGGCATCGGCCAGCCACTGGTCAATGTCGGCGATCTGCTCTTTCAGCGCCTCGACCTGTGCCGGTGTTACCTGCTGCTGGGAATATGCTGGCGAGGCCCCCAGAATGAGGGCCAGCGCCAGTATCAGAAGAACGTTCAAAATATCCGCTCGGGCCGGGTCAGGAAATGTCTGCCAGGTTGTGGCCGGTCATTTCCTTCGGCTGCGCCACATTCATCAGGGTCAGCAGGGTCGGGGCAATGTCGCTCAGGCTGCCGTCGTCTTTCAGGCTGACTTTGCGGGGGCCGGTATAGACCAGCGGCACCGGGCCAATGGTGTGGGAGGTGTGCAGTTGCCCTGATGTGGGGTCCGTCATCTGTTCACAGTTACCGTGATCGGCGGTGATCAGTGATTCGCCGCCCACTTCGTCCAGAGCTTCAACCACTCGCTGCACGCACTGGTCGATGCATTCCGCTGCCTTGATGGCGGCTTCCAGACTACCGGTATGGCCAACCATGTCGCCGTTGGCATAATTGCATACGATCAGGTCGTACTTGCCACTTTTGATGGCTTCTACCAGTCTGTCGGTCACTTCCGGTGCGCTCATCTCCGGTTGCAGGTCGTAAGTGGCTACGTTTGGCGAGGGCACCAGAATGCGGTCTTCGCCTTCAAACGGGGTTTCCATGCCGCCGTTAAAGAAGAAGGTCACATGCGCGTATTTTTCCGTTTCGGCAATGCGCAGCTGGGTTTTTCCTTGCGAGGCCATGTACTCACCCAGGCCGTTGCTAAGCTGCTCGGGCGGATAGGCGCATGAGGTTTTTATGTTGGCCGCGTATTCGGTGAGCATCACGAAATCCGCCAGTTGCGGGTGCTTGCGGCGGGTAAAACCATCGAAGTCCTGCTCGACAAAGGTGCGGGTCATTTCCCGGGCGCGATCGGCGCGGAAGTTCATGAACAGAACCGCATCGCCATCGTTGATGGTGCCCTCGGGCTCACCCTCTGCACGAATATGGCTGGCTGTTACAAACTCGTCGTTTTCACCGCGTTCGTAAGCCTGGTCCAGTGCGGTTAACGGATCGTCAAAGGAAAATTCAGTCTCGCCCAGTGTCATGGCATTGTAGGCGGACTCTACCCGCTCCCAGCGGTTATCCCGGTCCATGGCGAAATAGCGGCCGACGATGGTGGCCACCCGGCCAACACCCAGACTCTTCATTTTTGCGGCGGCTTTCTCCAGCGAAGGGCGTGCACTGCGCGGAGGCATGTCGCGGCCGTCGAGGAAGGCATGGATGTAGACTTCTTTGGCACCGCGGGCGGCGGCCAGTTCAGCAGCCGCCAGAATGTGGTTCTCATGGCTGTGTACGCCACCCGGAGACAGCAGCCCCATGATATGTACGGCCTTGCCATTGCCGGTGGCTTTGTCGATGGCGGTGCACAGGGCTTCGTTATGCTGGAAGTTGTCGTCTTGCAGGTCTTTGTCGATGCGCGTCAGACTTTGATAAACCACCCGGCCGGCGCCGAGATTCATATGGCCCACTTCGGAATTGCCCATCTGCCCCTGGGGCAGCCCGACGAACATGCCGGAGGTGTTGATCAGGGTTCTGGGCTGGTTTTGCCAGAGCTTGTCCCAGAACGGTGTCTGGGCGTTGGAAATGGCATTGTCATCAGCCGGGTCACGGTGGCCCCAGCCGTCGAGAATAATCAGTGCAGTGGGCTTGCGCGTCTCGGTCATCATTCCGTCCGGTTGGTTGCGAAAATAGCAGGATCAAAGAGAGCTCAGATTGTAACCGTTTTCATTTGTGCAGGCCATGGAGGAGAGCCATAGTGATCCTTCGGCCTGCCTTCTTTGACCGGGTGTGGGTGTGTATAATCCGGCCAAACCAATTTGCAGGGTAGTTTCATGGACCGCTTGTTTGAATTTATTGTTAATCACTACATTCTGGTGTCGGTGTTTGTGGCATTTCTGGTAGCGATTCTGGTACTGGAAGCCCGCCGTGGTGGCGCCAAGGTGTCTTCCCAGGGCCTGGTAAGTCTGATGAACAAAGACGAGGCCGTTATTGTGGATATTCGCGACCGCAAGGATTTCGCCCAGGGTCACATCACCGGTTCTGTCCACATTCCGCTGAATAGCGTCAAAAGCCGCGCTAACGAACTGAACAAGTTCAAGGATAAAGACGTGCAGATTGTGGTAGTCGACAAGATGGGGCAACATTCTGCCATGGCGGTCAAGCAGCTGAACGCCGAAGGTTATGACAATGTGGTTCGCCTGAATGGCGGTATCGCCGACTGGCAAGGTGAAAACCTGCCGCTGGTCAAGAAGTAACACGGCTTGATCCGGTTGCGGATCTGCCGCAATGTAATGGCACATAACAACCGGGCCTGGCCCGCTTCAGGATAAAAAGGATTGAACATGGCTGAGAATCAGCAAGCCGCAGGCAACGAAAATCAGAACCAACCTCAGTTTGCCCTTCAGCGGATTTATGTGAAGGATCTGTCTTTTGAATCTCCGAACTCACCGGTTGTGTTTCAGGAGCAGTGGAAGCCGCAAGTAAGTCTGGACCTGAACACGTCACACAACAAAATCAGTGACAATCAATACGAAGTGATCCTGTCTCTGACGGTTACCGCGAAAGTTGAAGAAAAGGTGGCCTATATTGTTGAGATCCAGCAGGCCGGCGTTTTCATGGTGTCTGGTGTTGAAGGTGCTCAACTGGGCCAGATGCTCGGAGCCTACTGCCCGCAGGTGCTCTTCCCCTATGCCCGCGAAGCCATTGATGGTGTGGTCAACAAGGGCAGCTTCCCGGCATTGATGCTGGCGCCGGTGAACTTCGACGCCATCTATGCCCAGGCGCTCAAGCGCAAACAGGAAGAAGCGGCAGGCGAGACTCAGGGCGAGCAGACTCACTGATCTTCGGGGCTGCGAAAACACCCTCCGACTGATTAAAATGTGCTTAAGGTCAAAGTAAACTTGAAGCTATTAACGATAAGCTTTTAAATAACACAGGCGGCCATGGGAGGCTGCCTGTTTTCAATATTATCCAATGGATGGATGCCGGTCATGGAAGCGCCAGGAACACCCCCCTTTTCTCTCTCTGAAATTTTCAATACACCCCTATCCCAGTCCCGTCGACTGCTGACACTGGAAATGGCCGGAGCCCCCCTGATGCCCCATCGCCTGGTGGGCGAACAGCGGGTGAATGCGCCATTTCGTTATACCCTCGATTGTTTCTCACAGCAGGGCGACATCGAACTCAAAACGCTGATGGCCCAGCCGGCCCGGTTGTCGGTCTTGCAGGCCGATGGCGGCTACCGCCACCTGCACGGTGTGGTGTCCGAAGCCGCCATGCTGGGCGAAGACGGCGGCGTTACCTACTACCAACTGACCCTGGTACCCTGGCTCGAGATGCTCAAACTGGGCCGCGACAGCCGCATCTTTCAGGACCGCTCGGTGGTGGACGTACTGAGCGAGGTTTTCGAGGGCCACGACCTGGCCCGGGGCGGCTACCGCTTCGACCTGCGCCGTGAGTATCCCGCCCGCAGTTACTGCGTGCAGTACCGGGAGAGCGACTTCCACTTCGTCAGCCGCCTGATGGAAGAAGAAGGCCTGTGGTACTACTTCGAGCACTCGGGTGACGGGGGTGGTGAAGACGGCGAAGGAACTGAGGGGAGCGACAAGGAGGAGGCGAACCGCTTTGACGGCCACCGCCTGGTCATCACCGACGACGTCGACACCTGCCAGCCGGTACAGCCCCGAACCATCCGCTTCCATCGCCAGGCCGCCACCGAACAAGAGGATGCCCTCACCCAGTGGGGCGGCGTTCGCCAACAGCAGCCCACCCGCGTCAGCGTGGGCACCTTTGACTACAAACAGCCCTCATTAACCAAGCGCACCAGCCTGGATACCCTCAGCAATCAAGGCAACCTCCCCGAAGCCGAGGTGTACGACTACGCCGGAGAATACTACTACCACGGCTTTGAGCGCGGTGAACGGCTCACCGAGAACCGCCTTGAAGCTTACGAGTCACAGGCCAAACGCTTCCGGGGCGCGGGTGGCACCCGCCAGCTGGAAGTCGGCCGCTGGTTCGAGCTCACCCAGCACCCCCGGCACACCACCGGTGGCAAAGCCGAACGCCAGTTCCTGATACTGGGTGTCACCGTCCACGCCGAGAACGCCCTCCCGGTCTCGGCCCGCCTCAACGCCTTGCCGGGCAGTTTGCAGCCACAACTGGATGCTGCCAAACGTGCCCGCGGGCTGGAAGACGAGAATCCTGAGGAACGTCTGAGCGATTACCGCAACACCGGCACCGGCCACTTTCTGGTGGAACTGGAAGCCCAGCGCCGCACCCAGCCCTATCGTTCTCCATTGCTTCACAAACGCCCGGTCCTCGGCGGCCCCCAGACCGCCACCGTGGTCGGTCCCGAAGGGGAAGAAATCCACACCGATCACCTTAACCGCGTGCGCGTCCAGTTCCACTGGGATCGCCAGGGCCGGCACAACGAACAGTCCGGGGTCTGGCTTCGGGTGTCCCAGCCCAACGCCGGCCCCGGCTGGGGCGGCGTATTCGTGCCCCGCATTGGCCAGGAAGTCCTTGTCGACTTCCTCGAAGGCGACGCCGACCGGCCGTTAATCACCGGGCGGGTCTACAACGGCGAACAGACCCCGGAATGGCACAGCCACGGCCTGCTCTCCGGATTCAAGAGCAAAACCTATCGGGGCAACAAGTACAACGAACTGGTCTTCGACGACGCCACCGACCAGGAACGCGTCAAACTGAACTCCGAGCATGAAAAAAGCCAGCTCAACCTCGGCTACCTGATTCACCAGCGTGGCAACACCCGGGGCGCCTTCCGGGGCACCGGCTTTGAACTGCGCACCGACGCCTACGGCGCCATCCGGGCCAACGAAGGGTTGTATCTGAGCAGTTGGGGCCAGCTCAGTGCCAGCGGGGACCAGTTGGACCTTACCCCGGCCAGACAACAGATCCAGAGCGCCTGGCAACTGACCGACAGCCTGAGCCAGAGTGCTGCCGACCACAACGCCGACGCCCTCGACGCAACAATCTACCTCAAACAGGCCGGCGAAGACGCCGATGATAGTTACGGCACCAGTGAACAACTCACCGACAGCGACCAGAGCAGCGCCGCCGGCGCCAGTGACAGCGGAGGAAGAGGCGAAGCCGCACGGATGAAAGCGCCCTGGCTGCATATGGCCTCCCCCGCCGGCATCACGGTGAGCACGCCGGAGTCCACCCACCTGGCCCAGGGCCATTCGTTAAGCGTGTCCAGTGGCGAGGATGTGAACATCGCCACCGGTAAAAGTCTGGTGGCGTCCGTCGCACACAGCCTTTCGCTTTACGTCCAGAAGGCCGGTATCAAGCTCTTCGCCGCCCGCGGCAAAGTGCAGATGCAAGCGCAGTCCGACAACCTCGAGGCCACCGCCCGCAAAAACATCAACGTTACCTCCAGCGACCAGAAAATCGACCTGTCCGCCGCCAAAGAAATCCTGCTGGTCAGCGGCGGGGCCTACGTGCGGATCTAGGACGGCAATATTGAGCTTCATGCACCGGGCAAGGTGGAGGTCAAAGGGGCCATGAAGAGCATTGGGGGGCCGGCCGATCTGACCCGAACGCAAGAGATGCCCGATGCAAAGGGGCTCTACGAAGAGTTCTTCACGCTCAGGGATAAACACACGGATGAGCCTCTTCGTTATGCCGGTTACCGGATCGAAACGGCGGAAGGTGAGGTCATTACCGGACGCTGTGATGGCGAAGGAAGGACCCAGAAGATAATGACTCGTCAACCACAGAATCTGAGTGTCACATCACTCGATCCTCTGGACGACACAGCAGGAGAGGATGCCTGATGACCGCACAAGCTCATGGACAAACCACAACAAAGCGGCGTGCCCGGGGGCAGGATGTGTTCGTCGAGCCTGCAGACCTGCTTTTTTACATGGTGGGCCAGGACACGCTGCTCGCGGTTCCCAAACAACATATGCCCGCCATGCTCCAGGAAATGCGGTTGCTTGAAGCCGTCGTTGAGGGGCAGCAAAACGCTATCGAAAATCTGAAATCCTGCCAGGACACCTACATACAGGTAAAACAGGCGAATTACTTCAATCCCGACGAGCGAGCCCTGATCGAGAAGTCCGACAGCCCTGAGGCCCTGGAACGAAAAATCCGGGTCGCCCAGGGTGCATTGGACAGCGCCAATGCAGAACTGCGGGGCGTGCTGGCGCCCGTCTCCGGAGCCCATGATCCCACCAACCCGATCGTGGAGCTCATCCCCATCCAGCGCCGGGGCAGTCACGCCAGCACCAATGGTTTTCGGATGGCGTATGCCCGCTTAAAGGCCATTCCCGACGGGTGCAACCGATACCAACCCAAACTCGAAAACACGACCCCAATGGCCGCCGGTGACAGCGTGATCACAGATGGGCAGTTGGATTGGAACAAACTAAAAAAACAACTGACCGACATCGAGAAAAACACCACCATCAAAACCGATATCCCCTGGTTTGACGACTGGCTGAAACTCGAAGATCAAAACAAGGAATTGTTCCAGTGGAGCAAACGCCTGAATGAAAACCTGCACCTGGCCCGCCGCTATCAAACCGGAGAGGACCACGAGGCCGGCAGCCTGAGGGTCGATCTGAGCACCGAAGCCCAATTGATGCGCTGGGGCTATGGTGCTAGCGGTCTCAGTGGTGAGTTCAATCCTTTCAGCCAACAGGCCTCCATCAAGGCCAGTGGCCACGCCGAGCTCATGCTCGCCCAGGCCAAAGGCACCATCGACTGCTATGAGCCGGCCGGTGGCTACATGATGGCCTTTGCCGGCGTTAACCTCGGCATGCTGCGCAGCCATACCCTGCTGAGCGTCGCCGGCAGCCTCGGCGCCAGTGTGGCCGTCGAGTTGAACCTGCAGGCCGAGTTTACCGGCCGAGGCGCCAAAGCCAAAGGCATCCCCGGCTCTGCCCGCGAAAGGGGCGTTCCGGGACAGCAGGTCGTTGACATGTCCAAAGCCGACCCGGACCAGGGCACGGAACTCAAAGCCTTTGTTGGAGGCGAAGTGGAAGTAACGGTGGCCGGCCAGGTGGAGTGGAAAAGCCCGGAGACCGACGAGTTTGCGCCCTTTGCGAAGATTGCACCGGCACTCATGGGCCAGGCTGGCCTGGGAGCGGAAGCGACACTCAAAATAAACTATGCGGCTGGAAAATTTCGTATCGTAGCCAAAGCAGGTTTCTGTTTTGGATTAGGAGCCAAAGGCAAGCTGGTACTGGAAGTGGATGCCGGACTGATCTGGGAGTTTGCCCAATGGGTGGCCTACCAGCTCAAGAACATTGACTACAAGCAGTTGGATTTTATTGATGACGAGGCCTTTGAGGCGTTGTCAAACATCCTGGCTTTGGCGGTGCAGTTTGGGGATGAACTGAGAACACATATGCTTGAGACTCCAAAAAACATAAGTGATTTTGCCGCGGCCACATGGAAAGACATTGCATCTGAACTGGAAGCCGAAAACAAACGCACTCAACTGGCCGACCGGATTAGCAGCAACCCTGATATTCTGAAGTACACCTCTCCGGATACCAAAGGGCAGTTGATCTACCAGTTGATTCAGTTTGGTCTTGCCGACCAGTTTGATCCGCGAAACGATAAGTGGAACCCCCTTGATATCGCGTCCTGGAAACACGGGGCCATGAGTGCCCGGAAAATCGCGGTCATGCGGATCTTTACCTGGGTACAGTCACAGGCTGAGTTCGATAACGTAATGCAACGGGTCATTCCGACAATCGGCGATCCGATCATCAGCAAGGAAGAAGGTAAAGAGCAGGTTCAGGCGTTTCTGGATGTAGGGGAAATCAACATCCCGGTTATCTCCTGGTTTTACACGGATTTTGATGGCAGCCTGGAACGCTTTTACCAACAGTTGCGCCCCAGGGCGTCCAAGGGCACCCCCATCGTTCGGAATGACATGACGGACTACCTGGCTCAGGATGACACCGCGCCAGGATTTAATCGCCCTTGCTTCAACCCCACCGAGTGTCTGCTGGAGTCCGAAAGAGGAAGAATCACCTGATGTCATTCGTCGCCATGGTTTCTAGCGGGTTTGATTGATTACGCAACGGGCTGTATTTACCTGATAGGACTCCTTCATACCTTTATACCGTCCCGGTTTTTTTGAGGCGCTCTCGGGTAACATCAGAGTCAGGTCAGGGTTATAGGGTGCTCGGATGACCGTAAGCAGCCCGAGGAAACTTCCTCCCGTTGAGCCTCCTCTGCGCACCTTTAGCGTTCCGGTCCCGGGCCCTTTGGGATTGTGTTCCGGTGAATGCTCGTAATAATCTCTCCCATACCAATCGCTAACCCACTCGTATCCATTAAGCCCCATCTGATAAATGCCCAATGGGTTGGGTGGATATTTTTTTGCAACAGGGTAAGGAGAATGAGAATCGTGCTCCGGCGTCATCTTTTGTCGCTCTTCCCGAGTGGGGTAATTCTTCCCTTTCCGTAAAAGGCCATCATCGGTGGCATACGGCATCATTTGTCCCCGGCTTCGGGCAGCGTATTCCCATTGCGCTTCTGTCGGCAGCGCAAACGGTCGCCCGCTTTGCTCCGCCAGCCACTGGCAATAATCCCGGGCCTGGTACCAGTCCACCCCTGCCGGCACATCCGGGGCGCGAGTGTGGCTACTGCTGTTATCAGTGTTGATCAGGGGCTGGCCCGTGGCTTCTGTGTAGATGTCATAGTCCGCATAGGACACCTGACGATTCATGATGTAGTAGCCATCCAGCGTCACCTTATGAAGGTGCTTGTCATCCTCCTTAAAACTCCAAGGTAAGTAACCCCTGGGATCTTTCGGCCCGAAATCCCCCATCTCAAAGCTACCACCCTTCACATACACCAGGTGGCCCTGGGTTCTCTTGAGCAGCGCATCCACGGCCTGCTGGTTATCGGGCTCTGCAACACTCTGGGTGCAGGCGCTCAGGGTAAACGAGCAAACAAAAGCAACTGCAATCAATGGCTTCATGACACATCCTTGTTTTATGAAACAAC
>JAVLAV010000006.1:39793-60139 GCA_031580735.1 Marinobacter sp.
CAGGCGCTCAGGGTAAACGAGCAAACAAAAGCAACTGCAATCAATGGCTTCATGACACATCCTTGTTTTATGAAACAACGCCGGCATTTTGCCACAAGTGGAGCAATTCCGTTATGCCGTGCTCCGATACGCTTTTAGCTGGCAACTTACCGGATATTGGAGACATGCAGGGCCCAAGTGGGAAATGGTCAATAACTTTGCCTGGAATCCATCGTCTAACCTCTTGCAGCATCACTCATTGGCGCCTATACGAAGCGCCAACCCCGAAGCCCGAACCACCTGCTGCCCCACGCTGTCCTTGAACACCCGGGCATCCCCGGTAATCAGGCTGAACCAGTTTTTCGCTCGGGTGATGCCGGTGTAGACCAGCTCTTTGGTAAGCACGGGGCTGAGCCGGTCCGGCAGTACCAGGCAGGTGTGGTTGAACTCCGAACCCTGGGACTTATGCACGGTCATGGCGTACACGGTTTCCAGCTGCTGCAGCCGGCTGGGGGAAATCCAGCGGATGCCGCCGGTACTGTCGCCGCTGGGGAAGGCAACCCGCAGAGTCTCTTTGGGCTCACCGGACCCGGTCCTGTCCCAGGGCACACTGAAGGTAATGCCGATGTCCCCGTTCATCAGGCCCAGGTTGTAGTCGTTGCCGGTAACCAGCACCGGTCGGCCGGCGTACCAGCCTTCCGCCCTGGGAATCCGTTTTTCCGCCAGAAGCTGCCGGGCAATACGGTCGTTCAGGCCTTCCACACCCCAGGGGCCTTTGCGCAGGGCGCAGAGCATCTGGAAGTCATTGAAGGCTTCGAGGATCCGGACCGCCAGCGCATCCCAGTCTTCCCGGGCGCTGTCTGCATTCAGATCGTGACTCTGCATGAGCTCCAGATAATGGCGATAACCGACTGGTGGTGGCAATTCACGGTCATTCACTACCCGGCCCTGTCCGCTATTGCGAAACGCCTCCGGTGTGCCGGTAATCGCGTGCCTGCAGATCTGCTCCAGCGTTGCTTCCATGTCCGGTTTTGATGTGTGGCCGTTCAGCCAGATCACATCCTCGAACGCTGCGTCGCGGCTCTGCTGCAATATGGCGTTGTCCAGTGCATTGCTGTTGACCGACTCGGCCAGCGCCCGAATGCCACTGTCCTGCTGGAACCGGTAACTCTTGCGCAGCATGGCCACGGCCTGGTCCAGTTGCTGTCCGTTGGTGTCGATAAGCTCGGCGGGTACCGCCATGCCGGTCACCGCCCGTAGCCAGTCCGCGGTCTCCGGGGTGTAGTGGGCATCGGTGGCGCGCTGGCACAGCTCGCCGAGTACCGCGCCGGCGTCCACGGAGGCCAGCTGGTCCTTGTCGCCCAGCAGGATCAGCTGGGCGCTGGCGGGCAGGGCGTCGAACACCGAGGCCATCAGGTCGACATCCACCATGGAGGCTTCGTCGATCACCAGAATATCCACCAACAAGGGGTTGTCCCGGTTATGCCGGAACCTGCGGGTGTCCGGCCGGCTGCCCAGCAGGCGGTGCAGGGTGGTGACCTTGGTGGGAATGTCGTCCAGCTGAACGTTACCCGGCAATTGTGCCAGTGGCAGGCGGCTGACGGCGCCGCCGATGGATTCGTTCAGGCGGGCGGCGGCCTTGCCGGTGGGGGCGGCCAGACGAATACGGTATTTCCGGCCGTGCCTTTCCGGCGATTCGCCTGCGACCGCCTGCAGCGCGGCCAGCAGGTTCACCACGGTGGTGGTCTTGCCGGTGCCGGGGCCGCCGGTAATCACCGAGAAGTGGTTGCGGGCAGCCAGGGCGCAGGCGAGTTTCTGGTAATCCACCGGTTCCGGTGACTGGAACAGGTGGCCAAGGGCGTCGGACAGGGTTCGGGCCTGGTCGGATTCCGGGTCGGTCAGGGGTGACGGCAGGGCCAGGCGCTGCAGGATGCCCTCGGCGATGCGCTGTTCATAGCGCCAGAACCGGCGCAGGTACAGCCGGGTATCGTTCAATACCAGGGGTGAGGTCAGTAAACCATCACTTACGGCCAGAGATCCGTTTAGAGCGGCCTGGCAGTCGGCCAGGGTTATTCGCGACAGCAGATCACCGGGTTTCAGGTGGCTCAGTTCCGCCACTTCGGATTCGGTGAGGGTTTCGCGAACCGGGTCTTCCGGCGGCAGCGACAGGGTGTTGCCGGCATCGGCCAGCAGGTTGGCCAGATCGATACAGACATGGCCCCGGCCTACCTGATGAGAGGTCAGCGCGGCCAGCAGCAGAACCAGTGGGCTCGGCCGTTCGCCCTGCTCTTCCGACAGCTCCCGGATCAGCCGGGCAAAGCCGACATCCAGTGGTCGGATCCATTCCGCCTGTTGCCATTGCTGCAGCAAGGCGTCGGTCTGCTCCAGACTGGCCAGCAAACCGGCGTTATCCACAGTCCGGGTTGGCGACTCAGACACCGGAGTCTTGGCGGGGGTGTCATCGCCCAGATCCAGAGCAATCTGGTTTTCGGATGGCTGGGTGCGGTTAGGGCTCATGCGGTCACCTCCCCGGTTATCGGTTCGCCATCAAACAGCGCGTCCAGTTGTTCCATCAGCGCTCTCGGTGGTTTGTCGGTAAAGGCACCGCCGGTGCTGGCATTGACCCCCCGCAGGAACAGGTACACGGCGCCGCCGATGTGCTGGTCATAGTCGTAACCCGGCAGCCGGGCTTTCAGCAGGCGATGCAGGGCCAGCAGGTACAACACGTACTGCAGGTCGTAGCGTTTGTCGAGAATGGCGTTACCCATGGCCTGGTCGGTGTAGGCGCTGTCGTCCGCGCCCAGGGTATTGGATTTGTAGTCCAGCACGTAATACTGCCCGTTGTGTTCGAACACCAGATCAATAAAGCCCTTGAGCATGCCGTTGAAGCGGTTCGGCTCCACTTGCGGCCGGTCGGCGCCATTCAGGGTGTGTTGGGTGACCAGGCTGTCCAGGGTGCCGATGCTGACGTTGCGGCTTTCAAACCAGAATTCCAGTTCCGGGCGCAGGGTGGCCAGGTCGGCCAGACTGACATTTTCAGGGCCGGAGCGCTGCAACTGCAATGGACGGGTGATCAGCGTCAGCAACCACTGTTCCAGCGGTTCCACCCACTCGCCCCAGCCCCGGGTGCCGCACCGGCGGCTGAGCTGTTCCCGGAGCATAGCGGGGTTATCCACAACCCGCTGGAAGCCCTGCTGGCTGCACCATTCCAGCAGTTCGTGCAGGAAGGTACCGGGGCCGGCGCCCTTGGGGAAGTTGTGGTGATTGCGATGGTCCGGCACTTCGGGCGTTTCTTCGCCCTCTTCCTGGGCGCTTTCTTCCAGCAGGTTCTGGGTCTGGGCGTCTTCCACTTCGCCGGTGAATTTAATGCCGGTGCCAGCCATGCCGGTGTATTCAATGGACGAATAACTGGCAATCCACCAGTCCTCCCTGGCTGCCCGGGTGGACTTTAACGCCGGGCCCAGGGCTTCCGGAGCCTGTTCGGTGTATCGGGTCTCGCTGGCGTCCGGCAGTGGCGTGATGGCAATTTCCGCCCGGCCTTCGGCCAGTTTGCCCAGGCATTCGCTGATCTGGCTGTCTGCGTCGCCGGCAATCAGGTAACCCAGGCCGCTCTGCTGCCAGTTGTCGAGGGCAGCCGCGCCCACCCAGGTGGCAAACCGGGCCCGGGTCAGGGCCACGTAGAGCTTGCGGATATCTTCCCCCAGCCGCTCCTGGTCGGCTCTGGCCACGTCGTCGGCGCTCGGGTCGAACACGGTGACGAGGTTGCCGTGTTCGTCGTGGTAGCGCACGAAGGCCTGCTTTTCGCTCTGGGAGCGGTAGGCGGTGCCAAACGGCAGGAACACCAGCGGGTATTCCAGACCCTTGGATTTGTGCACGGTGATCACCTTCACCAGCCCGGCGTCGCTTTCCAGGCGCAGGGTGCGGTGTTCATCCTCTTCGTCGGCTGCGCGCAGGATCTGGGTGAAGTGGTGCACCAGGGCATGCTCGCCGTCCAGTTGCAGGCTGTCCTGCTGCAGCAGTTCGGCAATGTGCAGAATGTCGGTCAGCCGGCGTTCACCATCGGCCCGTTGCAGCAACCGGCCGGGCACTTCGAAATCCATCAAGAAGCTGCGCAGCATGGGCAGTACGCCCTGGCGCTGCCATTGCTGTTGGTAACCCATGAACCGTTCGATTTCCCGTTCCAGGGCCAGCTCATCGGTAAGCAACCGGTTCAGGGCCTGCCAGGACTGGCCCAGGGTGGGCGTGGCCAGGGCCGCGCGAATGTAGGCCAGTTGCCGAGGCTCGGCAAAGGCCCGCAGCCAGCACAGCATTTCTCTGGCTTCCTGGGAGGTCAGTACCGAATCCCGGTCCGACAGGTACACGCTCTTGATGCGCCGCCGGCCCAAGGCATCCCGCACCGCACCGGCTTCGTTGCGGTTGTTGACCAGAATGGCGATGTCTTTGGGGGTCACCGGTTCCAGGTCCGTGGGGGTGTCCGGCAATGCAAAACCGGCTTTTCCCGCCTGACCCAGGGTCAGCAGCCGGGCGATCTCGCTGGCACAGGTTTCGGCGACATCGGCGGTGGCGGTGCCTTTGGCCAGGCCTTTGGGTTTGCCGTCTTTGCCCTCTTCTCCGGATTCGTGGGTCCAGAACACCAGGCTCGGTTGCAGCTCGTCCTCCATGGACCACAGGCGTTTGGTACCGTTGGCGTCGACGCCCTGGAACGGCAGGGGTGAGGTGTCGCCCTTGCCGAACAGGAAGGCGCCGTTCTGGCTGTGCTGGTCGCTGTGTTCAAATACCCGGTTCACCGCTGCCACCATGGGTCTGGCGGAGCGGAAGTTCCGGCCCAGGGTGTAGGTGCGTTCCCTGACGCCCTGGCGGGCCTGCAGATAGGTGTGGATATCCGCGCCCCGGAAGCCGTAGATGGCCTGCTTCGGGTCACCGATCATCAGCAGGCAGGTATCCGCGTCGTGGCCTGCCACGTTATAGATCCGGTCGAAGATGCGGTACTGCACCGGGTCGGTGTCCTGGAATTCGTCGATCAGCGCCACCGGGAACTGGCGGCGGATGGTGGCCGCCAACTGGTCACCCCGGGCGCCGTGCAGGGCTTCGTCCAGGCGGGTGAGCAGGTCGTCAAAGCCCATTTCCGAACGTTTCTGTTTTTCCGATTCCAGCCGTTCGGCCATCCAGTGGCTGGCGTGGCGCAGGATGTCGGATTTGGCGCTGGGCTGGTTCTGGCCAAACTCGATCAGCGCTTCGATGGCCTCAAAAGCCGCATGATGAGGCGCGGGCTCATCGCCTTTGAGGATGTTGTCGAGGCCTTCGGGGGTCTGGTTTTTGAAACCGGCGGCACTGTCGAGTTTTTCCGGTAATAGCTCATCCGATTCCGCCCACTGGAGCAGCAGATCCCATACCTTGAGCATGGCGTTCTTGCTGCCGCCGTGCAGCCGTTTGCTTTTGTTCAGCTCGTTCAGCAGGTCGGTGACTTCTCCCTTCCACTGCGCCCAGGGATGGCTTTTCAGTGCCTGCGATTGTTCGAGACGCTGGCTGACCACCTGGTTGATGGCCTGGTGCACGCTGGCCGGCGGCGTGCCCAGACTTTCCGGGTCATCGATCAGGTTGCGCACGGCCTTGCGAAGATCCCCCGGCGTTTTCCAGTGGCTCAGGGCTTCGTCCATCAGCGCCGGCGGCAATGGATACACGAAGGTGCGCCAGTAATCCCGGGCGACCTCGTCCAGCAGTTCGCTCTGGTCGGTTTCCAGGGTGAGTTTGAACAGGCTGCCGCTGTCGAAGGCGTGCTCGCTGAGCATGCGGTTGCAGAAGCTGTGGATGGTGGACACGGCGGCTTCGTCCATCCATTCGGCGGCCAGCAGCAGCTTTTTGCGGCATTGCGGCCAGGTCGCCGGATCGGGGTAGCTTTCGTTGCGCAACTGGTAGATCAGCGCGGTTTCCGCCGGCGGATCGGTGTCGTCGGGGGCATCGGAAAACACCTCGGCGGCCTGGGTCAGCCGGGTGCGGATGCGTTCCCGCAATTCCTTGGTGGCGGCCTCGGTGAAGGTGACCACCAGCAGATCCGGTGGCAGCAGGTCCTGCAGCGGGCTGTCTTCCCTCTGGCCATGACCCAGCACCAGACGCACATACAGGATGGCGATGGTGAAGGTTTTGCCGGTGCCGGCACTGGCTTCGATCAGGGCGCTGCCGTTCAGGGGCAGTGCTAACGGGTCCAGGTTGGGGTTATGGTTGTTCATCTGGTCAGTCATTCCATGCTCCCGATCTGCTCGGCTGCGGACTTGCCCTGCTCCGCTTCCCAGAGAGGCACGTAGAGGTCGTGCAACAGGGATTCAAATTCGCCACTGGCCAGCAGTAACTCCGGGCTTTCCCAGGCTGCCCGCAGGTAGCCGACATCCCGATCCAGCGCGGTGTTGTAGCTCTGCTCGGCTTCGCTGATGGCGCGTTCGTGATCGCCCAGGTATTTCCTGCTCTGGTAGTAGCTGGTGATCCAGGCGAAACCGGCTTCGCAATGCAGCGGCAGGGCCCGGGTGGTGGCCGCCATCCATTGCCCGATAATGGCTTCCAGGTGGCTCTGGGCGGCCAGTTTGTCCATGGGCAGGAAGCGGAACTTGCGGCCTTCTTCCTTGCCCAGAATCAGGGTTTCAAAGGGCTGGCCGCTGACCTGGCCGGCCAGGTGCATGACCCAGTCCCGCATCAGGTTGGCGTAGCGCACTTTCTTGCTGTAACCGGAGCCGGTCAGCAAGCCGGAACGGGCCACCACCAGCCGGCATAGCTGGCCTTCATGGTTGCAACGCAGGCCATCGATCAGGTCCACCACTTCCACCGAACCCAGCGGGTTTTCAAACCGGTAGTCGAACGGCAGGGGCTCGGCCACGGCTTCCGGCCATTGCGCCAACGCGCCCTGGTAACGCTCAAACAGATCCGGCAAACGCCCGGACAGCTCCGAGCGCAGCCGGTGCTCGGTCACCCCCATGCCCAGGTCGCCCCGGCGGGCCATTCGGTCGAGGGTGGTTTCCAGCCGGTCGTGCAGCTCTTCCCCAGAGCCGGCTTTCAGCAGGCCTTCCTGAATCAGTTCGTTGTCCAGGCGCCAGCGGTCCAGGCCGTTGAGGTCGAAGTTTTCGTTGTCGGTGTCTTCGTCTTCCACGTCCTCAAAGCGCACCTGCAGTCGGCGCTGGTAGAAGGTGTCGATGGGCTTTTTCAGGAAGCCGGCCAGATCGTTCAGGCTGATGGGTTCTTCCGGTGGCTGGTACGGCAGGGCTTCCTGTGCCTGTTCGGCTGTTTCGAGACCGTGGGCACTGCGCCATTCCCGTTCGTAGGTGAACAGGTTGCGAGCCTGAAGTACCTCGGCCAGCGGCTTCGGCGAATCCTGCTCACTGTCATCCCCGCTTTCGCCCGTGCCATTGGCTTTCGGGAAATAGGCGCGGCTGAAGGGCTGCAAAGGATGCTGGGTGGTCAGGGCTTTGGTGACCTTGGTTTCCGGATCACCGGCCAGCTTCCACAAGCTGTCGAGATGATCCTGCAACTGGCCCACCAGTACCGACGGTGGCCGTTCGGAATCGTCCTTGATGCTGCGGCCAACCCAACTGATGTACAGCTGTTCCCGGGCCGATAGCAGGGCTTCCAGAAACAGGTAGCGGTCGTCTTCCCGGCGGGAGCGGTCCCCCGGGCGGTAATCCCGGGCCATCAGGTCGAAATCCACCGGCGGCCGGGAGCGGGGATAGTCGCCATCGTTCATGCCCAGCAGGCACACCTTGCGGAACGGAATGGCCCGCATCGGCATCAGGGTGGCGAAGTTCACCTTGCCGGCCAGGAAGCGCTGGTTCAGGCCGCCTTCGTCCAGGCCTTCAAGCAGCACATCCTTGACGATGTTCAGGGGCAGCTCCTGCGCCTCAAGGCCCGCGGCGAGGGAGTCCTCCAGCCACTGCTCCAGCTGGCGGCGAAAACGGTTGAGCAGCAACAGGTCGTTGCCTTCCACCTTATGGAAAAACTGCCCGAGCATCTCCGAGAACAGGGTTTCCCAGGCGCCCGGTGTGCGTGTGGTCTGCAGTGCCTGCCACAGGGTTTCGAGCTGGTGCACGAATTCACTCAGGCGGCCGGCCAGGCTGGCTTGCAGACCGCCGATTTCACCATAAGGCTCCACGCCACCCCAGGGTTCTTCTTCACCCATGCCATAACCCAGCAGCATGGCCCGCAGGCCGGATTGCCAGGTGTTGCGATCCAGTTCGGCGGGAAGATCCAGGCTTTCCCGGTGCTGCCCGTGCAGGCCCCAGCGGATGTTGGCGCCTTCCACCCAGCGCCGTGCCAGGGGAATCTCGTCTTCGCTGATGCCAAAGCGGTCGCGGATGCCGGGTACTTCAAGAAGGCTGAGGATTTCACTCACGCCGAAACGGCTGCGGGGCAGCGACATCAGGGTTTCCAGGGCAATCAGTACCGGCTCGTGGTGACGCTGGCCCTGGTCGGAGATGGTAAAAGGAATATGGCGCTTGCGACCGGGCTGGTAACGGCCGAACACGGCCTGAATGTGGGGCGCGTACACGTTGATGTCCGGCACCATCACGATCACATCCCGGGGCCGCAGGTCGGGATCGGCGTTGAACGCGGCCAGCAGCTGGTCGTGCAGGATTTCCACTTCCCGCTGGGGGCCGTGGGCATCGTGGAACACCAGGGAATGGTCGTGGGTCAGGTCCAGCTGGCGGTTCTGCGCGCGGATTTCCTGCAGCGGTGTCAGGTTGTGGATATCGTTCTGTAACTCGTGCAGCAGGCAGGGCGCTTCACCGGCACCGTGTTCGGAGAAAATGTCGATTTTCTGGTCCGGCGTGCGAAAGCTGTCGTGATATTCCTCCGGGTTGTCGAACTCGTCCAGCAGGCGGATGTAGTCGCGCCCCTGCTTGCCCCAGGCCGCCAGCAGCGGGTTGGCGTGCTGGTGCAGCTGATCCGGATCGTCAATCTGCGAGAGCACCGGATGGGCCGCACCCCGCTTGCGTTCGGCTTTCAGCAGTTCCCGGTCGCTGATGATGTCCGCCCAGTAGAACTGGCTGGGGTTGTGCACACAGAGCACCACCTGGCTGAAGCGGCTGAGCACATACAGGGCTTCCAGCGCCTGCCGGGGCAAGGACGACACGCAGAACACCACAATGCGTCTGGGCAGACGGCCCGGGTTGGCCGGTGTGGCAATACGCTGGCCGTGCTCCATAAAGCGGGTGTGAATCTGCGAGCGGCTGGTATGCGCGGCCTCGCCCACATCTTCCACCAGTTTGCGCCAGAGCAGGGGCTGCCAGCGGGTTTCCGGGTCCAGGGCTTTTTCTTCGCCCCGGGCGGTAATGATCACATCCTTGCCCTGCTCCCAGGCGGCCAGCCAGTCGGCCCGGAACACCTGGTACTGGTCGAACAGGTCCGCCACTTTCTCGGCCAGCTGGAAATTGCGCAACTCTGGGTCGGTGCCGTCCAGAAACCGGGCCAGCGGGGTGAAGGCGTCGTCCTGCCCCACCAGTTCCGGCAGCAAGCGATACAGCCGCCACACCAGCCGGCGCTTGTCGAACGGCGATTGTTCCGGCACTTCACCGTCCGGCAGTACCGCCCGGTAGGCCTGCCAGATAAAGCGGGCGGGGAACAGGAAATCCATGCCGGCGGCAATGCCCAGCCCGCCTTCCACACCATCGTCGGTGCGTCTCTCCGCCAGCGCCAGCTTCAGCCACTGGGCAATGCCGTTACTCTGCACCAGAAAGGTCTCGCTCTGCAGCGGCGGCATGGGATTCTGCCGGCAGATGAACACCACGGCACGGCGCAGGTCTTCGAGGTGATTGGCGTGGATGGCGTGAAAGCCGGGTTCGATGGCGGCAGGGTTATCGGTGTACGAAGCGGCCATGGGTTTCCTTGTCTGATGTTCGTTTCAATCCTGTTGCCACAGGTTACCGTATGTGGCCATAGAAGCAGACAAATTGAGTTGTTTGAATGTCGAAAATAAAGGAGTGCGGTTATGTGGGGATTGATAACCGGCGCTGGCTCCGGCATTGGTCGGGCATTAGCTCTGGAGCTCGCCACCAGGGGGTACGATCTGATTTTGTCCGGGCGCACAGCCTCGAAACTGGAACAGGTCGCTCAAACGATTCGGCATCAGGAGCCTGAGCGGCAGGTGATTACCATGGCGGCCGATTTTGCAGACCCCGCCAGCACCCGTGAGCTGGCGAACCGTGTTTGTAGCTCGGTCGGCTGGCTTGGCGCCTGTGTCTACTGCGCCGGCGCCGGCGAACCGGCAGCGGACTTTGCCAACATGGAGCTGATTGATTTTCAGGAAGCACTGACGGTGAACGTATCGGCGCCCATGTTGCTGTGCCAGTCGCTGTTGCCCGTGTTGCAGGGCGGTAACTGGTCTGCCCGGGTTGTTCTGGTGGGTGCTGGAATAGACCAGTATGCCCAGCCGGGTACCGGAAGCTATGGCATTAGCAAGATGGCGATGCGAAGGCTGGTTCAGCAAATGTCGGTCGATTTCGAGGCCATGAAAGAGGGCCCGGTGGTCAGCCTGTTTCAGCCCGGCCTGGTGGATACCCCGGGTATCCGGCGGCATATAGAGCAGGCGTCGGCGTTGTCGCTGCCACATGCGGAGTGGTTGGGTGGTCGGCTGGAAAACGGTGACTGCCTGACCCCTGAACAAGCTGCAGGGGCTCTGGCTTATGCGCTGCAGCAAACGCCGGCCAGTGAGTTCGACGGCGCCGTTTTCCACGGTACCGATCTGGTGGATGCCTTGTCTTTCGGAGGCAGTTAGCGCGACACGTAAAGATCCGAAGGGATTGGGTGGGCCATTTCTTGTTACGATAAACCATGATGACTGACAAACCAGTTTCACACATAGCCCCCGCCAGTCTCGATAATCCGCTGTATTACCTGGAAAATATGGACACCCTGGTGGCCTGGGTGGCGAGGCACCACGGGGATTTGCTGACCGAAGAAGAGAATTCCCAGCTGTCAGCGTTTTCTGTCCTGTCCACCTCAGCCCGGGCATTGCTGACAAGGATGGTAATGCGAAGTGGTGACCTGTTCCGGGAGGATAAACTCCGGTATCCGGAACTACCTGCTTCGGAAGCTGAAGCCTTGGACGAATTGCTGCTCGGTGAGTGGATAGACGATGAACCTCTGCTTTCAGTAGACGATCTGTTCCGGCTGTTCACGTTGGCCGAACTCAGGCCGGCGCTGGCCGACCGCCTGGCAGAGTCCGGGTTGTCCGGGAAGGCAAATAAATCACAAATGCGTGACACGTTGGCGGGAAGTGACCCCGAGCCGGTTCCAGCCCGTCAGTGGTTGTCCTCGGGCACTCCTGTTGTTGTCCGTTTGCTGTCTATGCCCCTGTTCGACCGCATCCGCCTGATGTTTTTTGGCAACCTGCGCCAGAGCTGGACCGATTTCGTGCTGGTGGAACTGGGCATACAGCAATTCGAACCGGTACCTTTCACGCCCGAATCCCGCGCTTTTCACCAGCGGGCGGATGTGGACTGTTACCTGCTGATGCACCAGTGCCGTGAGCGACTCGACAATGGCGAACCGGCGGCCGGGGTCTGGCAAAGCGTGCCGGAACCTGTGGATAACCCGTGGCTCGCCAGCCGCCGGGACCGCCTGCTATTGGAGCTGGGCAAACAGGCCGAACGGCAGGGAGATAAAGAGCTGGCGGTGCGGGCCCTTGCCGACAGTCATCACCGGGAAGCCCGATTGAAACAGCTACGGCTGCTGGAGCGAATGAAACGGTTTGATCAGGCCTGGGACATTGCCTGCCAGTGGCAAACCCGCGAGTTGAGTGATTCCGAAGCCCAGGGTCTGGCCCGCCTTCTTAAACGGCTGGCACCGAAAGTCGGCGAGCCGAGACCTGCCCCGGAGCCGGCACCGGAGGTCCGGGAATTCACCGTCACGCTGCCCCAACCCGCCGTCGGCAGTGTGGAGCTGGCGGCGTTACAGCATCTGACGACAGAGGGTGCCCCGGTATTCTATGTGGAGAACACCCTGATCAACACGCTGTTCGGGTTGCTGTGCTGGCCGGTGATCTTCAAGCCCATTCCTGGTGCCTTCTTCCACCCTTTCCACACTGGCCCGGCCGATCTGACCCGGGAAGATTTCGTGCGCCGGCGGGAGGAGGATTTCGATCAGTGTTTTGCTCTGCTCGAAATGGCCGCTATCGGGCGCGAATTCTTGAAACCTTCCGGGAAAAACAGGGCATCGCCAATCCCTTCGTGATCTGGCCAGTGGTGTCTGAAGAGTTGCTGAACCTGGCCATGGTTTGCATTCCGGTGAACCATCTGGATGCGCTGTTCCGGCGGCTGTTGAACAATCTGAAAGAACATCGCAGCGGCTTCCCTGATCTGATCCGGTTTGTGCCCGGTGCCGAAGTGCCGGAACAGCGCTACGAAATGATTGAAGTGAAAGGCCCCGGCGACCGGCTGCAGGACCACCAGCGCCGCTGGCTGGCATTTTTTGCCCATCAGGGCATCCCGGCCAGTGTCTGCTACGTGCGCTGGCAGCACTCCGAGGTGCCCGAATGAACGTTGCCGTCCGTACCCTGTGCGAATTTGCCGCCCGCCATGGCGATCTGGATTTCCGCTATACGCCGGCGCCGAGTGCCGAAGAAGGCATTGCCGGTCATCAGGCCATACAGAGCCGCCGGGGATACGGCTACAAAAGTGAATACCCACTGACCGGAAACTGCCTGGGGCTGGCTCTATCTGGTCGCGCCGATGGCTATGACCCGCACAAGGGCCGGCTGGAGGAAATCAAGACTCACCGGGGGGATCTCGCCCGCGTTCGGCCTCACCAGCGCGCCCTGCACCGCGCGCAGTTGCGGGCCTATGGTGCCTTGCTATGCCGGCAGGAAAGTCGCAAAAAGCTGGAACTGGCGCTGATCTACTACGATACCGGCAAAGACAAGGAGACAGCGGTGGTGGAATCCGCCTCCGCCGATGAGCTCTGGCAGGAGCTCGAAACCCTGTGCGGTCTCTACAAAGCCTGGGCCGAACAGGAAGAGCATCACCGGGAACAGCGGGACGCGCTGCTCTCGAACCTGACGTTTCCCTTCCCGGACTTTCGCCCCCGGCAACGGCAACTGGCGGAAACCGTCTACAAGAACTCCATGAAAGCCGGCACCCTGCTGCTGGAAGCGCCTACCGGTCTGGGCAAAACCCTGGGCACCCTGTTCCCGGCCCTGATGGCGATGCCGGCGGCGAAACAGGACCGGCTGTTCTACCTCACCTGCCGCAACACCGCCCGGCAGCTGGCCCTGGATGCGGTGGATAAACTGCGCTCGGCACAGCATGAGCTTCAATCCTGGCCTTTGCGCACCCTGGAGCTGGTCTCGAAAGACGACGCCTGCGAACACCCGGACAAGGCCTGCCACGGCGATTCCTGCCCGTTGGCCAAAGGCTTTTTCGATCGGCTGCCGGACGCCCGCGCGGAAGCCGCTCAGGTTAAAGGCACCCTGAATCAGGAAACATTGGCGACGATCGCGGCTGGTCACGAACTATGTCCCTATTTTCTGGCCCAGGAAATGGCTCGCTGGAGCGACCTGGTGATCGGCGACGTGAACCGGTTGTTCGACCAGTCTGCTCTGCTCCATGGCCTGATTCGCCAGAATAACTGGAAAACCAGTGTATTGGTGGACGAAGCCCACAACCTGGTGGACCGGGGTCGGGGCATGTATTCGGTGCGCCTGGAGCAGCAGCGGCTCTTGAAGATCAGGAAAACGGCACCCAAACCCGTGAAGTCTGCGCTGGATCGTACCGCCCGTGCCTGGCAAAGCCTGATCCGGGACCAGAGCGCGGATAACGATCAGCCGGCGTTTCTGGAAAGCCTGCCCGCCCAGTTGCTGGGAGCCCTTCAGGGAATGGTCTCCACGATCACCGATTATCTGGCCGATCACCCGCCGGACCTGGCTCTGCAGGAGGTGATGTTCGAAAGCGTGGCCTTCATGAAGCTGGCGGACACGTTTGGCGACCACTCCCTGTGCGAGTTCCAGCGCAGTGGGCGGGGCCGGGCCAGCGTGACCATCCAGAACCTGATCCCGGCGGATTTCCTGAAAGACCGGTTTGCGGCGGCGCAATCCGTGCTGCTGTTCTCCGCCACCCTCAGCCCCGGGGTCTACTACCGGGATTTGCTGGGTCTGCCGGAGGATGCCCGGTTTACCTCCCTGCCCAGCCCGTTCACCGCCGAACAGCTGCAGGTGAAGTTCACCCCCGGAATCAGCACCCGCCAGGCGCACCGGCCGAGTTCGCTCCAGCCCATTGCCGAGCTGATTGCCAGCCAGTATCGGGAACGGCCCGGCCACTACCTGGCGTTTTTCAGCAGCTTCAAATACGCCCGGGAAGTCAGTGAGACTCTTGCGGCGCAGGCACCGGACATTCCCCAGCGTTCACAACAGCCGGGCATGAGCCCGGAACAGCGCCGGGAATTTCTGGCGGAATTCCGGAAACCCGAAGGCAGTGTCGCTTTTGCGGTTCTGGGTGGCGTGTTCAGTGAAGGCATTGACCTGCCCGGGGATCAGTTGATTGGTGCATTCGTGGCCACCCTGGGCCTGCCGCCCTTCGATCCCTGGCATGAAATCCTCAAGGCTCGGCTGCACCAACGCTTTGGTGAGGGTTACAACTACACCTATCTGATTCCCGGCTTGCAGAAAGTGGCCCAGGCTGCCGGGCGGGTGATCCGCACGCCGGAAGACGAGGGTGTGATCTGGCTGATTGATGACCGGTTTTTGCAGCCTGCCATTACCCGGCTTCTGCCCGGCTGGTGGGTTGCCTGATGCTTCGTCTGTGGGCCATCGAACAGACCGGAAACCGGCACCCCTTTACTCTGGGGGTGTGCCCGGTCAGTCAACTGCCGAGGCACGGCCCACCTGGGTCGCAGGTTATGTGATGTTGGCAGTAAACGGAGAATACAATATGGAACGGATAATGCGGTTAGCCCCGATGCTCGCGGTTGCGATGCTGGTGGCTTTATTCGTCGGGTGTGCTTCTACAGAGTCCAGTTCTGGCACGGGTGAATACATTGACGATACGGTGATCACTTCCAAGGTCAAAGCTGCGATTTTCAATGAATCAACCCTGAAAAGCTCGGAAATCAATGTCGAGACCTATAAAGGCGTTGTGCAGCTGTCAGGCTTCGTTAACTCACGGTCTGCTATCGATACTGCTGTCAGCGTGGCCCGCAGAGTGAAAGGGGTTAAATCCGTGAAGAACGATATGCAGCTGAAATAGCGTCCGGAGCGCTATTCAGCGATCCCGGAAAAACCCCGACCGTGAGGCCCTGTCACATCCGGGGTTTTTTCCGTAATGAGGATTCCAGATTCTTGGTTTCAGTGATATCCACCAGAGTGATAACCACTCCGTCAATGACGTTGTCGAGTCTTCGGTAAGGTATGATCCTGACCGTAAACCAGCGTTCATCGTCGGTGGTAATCTGCTTTTCACTGGCCGCCAGGGTATCCAGTGTGTGCCGGGCATCTTCCTGCAGTTCCGGATACCGGAGCGTGTTGGTCAGGTCACTCAGCGGGCGACCAATGTCGCTTTCACGCAGGCTGATAATGGTTGAAGCCCGCTCCGTGTAGCGCCGTACATTCAGCTCCTGATCCAGGAAAAGAACCGCAATTTCGATGCTGTTGAGCACATTCTGCATGTCGCTCTGGGCGAGTGAGAGGTCGTCCAGCTTGGTTTGCAGTTCAGTATTGATGGTCTGCAGTTCCTCGTTCATCGACTGCATTTCTTCTTTCGAGGTTGTCAGCTCCTCGTTGGCCGACTGTAATTCTTCGTTGGTGGACTGAAGCTCTTCATTGGACGCCTGCAATTCCTCCCGGGAGTGTTTTGCATCCGCTTTCAGGCGTTCGATTTCCTGCTGGTACTGCTGGATCAGTGCCGTATCGCTCGAGTCCGCAGCCGGGATCGCTTGGGGGCGTGGGTACGACACCGGGGTGGGCGTGTCGTGGAACACCACCATGGTCATCCCTTTCAGGGCATCGGGTTTGCTGAAAGCCTGAAGTGTCACGTCAACGGTCTGCGTGCCGGACCCGGTCTGAACCTGCAGTCCGCTAAGTTCCACTGGTTCGGATTGGGACGCGGCCTGTTGCAACCCGGTATACAGCGGTTCCCGTAAACCGTCACGGGCCATGGCATAAATGTTCCAGTTGGCCTTCCCGGCGGCCGGCTCCAGATACTTGCCGGTACGCCCGCTGATATAAACAATGTCAGCCGCGGAGTTCAGTACCACCGCGGCCGGAGCATAAACCTGCAACAGCATATAATCGGCAGCGGACTGAAGATTGGTGGTGGTTTCCTGTTGCGGGACCGGCTTGGATGACACGGGTTGCTCCTTGGTCAGATTGGACATCGGAGGAAACGATTCTAACAGGAACTCGGAGTGACGGATGGATTGATAGGCTTTGCTCCGGTAAAGGCGCAACTTGGGTTTCAGCGGCTCGAACAGATGGCTCAGCCGGCCGATGGTTTCCGAGCTGCCCAGCAGTAATAATCCGTTCGGGCACAGGCTGTAATGGAACAGGGGCAGGATCCGGCGTTGCAGTGTCAGGTCAAAATAAATCAGCAGGTTGCGACAGGCGATCAAATCCAGCTTGGTGAACGGTGAATCCAGAATCACATCGTGCCGGGCAAACAGTACCTTGTCCCGTATCGAGGGTCGTATCTGGTAAAAGTTGTCGTGCCTGGTGAAAAAGCGTGATAACCGGGCCTCGGACACAGACTCTTTAATACTCAGGGGGTACTGCCCTCTGCGGGCCAGAGTAATGGCTTCGGGGCTGATGTCGGACGCAAAAATCTGCAGATCCAGTTCCCTGCCGGGCTCAAGGTTCTCCAGCGTTTCGCTGAAAGCAATGGCGAGGGAATAGGCCTCCTCCCCGGTGGAACAGCCCACCACCCAGGCGCGAAGTGTATTCTGGTCCGGCGGAAGGCTGGAGACCAGCTCCGGCAGGCCGTTTTCGATCAGGTACTCCCAGGTTTCCGGGTCCCGGAAAAACTGGGTGACGCCAATCAGCAGTTCCCGGAACAACAACTGAACTTCCTGGCTGCTGTCCTTCAGAAAGCGGATGTAACCGTCCAGGTCGGAAATTCCATGGATCGCCATGCGGCGCTCAATCCGCCGGTTCAGGGTGGTGGGCTTGTACAGGGAAAAATCGTGCCCGGTGTGATCCCGTAGCAGCTGGAGAACCGGGTCCAGCCGGGTTAACGAGGTGTGCGCCGGATGATGCTCAGAAGGTGCATCCGGCTCGGGAACACGTCGGACGTATGCCAGTATCTGAGCCGGTAATTCCGTAGCAGGCGCCACGATATCCGCGCAATCGGCGGCGATAGCGCTTTTCGGCATGGCATCGAACTGGGCCGATTCCGGGGATTGCACCGCCGAGAGGCCCCCCGTGGCTTTGATGGCCTGCAGACCCAGAGTGCCATCTGACCCCATGCCGGAGAGCACAACGGCTATGGCCTGCTCGTTTTTAGCGCTGGCCAGGGAGGAAAAAAGCACATTGATGGGCAGGCGTAGCCCGCGGGGCTCAGCGGGTTGATCCAGCTTTACGGTGTTATCAACGACCCTCAGTTCCCGGTTCGGCGGGATCACGTAGACGGAATCCGCCTGAATGGCCATGTTCTGTCGCGCTTCCTGCACCGGCATCTCGGTGCAGCGTTGCAGCAGCTCCGGCAACAGGGCCTTCTGGGTCGGGTCCAGATGCTGTACCACCAGAAACGCCATGCCGGTATCGCACGGCGTGTTGCGAAAGAAGTCCTCAAGGGGGCCCAGGCCGCCAGCGGAGGCGCCAATACCGACGATACGCATCAGGAAATGGCGGTGGGTTTCGAGGGTATGGAGGGTGCCCTGGCTTCGGTCAGCACCATAAGAACGCTGTTACCGTCGGCCGCAGACCTTGCGTCAATGGTCAGGCACCGCTGATCCGGGAGGGTGACGGATGCGCAGATGGCATCTTGCGAGGGCACGGCCAGGGCGTTCAGGGTCTCGTCCTGACCGGGGGCCAGAAGCGATGCCATTGCCCTGCCGATCAGTGCCGTCGAAGGTACTCCGAAAAGCGCACCAGCAGCCTGGTTACTCTCCATAATCTCGCCGTCATTGGCAACACTCAGGTAGGCAACCGGGGCCTGCTCGTAGAGCGACCTGTAATGGGCTAGCTCCTCGGTGATTTCCTGTTCGTTGGCCTGTAGCTGTTCATACAGCAGATCAAGCTCCACCTGGTAGGTCTGAAGCTCATGGAGCAGTTTGAGGGCATCGGCTGCAGAGTCGGGCGTGTTGGCCTTCTGATAGAGCAATTGCAATGCATCAACACTGAGGCTGCCGCTATGGTTCGGCAGTTCGGCGCCCCGGTGGATCAGGTTTTCGGCGCTGCGGCGCAGCCGGTCATGGATTTCGGCATTCGGATATTTCTGTTTGCCGGCCATAGTGTCTCCCGATACGCCTGTAAAATACGGCGTTTGTCTGAATTACGTCGGTTGAGTCTACGCCACCCCGAGGTAGTGGAATAGCACATGTTGGTGTACGCACTAAGCGTTTCCCTAATGAATGGACTGACCGGATTTCAGGCGATCGGTTTCCCGTTTGACCACGGCGTAGCATTCACAGCAGAGCTCCTCGAGTTTTGGCCGGTCATTCACAGTGATCTGCCCCCGATGGTATTCGATGACCCCCAGCTTCTGCAGCTTGCCGGCCGCTTCGGTGACACCTTCGCGGCGCACCCCCAGCATGTTGGCAATGAGTTCCTGGGTCATGGTTAAGCGGTTGTCTGAAAGCCGGTCTAGCGATAGCAGCAGCCAGCGACATAACTGCTGGTCAATGGAGTGGTGGCGATTACAAACCGCGGTCTGCGACATCTGGGTGATGAGCGCCTGGGTGTAGCGCAGCAGCAGCACACGGACGTCGCCATGGTTGTCGAATTCATGCCTGAGTTCTGAGGCGGGCATCCGGTAAGCAAAACCTTTGCTTTGCACAACGGTCCGGGTCGGGGTGCTTTCTCCGCCCATGAACACCGCAATGCCGGCGATACCTTCGTTACCGACGACCGAAATTTCTGCCGACGCGCCGCTGATCATGACGTAAAGCATGGAAATAATGCAGTTAGTGGGCAGATAGACAAAATCGATGGTCTGACCGGATTCGTGAATGACCTCACCCAGGTTCAGTTCAACCAGTTTGAGTTTGGGGAAAATCCGTTCTTTGGCACTTTCAGGCAAGGCTGCCAACAGGTGGTTTTGCTCGGGAAAGGTTGGTGCGCCAGGCATATTCTCCTCCCCGGTGAAGCTGTCCTAGATGGGCACATGCCCGGTGAAATCGACCACCCTTGAACGCTAGCACAAAACAGGCATCCTGACTCTAACAATTTCCTGGACTGGACTGGACTGGACTGGACTGGACTGGACTGGACTGGAATTCAACGGGATGGAGGGGGCGAGCACCGCCATTAGCCCCTCATCGGCGGCTTCAAGGGGGCACTACCATCACCGATTCACTTGTTGCGCAGCCCGGACCTTCTCAGGCCTCGGGAAAGGCCGTCCAGTCTTCCAGCCAGGTGCTGGTTGCCCGTGGATTGATGGCGCCGGGGTATTTCGCCGATTCATCAAAAAACTCGCTTTTAGGAGGTTTTTTTGACCGGATATCCATGGGCAGGCCCCGATAGCGGAAGTGTGGCGCTGTGATGTTACCGGCGGTGGGGTGTAGCGCGCCGCTGGTCATCGTGGCGTTCTGGTTGCGGGAGTCCAGCAACCAGTCTTCTTCCTGGAAACCAGAGTCATCGTCCTCGGCTTCCGCTTTGGTGAATGGAGTGTTAATGCTGCCGTTATTGGCCAGAACGTTATGGCTAAAGGTGAGCTTTTTGTTGGCGACCAGTGGGCCCGCTTCATCGCGGGTATCCAGGACTTCGATAGCGAAGCCGTCGATAATCATGTTGTGGAAATGCCCGCCGGACCCTTCGCGCAAAAGAATGGCTCGATGTTCCTTTGCCGAACGTCCGTTGCCATGCATTGTGATGTTATAGAAGGTAGGTTCAGAGCGTGGGCCGGCGCCATGATCAGACCCATTGTTATCGCCCTCAAAAGCGTTGTCGCCGGCATCCGGATGTTGCTGGATAACGGCAAACTGAACCCGGCCTTGCCAGCCCCAGTCCCAGTCAATGCTATCGTCCGCCGCTCCGGTAATCAGGATGTTTTTGAGGTCGACTGTGCCGCCGAACATTTCAATACCATCGTCCAGCGCCCGGTGTACCTGAACATTCTCTACGATGGTGTTCGAGCCGCAACCACCCAGCGTCAGACCATTGAGTTCATTGTTTTTGTAGACTTCGAAGCCTGCGAACTCTATTCGGGTATATTGCATAACACCACAACTATGCGCCGGATCCGAGCC
>JAVLAV010000070.1:0-15306 GCA_031580735.1 Marinobacter sp.
CAACAAGACCCCGTTCGATAGACTGAAGCGCAGGAACCAAACCCGGAGCACGCTTCTTATGAATATTTTCAGTTGGCTACCCTTCGGCAAAGTGCCGGAAGTGACATCCACTCAGTTAAATACTCGGAAAAACAACTTCCAGATGATCGATGTCCGCACCACCGCGGAGTTTCAGGCCGATCATATTGACAGTGCCGTGAACTTGCCGATCACACAATTTTCCAGACAGGCACTGCAAAGGCTTGAGTTGGATCCTGAAAAACCTGTCGTCGCCATCTGCCTTTCCGCACATCGCAGCATTCCAGCGGTACGACATTTACGTGATCTGGGATTTGATGCGTATCAGCTCGCTGGTGGCATGAAAGCCTGGTGGCGATACCAGAAAACCAGGTAAAACCCTCCGACGAAGGTGGCGACGGCTCCGGGTTTCTTCGGCTCGCTGTTAACTGTAATATTCCATCAGGTTAACAGCGATCCAATTAAAACACCGGAGCCCCCCATGCGTAATGCCGACCTCGTTGCCCGCGACCTGAAATCCGTATGGCACCCCTGCACACAGATGAAAGACCACAAAACCCTGCCCCTGATCCCGATCAAGCGCGGAGAAGGCGTCTGGCTGGAAGACTTCGAGAATAACCGCTACATCGATGCCGTCAGTTCGTGGTGGGTGAACCTGTTCGGCCACGCCAATCCGCGCATCAACAACGCCATCATGGAACAGGTCAACAAGCTGGAGCATGTGATTCTGGCCGGATTCAGCCATGAACCGGTGGTTGAGCTGTCCGAAAGGCTGATCGAAGTGACACCAGAAGGCCTGAACAAATGCTTTTACGCCGACAATGGCTCATCCGCCATTGAGGCGGCTCTGAAGATGAGCTATCACTACTGGAAAAACCACGGCAAGCCGGCCAAGAAGAATTTCGTCAACCTGAGCAACAGCTACCACGGTGAAACCCTGGGCGCCCTGGCGCTCGGCGATGTGGGGCTGTACAAGGACACCTATCAACCGCTGCTGATGGAAGTGCTCACCGCCCCTTCCCCGGATGCCTACAACAAGGAACCGGGCGAGACCGACGAAGAATACGCCCTGCGCCAGTTTGAGGCCATGGAGCAACTGCTGGCGGAAAAGCACGATGAGATCTGCGCAGTGGTGGTCGAGCCAATGATCCAGTGCGCCGGTGGCATGCGCATGCACCACCCGGTTTATCACACCAAACTGCGGGAAGCCTGCAACCGCTATGGCGTACATCTGATTGCCGACGAAATTGCCGTCGGCTTCGGCCGTACCGGCACCCTCTTCGCCTGCGAACAATCCGGAATCACCCCGGACTTCATGTGCCTGTCCAAGGGACTGACTGCCGGCTACCTGCCGCTTTCAGTGGTATTAACCACCGACGATGTTTACGACGCCTTCTACGACGATTACGAAACCCTGCGCGCCTTCCTGCACAGCCACAGCTACACCGGGAACCCCATTGGTTGCGCTGTGGCTCTGGCCACGCTGGATATCTTCCGGGATGATAACGTGATCGAGAGCAATCGGCGGCTGTCGGCTTGCATGGCCGACTCGGTCGCGCACCTAGCGGACCACCCCAACGTGGGCGATATTCGCCAGCATGGCATGACCCTGGCGGTGGAAATGGTGAAGAACAAGGCGGACAAAACGCCCTTCCCCTGGCAGGAACGGCGGGGCCTGCGGGTATACCAGCATGCCCTGACCCGCGAATCCCTGCTGCGCCCGCTGGGTAATGTGGTGTACTTTATGCCGCCTTATGTGATCACCGAAGAGCAGATCCGCCATCTTGGCCAGGTAGCAACCGAAGGCATCGACATTGCCGTCGCGGACTAAAGAAGGACTGAACATTCATGCGCACCCCCCGCATCTACACAGACTCACCTCTGGAACCCGGCAAAACCTGTGAGCTGGACGAAAACGCTGCCGGGCATGTCGGGCGGGTGTTGCGCATGCAGCCCGGGCAGCAGCTGGTTCTGTTCAACGGCGATGGCCACGATTACGAGGCCAGTATTGTTGCCGCCAGCAAGAAACACGTGCAGGTGGAAATTACCTCCGGAACCAGGAAGGACACAGAATCCCCCCTGGAGGTTGTACTGGGCCAGACGCTGTCCAAAGGGGATCGCATGGATTATGCGGTGCAGAAGGCGGTGGAAATGGGCGTCACCCGGATTGTGCCGCTGAGCACCGAACGTTGCGACGTCAAACTCAAAGGCGACCGGGAAGAAAAGCGCCTGCGCCACTGGCAGCAGGTGGCCATCAGTGCTGCGGAGCAATGCGGCCGGGCGCGGGTTCCGGAGATTCTGCCGGTCATGACGGTCAGCCAATGGCTGGAGCACAGCCAGGATTGTGATTTGCGCCTGGTGCTGCATCACCGTACCGAACAGAGCCTGGATTCGCTGACCAAACCCGGCTCCGTGGCATTGATGATCGGCCCGGAAGGCGGTTTGTCGGCTGATGAAATCACGCAGGCCGAGACCGCCGGTTTTCTTCCGGTTGCTCTGGGCCCACGGGTGCTTCGCACCGAAACCGCACCAGTGGCCGCCCTGGCACTGTGCCAGTGGTTATGGGGCGACATTTAGAGTTGCTTTACTGCCCCGATATTGTGCAGTCTTTTTCGACATCACTATACTGACGACAGAACCAACCATTTCCGCCACACGCTGACCCGGAGGCATGAATGTCAGGCTTTTTTTCCTGGATATCAGGCCTGCTTTCACGAAAACCAGTCGCCGCCCCGGTTGCGAGCGCCAGCGAACCTCGTTTGTTTAACCCCGCAGATGCGGACTCTCCTACCCATCAAAGCACCGACAGTGACCTGATTGTTCAGCTTGAAGAAAACCTGTTCTGCTGGCTGCTGGATGTGGAACCCGGAAAGCTCAAAGCCGACGTTGACAGTGCGGATGAAATGCTGGCGGAACTGGAACGGCGTATTGAGAACCGGCACCTGGATGAACTCCCACACCAGCCCGCAACCCTTCCCCAATTATTGAAAGCACTTTCCGGCGAAACCATTGAGCGCAGCAAGATCTCCAGCATTATCCTCAGCGACCCGAAACTCACTGAGCAACTGTTGCAGGTAGCCAACAGTCCTTTCTTTCGTCATGGCCATCACTACATAGAATCTGTTGATCAGGCCGTTTTCGTACTCGGCCTTAATGGCATCCGCAGTGTCACGGCAGCCGCCGTGATGCGCCCCATGATGGCGGCCAGAAACAGCCGGGAAGCATTGTTTGCCCAACGAACCTGGCGCTGGGCGCTTAGCTGTGCCCGGGCCGCCGAAATGGTTGCCAGAAAGCACGGCGAGGATACCAGTGCCTATTTTGTGGTGGGATTACTGCCCGGTCTGGCCTACCTGACCATCCGGCGGGAACTCTTCCGCATATGCCGTGCCCGGGGCGAGGGTATGGAGCCGGAACCGGCTCTGTTACGGGCCGCTCTGGCGCAGCAGCAGTGGGCAGTATGTCAACGGCTGGCCAACGAGTGGAAGCTGCCACCGAAATACCACGCCTGGCTGTTATACGCAGAACGCCCCGCGCCTAAACAGCGGCACTCTGCGGTAACCGATGGGCTCTTGCTAGGCTCACGGGAAATATTACTCCATGCCCATCAGCGCAGCCTTCCTGAACAGGAGCTTTACCGGATTATTGATCTGCCACCGGCGCAGATCACCGAAGTCCGTAATGCCCTGGTGGCAATGCTCGAAGAAGGCAGAACGTCAACGTCCAGGGTTTAGTGTCCCTTCTGGTTAATTCCTTTCCCTTCCTGCGAAGACTCTTCGTTTTTGACCAGTTCCGCAAAGGTGGTGTCTTCCCGTTCGGCCGTAAGTTCTCTCAACTTCGCTGGCATGGCGCGGGAAGGTAGCCGGTCAACCACCCGTTCCTCGTCCCGGCGAACCGCCTGCAACACATTTCCAATACTGATCAGGTCCAGCGCCCGCCCGGGTACCAGTTTATCGCCATTCGGGCCCGCCAGGCTCAGCAGGCCTGCCCGGATAAGCTTATCGCTGACTCTACGGGTAACCTCTCCCGGAACCCGCAAGGTCTGTTCCAGTGATTCCTGCTGAGGCGCCGGCTCGCCCCGGCTGAACGGTTTGACCACCATCCAGACCAGTGCCAGGCCCACACTCTCCTGCAACTCCGGTGACAACTGAACCTCCCGGTGCTTGGCGATGGAGCCGGGGTTTTGCAGGTAAAAGGAAAGATTGGCCCCCAGCAGCAGAATCATCCAGTTCAGGTAAGTCCAGATCAGCAGGATAACGCCAACCGCAAAACCGGAATAGATGGCGGCGTAGCGGGCAGAACCGGCCACAAACGAGGCGAACAACATGCCCGCCGCCTGCCAGGACACACCGGCCACCAGACCCGCGATGAAGGCATATCGCAATTTCACCCGGGTATTGGGAATGAACACATAAACAAAAGTGAAGGCAGCCACCACCAGAAAGAACGGCGTGAACCGGCTGACCATCAGAATCAGGGAGCCAAACGGCTCGATTTCTATCACCCGCTGGACCAGCTCCGAGGAAAAAATGGAGGCGGTGAAACCGATGGCAGAGACCATCAATAACGGCCCCACCATAATCACGCTCAGGTAATTACTGAAGCGCTGAGCCATTGAACGCATATCTGGCACACGCCAGATCATATTGAACGACCGCTCGATCTTCTGGACCAGCGAGATTACGGTGTACACCAGCAGCAGCAGGCCGACGGAACCCAGAACCCCGACTTTCATGTTGTCGACGAAACCGAGAACGCGCTCAGCCAACTCCATGCCCTGAGGGCCCATCGGCTCGAAAAACTGGTACAGAAACGGCTCCATGCGCTGATGCACACCCAGTGCCTTCAACACCGAAAAGCTCAGCGCCAGCAACGGCACGATGCTCAGCAGTGTGGTATACACCAGGCTCATGGCGTGCAACGTAAGCTGGCCACTGACCACATCCCGAACCAGCGCGTAGAGCGAACGTCCAATCTTGTATAGCCAGGTCCAGGGCCACTTTTCGGGCGGATTGGGGTTGGCGAGGATCCACTTTTCCGCAGCCTGGAGCCGCTCTTTCAATTGCACAGAAGCCACACAACGTCCTGCTTGTCAGTTTTCTACAGAGTATCAGCCAGAAGCATTCTGACAACTATCTTCAGGCCTCAATTGCACCCGCTGCCAGATTTTCCGCCGTAATCTCCACTATTCGCTGCCTGGCCTCACGACTGGCCCAGGCGGAATGCGGAGTAACAATCAAATTGGGAATGTTGTCCTCAAGCAGCGGGTTACCATGACGCGGCGGCTCTTCGGTAAGCACATCGAACCCGGCCCCGGCTATTTCACCATTGCGTAGCGCGTCAGCCAGCGCTGCCTCATTCACCAGACCACCACGGCTGGTGTTGATCAGCAATGCTCCCGGTTTCATCAGCGCAAGCTCGTGCTTTCCGATCAGGTTTCGTGTTTGGTCGGTGAGCAGGCAATGCAACGAAAGCACATCGGCTGTGACCAGCAATTCATTCAGCGGAATCCGCGCATAGCCATCCACCTCACCCGGCTCCTGTCCCGGGCGGCAGCCCAGAACAACCTTCATGCCAAACGCTTCAGCCCTTTGGGCCACGCCCTGCCCCAGATCACCGTAGCCGACAATGCCCAGAGTTTTGCCCTCCAGCTCCATAATCGGATGGTTCATCAAACAGAACATATCGCTTTCACCCCAGCGTCCGGCTCGCACATCCCGGTTGTAGTCAAGCAACCGTGTTGCCAGCGCCAGAATCAGGGCCATGGTGTGCTGGGCCACCGTTGAGCGGCCATAGTGGGTTACGTTCATCACCTGAATGTCATGCTCATTCGCCGCCTGCAGGTCGATGTTGTTCAGGCCTGTAGCCACCACCGCAAGGGTTCGTAGCTCAGGGCAGGCTTCAAAATGTTCCCGGCCCAGAACGACCTTGTTCACCAGCACGGTATCAAACCCCCGGATTCGCTCTGTTACCTGATCCGGCGTCGTGTGGGGGTAACACACCAGCCCGCCGGTTACTTCCTCTATCGGTTCCAGATCGACATCGTTACCCAGTGTTGCGGCGTCCAGAAAAATGGCTTTCATATTCATCTCCTGACTCTACAAGTAAACAGATTAAGTTAGACTGGGGAAAACGTTCAAATTCCGGAGGTCCACCATGGAACACGAATTCTGGCACGCACGCTGGGCGAAGAACGAAATCGGCTTTCATCAGGGCACCGTTAACCAGTACCTGTATGACCATTGGTCTGAGTTTGCTGGCAAAAGCACCGATGCGGTCTTCGTACCCCTGTGCGGCAAGGCCCATGACATGTGGTGGCTACATGATCGCGGGCACCCCGTACTGGGTGTAGAACTGAGCGAAATCGCCTGCAAGGATTTCTTTGAAGAAGCAAAAGAAAAAGCCTCAGTGCATCCCGGCGAGCCGTTTACCACGTTCAAACACGATGACCTGGAAATCTGGTGCGGTGACTTTTTCCAACTGGTACCAGACGATCTCAGGCATATGAGGCTGGTTTACGACCGTGCCGCTCTGATCGCCATGCCGCCGGAAATGCGCCTGGAGTATGTCGAACACCTTACCGCGATTATGCCGGATGAAGCGCGGATACTGCTGATCACACTGGATTACGACGGTAGCGAAATGCAGGGCCCACCGTTCAACGTTCCAGACAGCGAAGTGTTCCAGTTGTTCGGTGAAGATTATGACATCCGCCACATACTCAGAAACGACCTGGCCAAAGACGATCTGTTCGTGAAACGCAAAGGACTGCAAAACGGTGTGAGTGAGAGTGTGTTCATGCTCACTCCGAAATAGCACGATTTAATGATCCCGACCGTACATTTTCTGCCCATCCCGCTCACTCTGGACTAGACTGAAAGCAGGCAGAGCTTCCAACCGACACAACAATCAAGGAAGCCTGCCGACACCCATTCCTGATAAACCAGACACCCAACGCCGCCAGAGGCCAACCAAAAAAACGGGGAAATTGCGTGAGTTAACAGGCAGATAACATTGCGATCGGGGGATCACCCATGACCATACTGCAACAATTCAAGGACCGCTACGAAGCCACTCAGGAGGAGGAATTCTCCCTTGAGGAATATCTGGCGATCTGCAAGAACGATCCGGCCGCCTACGCCACAGCAGCCGAAAGAATGCTCATCGCCATTGGCGAACCGGAGCTGATGGACACCTCCCGTGACCCACGCCTGTCACGTATTTTCTCGAACAAGGTGATCAAACGTTATCCGGAATTTTCCGAGTTCTACGGCATGGAAGAAGCCGTGGAGAACATCGTTTCGTTCTTCCGCCACGCCGCTCAGGGGCTGGAGGAAAAGAAACAGATTCTGTACCTGCTCGGCCCGGTAGGCGGCGGCAAATCCTCTCTGGCCGAGAAACTCAAACAACTGATGCAGAAGGTTCCCTTCTACGCCATCAAGGGCTCACCGGTGAATGAGTCCCCGCTGGGCCTGTTTGACCCGGCCGAAGACGCCGGCATTCTGGAAGAAGAATACGGCATTCCCCGGCGCTACCTGAATTCCATCATGTCGCCCTGGGCGGTCAAGCGCCTGCACGAGTACGGCGGCGATATCAGCCAGTTCCGGGTGGTGAAGAAATATCCGTCGGTGCTGGATCAGATTGGCGTCTCCAAAACCGAGCCCGGCGACGACAACAATCAGGACATCTCGGCCCTGGTGGGCAAGGTCAACATCCGCATGCTGGAGGACTACTCCCAGGACGACCCGGACGCCTACAGCTTCAGCGGTGGCCTGTGCAAGGCCAACCAGGGGCTGATGGAGTTTGTGGAAATGTTCAAGGCGCCGATCAAGGTGCTGCATCCATTGCTGACCGCCACCCAGGAAGGCAACTACAACACCACCGAAGGCATGGGCTCGGTACCGTTTGACGGCATCATCCTGGCTCACTCCAACGAATCCGAGTGGCAGACCTTCCGCAATAACAAGCACAATGAAGCCTTCCTTGACCGGGTGTATATCGTCAAGGTGCCCTACTGTGTGCGGGTCACCGAAGAGATCGATATCTACCGCAAGCTGCTGAAAAGCAGCTCCCTGGCCGGCGCTCCCTGTGCTCCGGACACCCTCGACATGCTGGCCCAGTTCTCGGTGCTCTCTCGCATCAACGAGCCGGAAAACTCCAGCATCTACTCGAAAATGAAGGTGTATGACGGCCAGAACATCAAAGACACCGACCCGAAAGCCAAATCCATTCAGGAATACCGGGACGCCGCTGGTGTTATGGAAGGCATGGACGGCCTGTCCACCCGATTTGCGTTCAAGATCCTGTCCCGGGTGTTCAACTTCGACACCACGGAAATTGCCGCCAACCCGGTACACCTGCTTTATGTACTGGAAAAACAGATAGAACAGGAGCAGTTCCCCGCGGAAGTTCAGGATCGCTACCTGCGCTTTATCAAGGAGTACCTGGCACCTCACTACGTGCAGTTTATTGGCAAGGAAATCCAGACCGCTTATCTGGAAAGCTACAGCGAGTACGGCCAGAACCTGTTCGACCGCTACGTCACCTATGCCGATCTGTGGATACAGGACCAGGAGTTCCGCGATCCGGACACCGGTGAGATCCTTGACCGGGCTTCCATCAACGACGAACTGGAGAAAATCGAAAAGCCGGCCGGTATTTCCAACCCGAAAGACTTCCGCAACGAAGTGGTCAATTTTGTCTTGCGGGCCCGGGCCAATAACGGCGGCAAGAACCCCTCCTGGCTGAGCTATGAAAAGCTGCGGGCGGTGATCGAGAAAAAGATGTTCTCCAATACCGAAGACCTGTTGCCGGTTATCTCCTTCAACCCGAAAGCCAGCCAGGAAGACCAGAACAAGCACAAGCAGTTTGTTGATCGCATGGTCGACCGTGGATACACCGAAAAACAGGTCCGCTTGCTTGCCGAGTGGTATCTGCGTGTTCGTAAATCCCATTAACGGCCAGCGGGAGCAGTACCATGGGCATGACCCACATCGTCGACAGGCGGCTGAATGGCAAAAACAAAAGCGCCGTGAACCGGGAGCGGTTCCTGCGCCGCTACCGGCATCACATCAAAAAAGCGGTTTCTGAAGCGGTGCACAACCGCTCGATTACTGATATCGAGCGGGGCGAAAGAGTCACCATCCCAACCAGAGATATTCAGGAGCCTGTGTTTCATCACGGTCAGGGCGGTCGTCGGGAAGCGGTGCATCCGGGCAACCAGGAATGGGTGGCTGGCGACACCATCGCCAAACCGCCAGGCGGCAGAGGCCAGGGCTCCGGCCAGGGCAAAGCCAGCCCGGACGGCGAAGGCATGGATGAATTCGCCTTCCAGATTACCCAGGAGGAGTTTCTGGACTTCCTGTTCGATGATCTGGAGTTGCCCAACCTGGCCCGCAAGAAACTCAAGGACACCGAAGCCTTCAATTACGTGCGCGCCGGTTTCACCAGCCAGGGCGTGCCGGCCAAGCTGGATGTTGTGCGCTCACTGCGTGGTGCCCACGCCCGGCGCCTCGGCCTGGGCGGTGCCCGGAAACGGAAAATCAAAGAACTGCAGAAACAACTGGAAGCGCTGAAAGCCGCACCAGCAGAGCTTGACCCGGCGCTCAGCCATGACGATAAGATCAAGGCACTGGAAGAGGAAATCGCCCGGCTGCAGGCCAACGTCAAACGCATACCCTTCATTGACGAGATCGACCTGCGTTACCGTCAGCACCAGAGGCAGCCAAAGCCCGCCACCAGTGCCGTCATGTTCTGCCTGATGGATGTCTCCGGCTCGATGACCCAGGCCCACAAAGACATCGCCAAACGCTTTTTCATCCTGCTGTATCTGTTCCTGAAGAAGAACTACAAGAAGATCGACGTGGTGTTTATCCGCCACCACACCAGCGCCAAGGAAGTGGATGAGGAAGAATTCTTCTATTCCCGGGAAACCGGCGGCACCATTGTTTCCAGTGCATTGAAACTGATGCAAAAAATCATCGAGTCCCGTTACTCTCCGGACGAATGGAACATCTATGCCGCCCAGGCCTCCGATGGCGACAACTGGAACGACGATTCCCCAGTATGCAGCAAACTGCTGGCCGACAGCCTGTTGCCGCTGGTGCAGTATTACGCCTATGTGGAGATCACCCCCAACGACCATCAGATGCTCTGGCACGAATACGAGAAGATCCAGGAAAGTTCTCCCCATAGTTTTGCCATGCAGCAGATTGCAGACTCCGGCGAAATCTATCCGGTATTCCGCCAGTTGTTCGAGAGGAAAGCGGCATGAATACGCCTGTTTCTACCGGCTCGGAATGGACCTTCGAGCTGATCCGGCAGTACGACGACGAAATCGCAAAGTGCGCAGCCGAGTTCGGCCTGGACACCTACCCCAACCAGGTGGAAGTGATCAGCGCCGAACAGATGATGGACGCCTACAGCTCGGTAGGCATGCCGGTGGGTTATCACCACTGGTCCTTCGGCAAGCAGTTTCTGCAGACGTCCAAGGGCTATGAGCGGGGCCAGATGGGGCTGGCCTATGAAATCGTGATCAACTCGAACCCCTGCATTGCCTACCTGATGGAAGAAAACACCCTGCCCATGCAGGCATTGGTGATTGCCCACGCCAGTTACGGCCACAACTCCTTCTTCAAGGGGAACTACCTGTTCCGCACCTGGACCGACGCCAGCGCCATCATTGATTACCTGGTGTTTGCCCGCAATTACGTGGCCGAGTGCGAGGAACGATACGGCGTGACAGAGGTAGAAGAAATTCTGGATTCCTGCCATGCCTTGATGAACTACGGCGTCGATCGCTACAAACGCCCGGCTCCGATTTCCGCAACCGAAGAAGCCCGGCGACAGAAAGAGCGGGAAGAATACCAGCAGCGACGCATTAACGACCTCTGGCGCACCATCCCTACCCCGGAGGAAGATGAAGATCCGGTGAAACGCACCCACCGCTACCCGAGCGAGCCCCAGGAAAATCTGCTGTATTTCATCGAAAAGAACGCGCCACTGCTGGAAACCTGGCAGCGGGAGCTGGTGCGGATTGTGCGCAAACTGGGCCAGTACTTTTACCCTCAGCGCCAGACCCAGGTAATGAACGAAGGCTGGGCCACCTTCTGGCACTACACGCTGTTGCACCGCATGTATGAAAAAGGCCTGGTAAACGACGGCTTTATGCTCGAATTCCTGCAAAGCCACACTGCCGTGGTGTATCAGCCCCCCTTCGACAGTCCCTGGTATTCGGGCATCAACCCTTACACCCTGGGCTTTTCCATCTTCACGGATTTACGCCGTATCTGCGAAAACCCCACGGAGGAAGACCGGGAATGGTTCCCGGACATTGCCGGCCAGGACTGGCTGGAAACCGTTCATTTCGCCATGCGCAACTTCAAGGACGAAAGCTTCATCCAGCAGTTCCTGTCTCCCAAAGTGATGCGGGATCTGAAACTGTTTGCGATTGAAAACGATGAACTCGATGACCATTACACCGTCACCGCCATTCACGACGATCCCGGTTACCGTACCCTGCGGGAAAAGCTGGCGCGCCAGTACAATCTCAGTTACCGGGAACCGAACATTCAGGTCTGGAATGTGGATGTGCGTGGGGACCGGTCACTGACCCTGCGACATATCACGGTGGACAGGGTTCCTCTGGGACCGGAAACAGAAGAAGTGCTGCGTCATGCGCACCGGCTGTGGGGCTTTGATGTACATCTGGAAAGCCTGGATGAAGTGGCAGTGATGGAAACCTACCACTGTCCCTGAACGACGCGGGCGTCAGGCGATCTGTAACAGACGCAAGAGCTGTGACTGATGCCGGCTTTGCACAATATCGGCCAGGGTATATTGATCCAGCACTTCCAGGAACGCTTTCAGGGCCTCATTGAACATGGATTTAAGGCCGCACACCGGAGTGATTTTGCAGGTATTGCGGGAGGAAAAACATTCAACAATATTCAGATCCTGCTCGGTTTCCCGTACCAGAATGCCGATGTTAATCTCCTCCGGTGCCCTATGCAGGCGCATACCCCCGTTCTTGCCCCGAATGGTTTCTATGTAGCCCTTCTTGTTCAGTTGATGCACCACTTTCATAAGATGGTTCTTGGAAATGTCATAGCTGTCAGCAATTTCCTGAATGGTCGCCAGCCGGTCACCCTCTGCCGCCAGATAGATCAGAACCCTGAGTGAATAGTCGGTGTAACGGGTGATGTGCATGTGTTGCTCCAAATAATAGAAATCTTCAACAGCTCGGGCGAGTCATCAAATAAACGGCGACAGCCAGCAGGAACAGTCCTGAGATAGTCAGCACCAGAACCGGACTCCCCAGAAGCAACAAGATGCTCCAGCTTGCCATCATCATGGACAACGCAAGAAGCTTGGCTTTAAGAGGAACCGCTCGTCGCTGACGCCATTGCTCAATCGCCGGGCCGAAGGTCTGGTGTTGCTCCAGCCAGGCGGCAAAAACCGGCGACCCCCTACTGGCAAAATACGCAGCCAGAATGACAAACGGCGTTGTTGGCAACAGTGGCAAGACGACACCCAAGGCCGCCAGTCCTGCGGAAACATACGCAAGAAAACGAAATCCGGTTTTGCCAACACGCTCACTGGTCACGGCAATCACGCTCACCCCTTATCGCCAATCATTCTACCGATATTCAATGGACAGGTCTGCCCAAACGGCTAAGAAATGCCAGCCTGGCAACATAGGCGACCTTTATGCCCACCGCAAAAAGCAAAGTGCCAACATGCGCAAGAATCTGAATGGCCATGGGGAAGTAGTGTGCCATGGGATAGGCCACCAATACCGTCAGCACCAATCCCGATAATGACCAGACCATCGCCCAGTTCGCTCTGAATAACAGGGTTTCCATAAAAAGCCTCCTGAATACATCTTTAACATGTATTTTATAGGCTTCTTTAAAAGCGATTACAACCCCTCCTGCGCAGAGTCCGGTGATTTTTTACTGACCGGTTTCGATCAACCGCCGGGAATCTGAAATGAACAGCCGGCTGCGGTTTACCCGAACCAATCCGCTGGCTTTCAGGTCGGCCAGAATGCGGGAAAAGGTTTCCGGCTGCATGGCCAGCCTCGAGGCCACCAGGCACTTGGGCAGGGGCAGTTCCACTTCCCCACCCTGGTCTTCTCCGTCTGGCAGCAGGTCGATCAGGTAACGGATGACCCGGTCGCGGGCGTTCTGGACCGTCATGATTTCCAGTTCATGGAACCGGGTAACAGCGCGCTGGGCATAGTGATTCAGCGCCGCCTGAGCATATTCCGGGTAACGCCCCAGCAACTCCCGGTAGGCCCGGATCGGAATCATCAGTACTTCACTGGATTTCAGCGCCTCGGCATAGCAGGCATAGCGTGCTGGCTCAGCGTAGATCATCACTTCCGCAAAACAGTCCCCCGGAGCAATGCTGTCCAGAGTCCGGTCGACACCAGAAGAATCCAGCCTGTACAGGCGCAATCGACCGGAGATAACGAAGAAAAAGTGGTGGGCCGGCATGTCCTGCCGGTACAGCAATTGGTGGTGCCCAAGCCGGAGGAAACGAGACTGGTGAACCAGGTGGTCCACATGCTCTGGCCGCATCGTCCGGAACATGGGATGTGACCGCATGGACCCAAGGCCATCGTCGTCACTCAGCGTTTTGTTGACGGCAACCAGTACCGGTTTGGTGTATTTGCTCTCTACAGCTTGGGTCATCGCCATAAGTAAGTCTCCCTGCATATACATGCATTATTAATATTTGTTATTTATGTTAGAAGCGCGATCCGGAAAAATCGCTCCCCCGTTGGGGGTAGAATGTCGGTTCCTGCAATTTAATTGACTCAACTCAAACTCTGCGGAGGCACAAACACCTTGTTTTCTGCCCGTTTCGTCCACCAGGCAAACATCACAAGACTGGCGCCGAACACCCCGAACAGGACCATGAACACCGCAGTGCGAACGCCCAGCCACTGATTAATCGCACCAAATAACAGCGACAGCAAAAAAGCCACAGAGCACGCAGTCACCAACAAAAAGCCGGCAAACAAAGCCGCCTCTGACCGGTTCACCAGAATGACTACCCGTTGCGCACTGCCCATGGCACACCCCATGGCAACGCCCAGCATCACCACAAGGCCGCCTTCAACCATCAATGGCAGGGCAAACTCGATCACAATGACGGCGTCTATTCCCCGGATGAAGAGAGTCATGGGCGGGTAAGAAAGAACAAAAAGCGCACACAGGCAGATAGCCAGGGCACGGATAGTGACGCGTATACTGCCGAAGTGGTCAGAAAGCCAGCCACCGGCAACCTGCGCCAGTGCCCCGGGAATCACGAACCATTGCGCCATACCAGCACCGGCATCCAGTTGCAGATTGAACTGGGCGGAAAAGAAGTCCGGCAACCACAATGCCAGCGCGAAAAAACTACCGGCCACCATGCCGAAGTGAATGCTCATTGGCAGCGTTTGCCGGCGCATCAGCAAATAACAGAAGCGCGCCAGGGAGGCTCGGTGCTGGCCCGGGAACCCTGGAAGATCCGGATCTGTCAGCATTAATAGCAGAGCAATCAGCAACGAAAGAACGATCAGGTAGGCGACAGGCACGCCCTGCCACGAAAACGCCTCATGGACGAGCGGAATCAGGTGGTAGCTCAGGCCGGCTCCGGTCACGCCGGCACCGAACACGCCCAGAACCAGCCCCAGGCGCCTGACCGGACAGTGGCTGATCACAAACTGCAGCCCAGCACTATAGAAACCACCGGCAAACCCCAGACCACTGGCAACCGCCAGGTAGCCATAATAGCTTTTCACGCCCGGCAACAGGGCCATGCACAGTGCCAGCCCGGCCAGACACCAGAGCATGATAAAGCGGGCGCCGTGACGCTGTGCCGCCAGGCCGGCCGGAATCGCCAGCGCGGCACCAGAAGCCATTGGCATCGCCAGCAACGCACCAAACTGAAGACTGTTCAGGGCCAGGTCTTCCCGAAGATGCACGCCCACGACAGCAAACAGTGTCCAGCAAGCCGAAGCCACGACAAAACCCGTCACCGCCAACGGCAAAATAACCGCCAGCGAAGCCAGCCTGTCGTCGTCTGCGAGCGGTGCCTGCACGTTGCTTATCCTTTGAAACCAACTTTTTATTGTCAGGTTTTGTGGAGACAAGGGTCAAAAGCTATGATGGGTTATCAACTATCGGGGTAATTCGCTATCCTGAAAGAGGTACCCGGCAGGTTGTTTCTTCGTCAGAATCAAAAATGCCGAACAGAACCGCACTCCTTCTCCGGGCAAAAGGCGCTGCATGACATCAA
>JAVLAV010000071.1:0-8966 GCA_031580735.1 Marinobacter sp.
GTGGATTCATCCATCTTCCCGACCATTCCCAACGGCAACCTGAACGCGCCCACCATCATGGTGGCCGAGCGGGCGGCTGATCTCATTCGGGGCAAGGAGCCCCTGCCGGCCTCGGCAGCACCGGTCGACATGGACCACCAATGGCAGGTGCACCAACGCCCCGGCCAGGCCAAACGGGCGCATCCTTAGCTTCATAGCCCCCCGCGACCGTGATCCTGTCCCGGGCACGCAAGGTGCCCGGGTAGCAAGCCCTCAGGATTTACCTATCAGCGCGACGGCCCTGTGCCGTTTTCGGGCGCCCGATAGGCAAGTCCTGGGTTTGTGTCCGATTCGAAATAAGCAGTGCTTAACCAAGTAGAGGAGGAACACCCATGCTGTGCTTTATAGTGAGTAGTACCAACCGGAGGCTGAGCGTATGACACTCTGGTTATCATCAGGTCTGATTTTCACCTTCGCCGCCATTGCCCTGGTTCTGTACAAATGGTGGGACATGCAGTGCATCGGCGTGACGCCGGTTCGCACCCTGGTTTTCATTGCCATTCTGTTCACCTCCGGGCTGGATGTGGGGCTGATCATGTTCCCGCTGACCGAGTTCGGCGGCTATGGCAATGTCTCCGACAACCCTGAATATGGCTTCGCTAACCCACTGGCCATTGAATTCGGTTTCTGGGCCTTTCTGATCTGGGGCTTTTACTTCCTGACCTGTTTCTACTTCGCCATCATCGAGCCGAGAGTGCAGTTCTTTGAAATCCCGGTGGTGAAGTTCATCAATAACGTGGTGATCATCGGCACCTGTGCGTTCACCGCTTATCTGCTGCTGGCGAACCTGCCGTGGTATCTGCCCGAGCTGAGCAGCGACGACGGGGTGGTACCGGCGTTCTATGTGATCGTGTTTGTGTCGATTGCACTGGCGGTGTATTCCAGTTCGAAGATCAAGTACGTGCGCATCCTGAGCGTGGGCTCCAGTATTCTGTTCATCGCCCTGATTGTGGGCATGTGGTTCCGGGCGTTTGTTCTTGGCCAGGGGTCGCCAGCAGATTTCTTCGGCACGGCCGGCATGCTGGGAGACTATTTCGGCAACCTGCACCAGTTTGTGCTGCCCATTAACGACTACCACGAGTTTTACCTGTTCTGGTGGTTCGCCTGGAGCATCATGATTGGTCAGTTCACGGCGCGCTTTGTGTCCGGCATCAAGACCTGGCAGCTGCTGCTGGCCATGCTGGTGGTGCCGTCCATTGCCATCGGTGTGTGGTTCAGCGTGTTGTACTACTACCACGCCGAGGGGCTGAAAATTGCGGCGTTCACCAACATTGCCATGATTTCGGTCGGGGTTCTGATGGTGATTAACTCGCTGGATTCACTGATCCGCCTGTACACCGACAACCTGAATCTGACAGCCCAGCGCCTGGGCCGGGTGAACTACGTGATCTTCAATCTGGTGGCCATGATCGGGCTGACCATGTTGTTCCAACTGGATTTCCTGCGTATTCAGTGGGTTGGCGCGCTGGTAATTGCCCTGTACTTTACCTGCTTCGCCTACATTCTGCTGAAGAAGCGTAAGGAAGTGGCGGCCATTAAAGCGTCACCCGAGGAAAACATTCTGGATTTCCACCGGGTGGATCTGGTGAGCTGATCCGGTCAGTAACGGAAGCCGGCAACGGAGCTGTTCAGTGAGCAGCGCCCTTGCCGGCTTTTTTGTGCCTAATCTCCCGTCTGGCTCATTCTTTAAGCTACTGTTTGCCTCTGAATGCATGAAAGTAGAGCACCGGAATCAGCACCAGTGTCAGCAGGGTAGACACCAGCACCCCGCTGGCCAGGGTGAGGCCCAGAGGTTCCAGCGCCGGTTCGAAGATCAGCACGCCGCTGCCGAACATCACTGTGGCGGCGGTCAGCAGAATCGGCCGGGTGCGCTGGGCACCGGCCTGTATCACGGCTTCTTTCAGGTCCATGCCTTCGTCCAGCCGTTGTTCAATGAAGTCCACCAGCAGGATGGCGTTGCGGGTGACAATCCCGCCCAGTGCGATCACCCCGAGCACGCCGGTGCCGGCAATGTTGATGCCCCAGAGCCAGTGGGCGGGTATCACGCCGATGAATATCAACGGAATTGGCAGCATGATCAGCAACGGCAGCCGGTAGGACCGGAACCAGCCGGCCAGCAGCACGTAAATCAGTACCATCACCACCAGGCCGGCGACGCCCAGATCCCGGTAGACATCCCGTGTCATCTCCCATTCACCAGACCAGTAAACAATAGGTTCGTTGGCGCTGTCTGGCGGCCGGAGCCAACGGATTTCTGTGTCTGGCCACTGTTCGCTGCTGAGAGATTCAAGCTGAACGGTCATGGGCTGTGCCGCCGAGCGGTCCAGGTCGGCAAACACGGTGGTAATCGGCATCAGGTTCCGGCGGTAACGGGCCTGTTCGCCGGCACTGTGGCTGAACTCCAGCAGGGACTCCAGTGGCACGGGCTGGCCGTTGGTACTGATGGTGTAAAGGCTGCGAATGGCCTTTTCGGAGTCCCGGTCGGGCTTGTCCAGGCGCAGGATGATCGGCACCGGATCACGAGCGTACTTGCTGCCGGACCAGTCCCCCAGGGTTTCACCGGAAATGGCGAGATACAGGGTTCGGGTGACTTCTGCGGGAATAACGCCAAAGGTGGCCGCCCGTTCCGGATTGACGTTCAGGTTCAGTGACGGCAGTGCCGCGACCGGGCTCTGACTGGTGGCAATCACGCCTTTCTGTTCGCTGAGCCATTGTTCCACTTCATCGGCCACCGCGCGGCGGGCCTGTGGATCCGGGCCGAAGATTTCGGCGGTAATGGCCCGGTCGCTGGCGGGGCCGGAGGGAATCCGGCTGATGTGGCCGGTGGCCTGGTGAGGCTCCAGCCAGCTGTCCAGTTGATGGGCCACCTCCCGGCTGACCTGATAGCTCTGCCGGTCACGCTCTTCTTCAGGCACCAGGTTTACGTGCAAGGTCAGATCCCGGGGTGCTTTGTGTTCCGGTGCGGTCAGGGTTTCCGGCGGATAGATCAGGGGGGCTGTCAGACCGGAATAGATCGTCACACCGCGCACTTCGGGCACATTGCGCAGCTGCCGGTTGAGGTCCGAGGCAACGGTGAGCGAATCGGTCAGGCTAGCCGTGGCTGGCAGCTCAACGTTTACCGCAAACACGTTGCGGTCGAGCAGTGGGGTCAGGCCGATCTGCACCGTGCGTGTGGCCACCAGTGCGAAGCTGGCCAGCAGCAATACAATCAGGCCCAGGTAGAACAGCCAGCGGACTGCGGCGGACCCGACAAAGGGTGCCAGCAGACAGCGGTAGCGAGCCACGAATTTGCTGTCGTTTCCGGGGTTTTCTGAGGTTTCGTTGGCTTTTTCCTTTTCGGAGGATTTGTCGACTTTTAACAGGCGATACCCGAAATAGGGTGTGATGGTGAGGGCCACCAGCAGTGAAAACAGTACGGCGGCGGAGGCGCCGATGGGTATTGCGCGCACGTATTGGCCCATTTCGCCGGTGATGTAGGCGGTGGGCAGGAGCGTGGCAACCACCAGAAGATCCGCAAGAATGGTTGGGTTTCCCACCTCATTTACGGCTTTTACCGTCAGTTCCCGGCTTTTCTCGCCGGCTTTCTGAAAATGACGAGCCACGTTTTCCAGCATGACCACGGCGTCGTCTGACAGTATGCCAATGGCCAGAATCATGGCGGCAATGGAGACCGGGTTAAGGGTGAAATCCAGGTAGTTATACAGGTAGGGCACAATCGCCAGCGAAGCCGGCATCATGATCGCGATCACCACGGCGGCACGCCAGCCCAGTCCCAACCAGATAATGCCGACCACCACCAACGTGCCGGTCAGTAACTGGGAAAGCACGCTGTACACACGCTTGGTGGCATCGGTGCCGGCGTCGTGGGTGATGTCCAGTTGCACGTCGGAAGGCAGGGTGTCCTGCTGGAATTGGCGCAGCCGCCCGGCAACGGCTTCGGTGACATCGCTGACATTCTGGCCCTCAAGCGTGGTTACCGCCAGCGTTACTGCCGGGAAGGGGGCAGAGTGGCCTTCCTGCCAGTGCAGCACAGCCTGGTTCTGTTCCACCCGGCCGGCGCGGATGTCGGCCACCTGTTCCAGGTACACCGGGCCACCGCCATCGCTGCCGACCGGAACACGGCCCAACTGATCGAGGTGGGTCAACGTCATGCCGGCCTGCAGGTCGGTGACAGGCTGGCTCTCCAGGCGACCGGTGGGCACCTGTCGGTTGGCCCCGGCCACGGCCTCGGCAAGCTGATTCAATGGAATCTTGCGGGCGGCCAGCTCGGTCGGCTTTGGCAGAATTTCGATGGCAGAACGGTCGCCACCGAAGCGGCTCACATCCCGTACCCCGGGAATGCGCAGAATATCTGCAGATAGCTCGGCGGCGATGTCTTCCAGCCCGTCCGGGCCCACCGTTTTGCTGCTGAGGGTGGCCATCAGCACCACCAGGCGTGATTCATCAAAGGTTTCGATGGTGGGTGTGCCGGCGCTGGCAGGCAATTCATCGGCACGGGCACTGAACAGTTCGTTGAGCTGTGAGAAGGCTTTTTCTTTGGCGGTGCCGGCTTCAAACTCCACCGACAGAAGCGCTGCGTGGCTGGAACTGCTGCTGCGGATCTCGCTTACGGAGGCGATTTCCCGTATCCACCCGGCGGATTTCCGGGCCAGCTGGTTATCGACCCGCTCAACGCCGGCACCGGGCCAGGGAATCAGCACCATGGCCGTGGGGACATCGATATCCGGGCGGTCTTCCCGGGGCGTTACCAGCAGAGCATAGCTGCCAAGCAGCAGGCAGGCAATCACGAACAGGGGGACAACCGGGGAGTCCAGTAACCGATTGGCAATGCGGCCGGCCAGGCCCAGATTATTCGTCTGCATAATCCGATCCGGCAGGTTTTACCGTGACAGACTGGCCATCGTGAAGCTCAGCCGAAGGGTTCAGTACCACTTTGTCACCCACCGAAAGCCCCTGGGTGACAGGTATCAGGTTGGTGCCGTTGGCTGGCGGTGTGGTGGTTTTTATCCACTTCAGATGCACGGCGGGGGTGTCGCCTGATTCGTCGATAACCAGTGCTCCGGTCAACTGGCCCCGGCGGATCAGGGCGGTTTTGGGCAGGCCTACCCAGTCGCCATTCCGGGTTTGTCGGGCATCCGGGTTGGGGACCAGCACCGACACCACCTGGCCGGGGGCGAGCTGATCACTGGTGGCGTCCAGGGTCAGTCTCAGCCGTTGGCCGGTGCCTTCGTTGTCCAGAGCAGGAATCACGCTGGTCAGATGCGCCGGTAAGGTGGCGTGGTCTGGTCCGGTTATCACAGAGAGCAGTTGGCCCGGTGTCAGGCTGGCGGCCACTTGGCTTGAAACCGGCACATCCACCCGCCACTGTTCCCGGGCCTCCAGAACCATTAATGCCTGCCCGGGGCCGACGAAACTGCCGGCATCCACCAGGGTTTCGGCAACCTGGCCATTAAACGGAGCGGTCAGGCGGGTGTAGCTCAGGTTGGCTTGCTGGGCATCCAGTTCGGAGCGGGCCGCCTGTAATTGCGCTTCCAGTTCCTGGCGCTTCACTTCGGCCCGCTCGACTCGCACCCGGGCAATCAGGTCTTCTTCGTACAGCCGTTGCAGCCGCTGGCTGTCGAGCCGGGCCTGTTGTGCGGCCGATTCCGTGGCGGAAATTTTTGCGCGGGTGGCTTCAATGGCGGCATCCACCTCTCTGGCATCCACCATGGCCAGCAAATCGCCGGTTTTTACGGTATCGCCGGGGTCTACTTCCACCGAAAGCAGGGTGCCGGCGATACGGGTGCTCAGAACGGCGCGCTTGCCCGGGCGAACCACGCCGGGCAGCTTCCGGGTGGCGGAGCCCTGCCATGCCCGGGTTTCGGCAACGGTGACTTCGGGTTTTTCTTTGGCGGTTTCCGGCGCTTCCGGGGATTCGCTGAAGCAACCGGTAACGGCGAGCGCCGCGGCAAGCACCAGGGTTCGGGTGAAGGTCATCATGGATGCTGTGCCCCTAAGGCCAGGAGTGGATCGCGGCCATTCTGCAGGTGGTAATTCATGCCGGCAAGAACGGCCTGGTAACGTGAATCAATGCGGCTGGCCCGCTCGCGGTCAAGCCTTGCCCGGGCTGCGAGCAGGTCTGTCATTGAGCCAATGCCTTCTTCATAACGCCGGGTGGCCAGCCGGGCCGCGCGCTGTGCAGCCTGTGTCGATTTCCTCGCCGCTTGCCAGGCAGCATATCCGGCCTGCCACTGGCTTGTGGCGATAGCCTGTTCCCTTTGAATGCGACGCCGGGTTTCCTCCAGCTCGGCCCGGGCTTTGTCCGCCTCGGCGCGGGATTCGGCAATCCGGCCCTGGCGGCCGAAGCCATCGAACAGGGTCCACTGCAGGTTGACCGCTACCAGCCAGCCATCGGCGTTGTCATCCAGTAGTTCATTGCCGTGTGCCCATTGTTGTCTGGCCAGCAGGTTTACCCGGGGTATCCAGTCTGCTTCGGAGGCAGTGGTTCTGGCGTCGGCAGCGTTAACGGCCAGTTGCCGGGCCTGAAGGTCTTTGCGTGGGGCGGCGTCGCGCATTTCGGTTGGTGGTTCCGGGCGGGGCACGGCATCGTCAATATCCAGCGGTTCTTGCGGCGCCATTCCCAGAAGGCTTTTCAGTTGATACTGCGCCTGCTGGTTGGCTGCCTCTGCTTTGGCCACCCGTGCACTGGCTGCCGCCAGCTCGGCATCGGCCTGTTCTTTGTCGATGCGGGGAGCAAGGCCCTCCTCGTAGCTGGCCCGGGCCAGTCTGGCTGCCTCGTGGGTTGCGGATCGGGACTGGACGGCAGCTTTTTGCTGCTCGTGTAAGCGCAGAACATTGAAGTACTGGCGTGCCACCTCAAGGCGCAAAGCCTGTTGCCCCCATTGTTGTGCGTGACGGCGGGCGTCGACATTGATGTCGGCAGCCTCACGTTGCTGGAGAGCGTCGGCATTAAACACAGGCTGAACAACCTGAACACCGCTTACCGTGCCCTCCACCGGCCCGAGGTCGGTGCGCTGAATGCCTGGCGGCATGCCCGAGGTGGGTACCGGCACGCCGGTAATCAGGGAGGAGTCGGCCCGTAGCCAGGAAGCATCGGCGCTGATGGTGGGCAGAAAAGCCTGGGCCGACTGCTGGTGTAGAGCTTCGGCCTGTCGGGTTTCGGCGTCCAGCGTTTGTAGCGTGGTTGCCTGCTCCCTGGCAATGGCCAGTGCTTCATCCAGCGACAAGGCGCTGGCGGTGACCGGCATCAGTAAAATCGCAACGGTAATGGCCCGGCAGTAACGCAATGGAACTCCCTGTCTGGCGTGTGCTGGCTGTTTGGTTCTTTGCAGAAAGAACCCGGAACGAGCAGCCCCGGGCTGCTCGTCGACCCATCAAAGTATATCACCACAAAGCGCCCTGCATTCATGACCCGGACTTGTTGGAGTGAATAATGTGTACTGGTTTCCCGCAGGATTGAATTCGCGAGAGAAGCCTCCATATAGAGACCAACAGTTTTCTCAGGCAAGGCGGCGGCGATCTTGGCGTTTGTTCAGTGAACTCTGATAGGCGCAGGCTATCTGGATTTTGGGAATTATCAATTTTCTAAAGCCGGGATAAGGTCGTATAGTTCGGACCTGTTCATTCATCGACACGTAAATCCATTGATCAGGAGTTATCTTTAAATGGGTATTATTAACAGCGAAATTCAGCCGTTCAACGCAACTGCCTTTAAAGCCGGCGAGTTCGTAGAAATCAGTGATGCGGACGTAAAAGGCAAGTGGGCGGTATTTTTCTTCTATCCGGCCGACTTCACTTTCGTATGCCCGACCGAACTGGGCGACGTTGCAGACAAGTATGAAGAGCTGCAGAAGCTGGGCGTTGAAGTGTTCTCTGTATCCACAGACACCCACTTCACCCACAAAGCATGGCACGACAGCTCTGACACCATCGGCAAGATCCAGTACTACATGGTAGGCGACCAGACCGGCACCATCACCAACAACTTCGGTGTAATGCGTGAAGGCCAGGGCCTGGCAGACCGTGCTACTTTCCTGATCGATCCGGATGGCGTTATCCAGGCGATGGAAATCACTGCTGAAGGCATCGGCCGTGACGCAGACGACCTGCTGCGCAAGGTGAAAGCCGCTCAGTACGTTCGCAACCATCCTGGCGAAGTATGCCCGGCCAAGTGGAAAGAAGGCGAAGAGACTCTGTCTCCGTCTCTGGACCTGGTTGGCAAGATCTAAGCTTCTTGTTACCAGTGAAGCTTCAGAGAAAGGCCCGCTAAGCGGGCCTTTTTCGGTTCTGGCAATTGCTTCCAGTGAGTGACATAGGGAGTGGCTATCAATTGACTTACTTCAATCAATTTGAGCTTTTGATAGTCAGCCCTTATCTTACTCACATCTTCAAATAACGAACCGTTTGAATTCAGTTATTTAGTTTTAAGACATTAAAGGGGAATACCGAACATGTTGGATGCCAATATCAAGCAACAGCTCAAGGCTTACATGGAAAAACTGCAGCAGCCAATCGAGCTGGTGGCAGCGTATGACGACAGCGCAAAGTCACAGGAACTGAAGGAGCTTCTGGAAGAACTCGAGCCGATGTCCAGCAAGATCGGCCTTCGTACCGAGAACGACCAGCGTGTACGTCGCCCGTCTTTCGCCATCCAGCGTGTCGGCTCTGATGTCAGCGTCCGCTTTGCCGGTATTCCCATGGGGCACGAGTTCACCTCACTGGTTCTCGCGCTGTTGCAGGTGGGTGGTCACCCATCCAAGGCCTCCCAGGAACTGATTGAGCAGATTCAGGATCTGGATGAAGACCTGGAGTTTGAAACCTACTACTCCCTGTCCTGCCAGAACTGCCCGGACGTGGTGCAGGCGCTGAACCTGATCAGCATCCTGAACCCGAAGGTCAAGCATACCTCTATTGATGGTGCGCTGTTC
>JAVLAV010000071.1:9059-15228 GCA_031580735.1 Marinobacter sp.
CTGTTCCAGGACGAAGTGGAGCGCCGTGAAGTGATGGCGGTGCCCAGTGTATTCCTGAACGGTGAGTCCTGGGGCCAGGGCCGCATGACCCTGGAAGAGATTGTCGCCAAGCTGGACACCAACTCAGCAGCGAAAGAAGCCAAGAAAATCAACGAGCGTGATCCGTTCGAGGTGCTGGTGATTGGTGGTGGTCCGGCCGGTGCGTCGGCGGCGATTTATTCCGCCCGTAAAGGCATTTCCACCGGTATTGCCGCCGAGCGTTTCGGTGGCCAGGTGGCCGACACCATGGGCATCGAGAACCTGATCTCAGTGCCTTACACCGAAGGCCCGAAGCTGGTGGCCGCGATGGAGCAGCACGTTAACGAATACGACGTGGACATCATGAACATGCAGCGGGCAGAGAAGCTGATTCCGTCTGCAGAAAAAGGCGGGCTGCACGAAGTACGCCTGGAAAACGGCGCCACCTTGAAGTCCAGAACCCTGGTTCTGTCTACCGGTGCCCGCTGGCGCCAGATGGGCGTGCCAGGCGAGGAAGAGTACCGCAACAAGGGCGTGGCTTATTGCCCGCACTGCGACGGCCCGCTGTTCAAGGGCAAGCGCGTGGCGGTGATTGGTGGCGGTAACTCTGGCGTGGAAGCGGCTATCGATCTGGCCGGTATTGTCGGCCACGTAACGCTGATCGAATTCGGCGATGAGATGAAGGCCGATGAAGTGCTGCAGAAGAAGCTGCGCAGTCTGGACAACGTGAAGATCATCACTTCTGGCCAGACTACCGAGATTGTGGGTGAAAATGGCAAGGTCAGCGGCCTGAACTATAAGGATCGCAAGACTGGTGACGACCATCATGTTGAGCTGGAAGGCGTGTTCGTTCAGATCGGCCTGGTGCCGAACACGGAATGGCTGAAAGGTGATATTGAACTGAGCCAACACGGCGAGATCATCGTAAATGACCGTAACGAGACCTCAATTCCGGGTATTTTTGCGGCGGGTGATGTCACCACCGTGCCGTACAAGCAGATTGTGATCTCGATGGGTGAAGGCTCCAAGGCTGCCCTGAGCGCCTTTGACTTCATCATCCGTAGCTAGACTGAGTAAGTTGTTCACACTGGCCTGATCCCCTTCAGGCCGACCCCTTGGCCGGTGCCCGCAGCAATGCGGTCACCGGTTTTTTTATGCCCGGCCTTCAGGCCGGCAAAGCCGGTGCACGGGCAAATCTGCTAGGCTGATGGTTGTTTCGTGATCGGGGGATTGCATGGTCGACATGTTAACGGATATGTCGCTGGCACAAATGCTCGGGCAGGTTGCCGGTCTGGTGGCCCTGGGGTTCTGCATTGCCGGTTTTGCCAACAAGAATGACGACCGGCTGATGGTGTTGCTGATTTCAGCCAACGTCGCCTTTGTGTTGATGTTTGCCTTTTTCCAGAGCTGGACGGCCGCGGCGCTGACGGTTCTGGTGATTGTTCGTATCGAGCTGGCCCGGCGATTTCAGGGCAACTGGCAGTTGATGCTGGCGCTGTTAACGGTGAGTTCCGTGGTGGCCTGGGCCACCTGGCAGTCGGTGACGGATGTGTTCCCGCTGATGGCGATGGTTTTCGGTACCGTGGGCATGTTTATGCTGCGAGGTATCCCCTTGCGCATTGTGCTCGGGCTGGCGGCCTTCTCGTGGATGCTCAATAACATCGTGATCGGGTCGGTCGGGGGCATTCTGGCGGAGGCCATGGTGCTGGTGACGAACTTGGTCACTATTATCCGGTTGTATAGGCTCCGCCAACGGTTTCCCGATATTATCGATTAATCAAACGCCCGGCTGATCACATCCCGGTAGTTGCGGATGCGTTGCACGTAGTGCACTGGCTCATAGCCCCGGGCGTAACCATAACGGGTGCTGGGGTAATAGCGCTTGTCGGCTTTCAGGGGCAGTACCTGTTTCATGTCTTCCCAGGAGTCCGGGTTTTTGCCCAGATCCCTTGCCAGTTGCCGGGCGTCCAGCAGGTGGCCACGGCCAATGTTGTAACTGGCCAGAGCAAGGAAGGTGCGGTCCGGCTCGGGGATGGTTTCCGGCAGGCGGCGGTGCCGGTCAGCCAGATAGCGGGCGCCACCGTCGATAGCCGCTACCGGGTCCAGCCGGTTATTAACACCCAGAGAGTGCGCGGTGCGTCGGGTCAGCATCATGATGCCCCGCACGCCGGTGGGCGATATGGCAGCCGGATCCCAATGGGATTCCTGGTAGGACAGGGCAGCCAGGAGATCTGCGGGCATGCCGGTTTTGATTTCGGCTTCCCGGAACTGGTCAATGTAATTGGGCAAACGGTTTCCAATGCGGCGGTTCAGGGCCCGCAGGTCGACAAAGTCGAATTCGCCAATGTAGGCATAGTAACGGTTTTCCATGCGGCCGATGGCTTCGTCGCCTTCACGGCTGTTCATCCATTCCCGGGCGTCAGACGCCAGCTCTTCAGACCCGGCGGGCAGATACCAGCCCAGATTCCGCCCTTCGGTCAGATTCATAGCCACTTCCAGGTGGGGGAAGTGGCGGCGCATGGTCTGAACGATATTGGAGTCTGCCACGGTGCAGGCAATGTTTTTGTCAGCCACCTGAGACAGCAATATCTCGGTGGTGCGGTTTTCATCTTCCGTGAACCCAATGTCCGGATACTTCTCTGCCAGTTGCTCCAGGGTGCCGACGTAGCTGGCATCTGCCGTGACCACAATCTGCGTATCGGCGATGTCTTCCGGCATGCGCGGCAGCGGCCGGTCGTCGCGGTGGCAAACCAGTTGCTCGGTAATTTCGGTATGGGCCGGGCCCTGGGTGAATCGTTCCGTGCGCTCCGGCAGGTGAGTCAGGCCGGAGGCGGCCAGGTGGGTATTGCCGGAATGGAGCGAATCTAGAACGGCACTGGTGGAGTCCAGCATGGTCCACTCGACTTCCCAGCCCCGGGCTTCGGCGTAATCACTGATCAGAGCATACTCGGGGCCAATGGGATTCTCGTGACGGTCGAGAAAGTAGGTGGTGGAGCCATTGCGGGTGGCAACGCTCAGAACGCCGGTTTCGAAGGGAGAGTCCAGCTGCACGGTCTGAGGGGCCGTATTCTGGTCGCTGCATCCGGCGAGGGCCAGCAGTAACATCGGCAGACCGAGATTGATAGCCCAACGATTCATGAACGTCTCCGTTTCCTGAAAAGTGTATTTCTTTTAACCAACTGTCAGGTAGATATACACATTTATCAAGTTTCTGGATGACCCCGGATGCTCTGCCCTAGTGATCGCTCCCCGTTTCTTCCGTTGCAGATTGGCTCAGGTAGCTGGCGTCAAACCGTTCCAGGTTCCGGGCCAGGCTGGCCTGGGACAGTTCCCCCATATGGCTGTCTACCAGCTCCCCATCGGCATTGTAGAACAGAGTAGTGGGCAGGCCATGACTGCCGACCACCCGGCCCAACTCGCCAGCCCGGTCGCTGAGGCTGTTGGCCAGTTCCAGTGCCTGCTCGTCCACAAACCTGTTGATGGTTTCCGGGTGTTCGCCCTGGTTCGCGAAGACAAAACGAATCTGGGGGTAACGTTGCTGGGCCTGCTCGAGCACTGGCATTTCCCGGATGCACGGCGGGCACCAGGTGGCCCACAGATTGACCACCATGGGCTGGCCTTCGGCTATGTTTTCCAGTGTCACCGGGCGCTCCTGCATGTCGGTGAGCGCGACATCGGGCAGGCCGTTGGTTTGCTGGTTGATCAGCGCAATGGCACCGGTGGTGAAGCCCCAGGTCACCAGGCCGGCCACAATCGCCGTGCCCAGTGCCCGGCGAATACTGGTGCGGCGCCACATCAGCCAGGCGGAGAATGCAAGGGCCACCACCAGGCCGGTGACCATGTCAAAACCGCCATCGCGGATATCAATCATACCCAGCCAGTCGTTTTCATAGTGCTCGAAATAGCGAACCACGAACCCGATGCGGGCGCTGACCAAAGTCACCAGAAAGATGTCCGCGAGGCTGCCGGAGATCGACGTTTTCTGTTTCCGGCCGGCAATGGCGCCAACAATCAGCGCGACCACAAAGGCCAGAATAAGAAGTACGTGTTCGATGGACAGGCTTAATGGTCCCACGCCAACGCTGAGCATGGCATCTCCGTTACAAGTGAATTTGTATGACAAACGAGGATTTAGTGACTCCCGCGAGCGCCAGGAGTTCCCTCAGACGCTGTAAAAACAACAGGGTACTAATTAAAACCTTGCGTAGCTATTTATCCGGCGCTCTGTTATCGTGCCTGCATCCTGCCTCTAAGGACTCCGCAGTTTTCTGGCCCATGGCCACCTTGCGAATTATCCATACGACCTGTCAGAGGACGTCACCCCAATCCGGCGCGTGACCGTAGTCGTCTTTTTATACCATGAGCTTTCATGGCATCTGCCCGCATTCGCCGACGATGGTGTTCGTGGAGGCAGAACAATCAAGAGTACACCTATATGAGTTTTTCTTCCCTCGGTTTGTCCGAGCAGCTGGTCCGTGCCACTTCTGATCAGGGTTATGAAACCCCGTCTCCAATTCAGCTGCAGGCCATTCCTGCCGTGCTGTCCGGTAAAGACGTCATGGCAGCGGCCCAGACCGGCACCGGCAAAACCGCTGGTTTTACCCTGCCGTTGTTGCAGCGTCTGGCGGAAAAGCCGCGCACCGGCAAAGGCCCGCGCGCGCTGATTCTGGCGCCCACCCGTGAGCTGGCAGCCCAGGTACACGACAGCGTGAACCTGTACAGCCGTTACGTGCCCACCAAGGCTGCTGTGGTATTCGGCGGTGTGAAGATCAACCCGCAGATGATGAAGCTGCGCAAGGGCCTGGACGTGCTGGTTGCCACCCCGGGCCGCCTGATGGACCTGTACCAGCAGAACGCCGTGCGTTTTGACGAAGTGGAAATCCTGGTGCTGGACGAAGCCGACCGCATGCTGGACATGGGCTTTATCCGCGACATTCGCAAGATTCTTGCGATGCTGCCGCCCAAGCGCCAGAACCTGCTGTTCTCCGCGACCTTCTCCGGCGAGATCCGCAAGCTGGCTGAAGGCCTGCTGCATAACCCGGTGCAGATCGAAGTGGCCACCCGTAACACCACAGCCGACAACGTGAAGCAGTCGGTGTACCCGGTGGACCAGAGCCAGAAAACCGCTCTGTTGAGCAAGCTGGTGCGTGATAACGCCTGGGAACAGGTGCTGGTGTTTACCCGTACCAAGCACGGGGCTAACCGCCTGACCCAGAAGCTGGAAAAAGACGGCATTACCGCCGTTGCTATTCACGGCAACAAATCACAGGGTGCCCGCACCCGTGCGTTGGCCGACTTCAAGGCCGGCGAAGTGCGTGTGCTGGTCGCCACGGATATCGCGGCTCGTGGCCTGGATATCAAACAGCTGCCACAGGTAGTGAACTTCGAGATGCCAAACGTACCGGAAGACTACGTACACCGCATTGGCCGTACCGGCCGTGCCGGCGAAAGTGGTCATGCGTTGTCACTGGTGAGTGCCGATGAAGGCAAACAGCTGGCGGGCATTGAAAGGCTGATCAAGAAGCAGCTGCCGCGCAAGGAAGAGGAAGGCTTTGAGCCGAAAAACAACCTGCCGCTGAAGCCGAAAGCCAAGGCAGACCCGAGCAAGGCCCGTGGTCGTAACCCGCAGGGTGCGAACAAAGGCAAAAGCTTTGGGCCGAAACCGGCGGGTGGTAATCCAGGCCGGAGCCGCGGTGGTGCTGGCCAGGGCCAGGGCAGAGGCCGCCCATCTCAGCAGCGCCGTAGCGCCTGATAGCGGGTCAATGACGTAAAAAAGGGCAGGGTTTCAAAACCCTGCCCTTTTTTTGCGCTGTAATCCCGGTTCTCCAGACAAAAAAAGGCGGGGCCAGAGGCCCCGCACAGGAGAACGCACCTTGGCAGCCTACAGACCCGAGGCTGCCGGGTACGGGGATTAGAACTTGTAGGTCATACCTACCATGTAGACCATTGGGTCGATTTCGACGTCGAACTCGTTGGTTTTGGTGCCGTCAGGAAGGGTAATCTGACCTTTGGTATCAATATCTGCCCACCATATGGCAGCGTTGAGACCAAAGTTGTCGCTCAGCATGTAGTCCATGCCTACCTCAACTGCTACGCCAACGCTGTCGTCGAGTTCAAGCTCACTTGAATCAACACTCAGAACTGTATTTAC
>JAVLAV010000072.1:0-15095 GCA_031580735.1 Marinobacter sp.
TGAGATGCTTGAGTATAAATTCACGGCTCTGAACCGGGTTCTCGTATTTTCGGGCCTCAAGCTCGGCGTTCGGGTCTTTGCTGTCTTTATTGCTGGAAACCATTCGGATCCTTGTTGGCTGGCCGCAAAAGTGCGGCGGAATTCAGATTTTGACTCAGTATAACGTTGGGACGACTCACCTGCCTAACAAGAGCGCTAATTATTCCCGCAAATACAAGAAATTTTTTCTGAAAAAGTGTTTGACAGCTCCCGAAGGAATTATTAAAGTACGCGCCATCGGTTGAGGGACACACCTCACCGGATTGGCAGAAACGCTAAGTTTTCAACAAACTAACAGCAAATCTGCAAATCACCTGCCGAGGTGGTGAAATTGGTAGACACGCTAGCTTCAGGTGCTAGTGGGGGCAACCCCGTGGAGGTTCAAGTCCTCTCCTCGGCACCATTTCTTTCCTCAAGAAATGGCCAGAAATCACAAACACTTAGCTTTTATCTATGCAAAGTAACCTTCCAGGTACCTTAGCCTTTGGCGTCTGATCCTGTACGGTCACTTACGTAACCGCGAACCCTGTATAGAAATCCCCACGCCCTGTTATATCTCCGTTTTTACTTATCGGCTTTCTCACCCCAGCGCGGCACCAGCGTCTGCTCAAGACCCAGATGATCCAGAATACGTGCCACCATGAAGTCCACCAGATCAGCCACCGATTCCGGCTTGTGATAGAAGCCCGGGCTGGCCGGCATAATCACCGCTCCCATGCGGGTCAGTTTAAGCATGTTTTCCAGATGCACTTCCGAGTAAGGCGCTTCGCGCAACACCACGATTAATGGCCGACGTTCTTTCAGAGCCACATCGCCCGCCCTTTCGATCAAATTGTTGCTGGCCCCGGTCGCCAGCGCCGAGAGTGTTCCGGTGCTGCAGGGGCAAATGACCAGAGGCGCTTTTTCACCCGACCCTGAGGCCGGAGGCGAAAACCAGTCTTCGCGGCCAAAAACCTGAATCTGATCTTCCCTGGCGCCCGCGTATTCGGTGAAAGCCTCTTTCATCGCCGGTGGCGTTCCGGGCAGGCGGAAATCGGTTTCCGTGGCGATCACCACCTGGGCAGCCCGGCTGACCATGACATTCACCCGACAGTTATTCGCAACCAGGCACTGCAACAAACGCAAACCGTACTGGGCACCCGAGGCCCCGGTGAAGGCAAGATTGACCATCGCTCGTGATTCAGTCACGCACTTTCTCCAGCTCTGCGACCAGTTTCTGATGAATGCCACCAAAACCGCCGTTACTCATGATTACGATATGGCAGGTGTCCGGCAGCTGTTCCAGGGCTTTTTCGATCAGCGACTCCACGGAGGCCACCACCTGATGCTGTTCGGCACCGCCGCGCTCAGCCTGCCAGTTTTCCAGCAATTCCGGCAACCAGTCCATATCGTTCAGGTTGCCCCAGAGCACCCGATCTGCGGCAGCCGCACTGGGGATCAGAGTCTGCTGATGCACACCCTGTTTCATGGTATTCGAGCGCGGCTCGATAATCGCCAGAACCGGCTCATCGCCGACCCGATTGCGCAAGCCTTCAAGCGTTGACTGAATGGCTGTCGGGTGATGGGCAAAATCGTCGTATACACGCACACCGCCAATGTCACCGATCAGCTCCATGCGCCTTTTAACGCCGGAAAACCGGGAAAGCGACGACACCGCATGGTCTGGCGTAACGCCAACATGGCGAGCCGCAGCAATCGCCGACAGTGCATTGCGCACATTGTGCAAACCGGTGAGATCCCATTTCAGGGTCGCGATCGGCTGCTCGTGGTGAATCACCATAAACCGGCTGCCATCGTCAGAAAGCAGCTCTGCCCGCCAGTCTGCGATGTGGGTGACCTCACTGCCAATGGCCGTATCCTGAACCGGCGTCCAGCACCCCATTTCCAGTGCGTTATCCAGATGGTGGTCCAGCCCCGGACGCACAATCAGCCCCCGGGAGGGCACGGTACGCACCAGATGATGGAACTGGCGCTCGATGGCTTCGACATTCTCGAAGATGTCGGCGTGGTCGTATTCCAGGTTGTTCAGTATCAGCGTATCGGGGCGGTAATGAACGAACTTCGAGCGCTTATCGAAAAAGGCACTGTCGTATTCATCCGCTTCGATCACAAAGAAATCACTGCTGCCCAACCGCGCAGAAACCGAAAAATCATTCGGCACACCGCCGACCAGATAACCGGCATCCAGACCGGCCTGATCGAGAATCCAGAGCAACATGGCGGTGGTGGTGGTTTTGCCATGGGTGCCGGCGACGGCCATCACCCACCGGTGCCGCAATACTTCGCGGGACAACCATTCCGGGCCGGACATGTAATCAATGTGCTGATTGAGCACGGCTTCCACTTCCGGGTTACCACGGGACATGGCATTACCGATCAGGACCAGATCCGGCTTCGGTGACAGATTTTCGGCACGATAGCCTTCCATCAGCTCAATGCCCTGAGCTTCCAGCTGGGTGCTCATGGGGGGATAGACGCCCTGATCCGAGCCGGTCACCTTGTGACCACACTCCCGGGCAATCACAGCGAGACTGCCCATGAATGTGCCGCAGATGCCCAGAATATGAATATGCATTGAGGTAGTGCCTCCGGATTGAAACCTGCAAAGCCTCTATCATAGCGCCTGTCGGGTCAAGACTGGTTATCTGCTCATGAAAAACCGTCCGGTTTGGCGTATCATTTGCTCATTGTCGAACCAGCAGGAGGCTTGAAGCCCGAGATGGCCATCAAAAACGCATTTTATGCCCAGTCTGGCGGGGTTACCGCCGTTATTAACGCCAGTGCCGCCGGTGTTATTCAGACCGCCCGCAAATACCCGGATCAGATCGGTAAAGTATACGCCGGTCGCAACGGTATTATTGGCGCACTGAAAGAAGAACTGATTGATACCAGCCTGGAATCCGATAGCGCTATCGAGGCCCTGATTCATACTCCGGGCGGCGCTTTTGGTTCCTGTCGTCATAAGCTGAAAAACATTTCCGAAAACCCGCGCGAATACGAGCGACTGATTGAGGTGTTCCGGGCCCACGACATCGGCTACTTTTTCTACAATGGCGGGGGCGACTCTCAGGATACCGCCTATAAGGTCTCTCATCTTGCCGACAAAATGGGCTACCCGATCACCTGTATCGGCGTTCCCAAAACCGTCGACAACGATCTGCCCTTCACCGACTGCAGCCCCGGGTTCGGTTCGGTCGCCAAATACATCGCCACCTCTACCCTGGAAGCCAGCCTGGACATCAAGTCCATGTGCGACACCTCTACTAAGGTCTTTATCCTGGAAGTGATGGGCCGTCATGCCGGCTGGATTGCAGCGGCCGGCGGTCTGGCTGGCCAGGGTGAAGGGGACGCACCACACATTATCCTGTTCCCGGAAGTGCCGTTTAACCGAGAGAAGTATCTCGAGCGGGTTGATCAGTGCGTGAAAGATTACGGCTACTGCGTCGTTGTGGCGTCAGAAGGCGCCCAGTACGAAGACGGCCGCTTTGTCGCCGATGCCGGTGCCAAGGATGCCTTCGGCCATACCCAGCTCGGCGGTGTTGCTCCGGCCCTGGCGAATATGGTCAAGCAGGCCCTCGGTCACAAGTATCACTGGGCAGTGGCAGACTACCTGCAACGGTCTGCACGGCACATTGCTTCGGCCACTGACGTAGAACAGGCTTATGCCGTTGGTGAAGCCGCGGTGGAAATGGCCATGGCCGGCAAACAGGCCCTGATGCCCACGATTGTACGTGCGAAGGAAAAGCCCTATCGCTGGTCAATCGGTGAAGCCAACCTGAGCGAAGTGGCCAACCAGGAAAAGAAAATGCCGATCCACTACATTACCGATGATGGCTATGCCATTACTCAGGAGTGCCGGGATTACCTTGAGCCGTTGATTGCCGGTGAGAACTTCCCGCCGTTCGACAATGGCCTGCCACGAGTTGCCAAGCTGAAAAACCAACTGGTGGAAAAAAAGCTGAAAACCGGTTTTGAGCTGTAATCGCTGACAGCTCACCGGCAACAAAAAAAGCCCGGCTGATCGCCGGGCTTTTTGTAATGCACTTGTGCCCGCCACGTATTACTGCGCTGACGTGGCCTCTTGCCGACGCATGTACGCCGAGAACTCGTCAAAGCCTCCCACGTATTCACTGCCAACCAGAATCTGCGGCACCGTGTGAACCGGGCGGCCGATCTCATCGGCAATATCCTGTTTGCTCATTCCCTTCTCGATCATATCGATCCAGGTAAAGGGGATACCTCTGGACTCACAGAGATTCTTCGCCATCACACAAAACGGGCAACTGGTACGGCCATAAATTTTTACCGGTTCCATACGCTCTCCTGAAGCAATTAATACAACTCACTCAATAGTATTGTGACAAGGATGCCAGCCACGGTGAGCAATTGGAAATTGGCACTTACCATTACTGTAATAGTGCTTTACGATTCAGACGATGAGCTATCTCACGCTGTTTCTGACGGCCTTTGCCGCCGCCACCCTGCTACCGGCCTACTCGGAAGTGCTGCTTGGCACACTTGCCAGCCAGGGCTATTCCCTGTTCTGGCTCTGGTTCTGGGCGACGCTGGGCAACACTCTGGGCTCGGTGGTCAATGGCATCATCGGCCGTCAGGTGGATCGCTTCAAGAACAGGCGGTGGTTCCCGGTCAGTGATATACAGTTGCACAAAGCCCGGAACCGGTTCAACCGGTATGGTCAGTGGTCGTTGCTGCTGGGCTGGCTTCCCATTGGCGGCGATGCGCTGACACTGGTCGGCGGCATCATGCGGGTGCCCTGGCTGAACTTTGTTATTCTGGTGGGTATCGGCAAAGGTTTACGGTATGCCTTTGTGATCTGGGTGGTACTGAAAACGGCCGGCATGGCTGACTGATCAAAGGCCAGTCGGTTTATCCGTGGTGTATATCACCCGCTCCTGCCCCAGGCGCGCCACGAGTTCACCGACCAGACGCTGCTCCAGATCGTAAACGGAAGCACCAGACTGAAAGTCGCTCACCTGGCACATGTTCATGCCGGCATAACCACAGGGATTGATACGGCTGAACGGCTCCATATCCATGTTGACGTTCAATGCCAGACCATGGAAAGAGCACCCACGACGAACACGCAAGCCCAATGAGGCTATCTTGGCGCCATTAACATAGACACCGGGGGCGTCAGGCCGAGGCGCGGCTTCAATGCCCAGACCGCCCAGAGCAGCGACAATAGCCTGTTCGATATCATCCACCAGGGCGCGAACGCCCAGCTTACGGCGGGACAGATTGATAAGCAGGTAAATCACCAACTGGCCCGGACCGTGGTAGGTCACCTGGCCTCCGCGATCTACCTGAACCACCGGAATATCACCCGGCAAAAGAATGTGTTCGGCTTTACCGGCCTGGCCCTGAGTAAATACTCTGGGATGCTCCAGACACCAGAGCTCGTCCACTGTCGAATCGTCCCGCGAGGCGGTGAACGATTTCATCGCCTCCCAGGCTTCCATATAGGGCTGCTGAGCCAGGGAGCGGACGATCAGGGCCGGCATCAAAGCACCATATGCACACGGCCGCTGGCTTTGAGCTCTTCGAACAGGGCTTTGAGCTGTTCTTCACCCGTGGCGACTATTTTCAGTTGCACCGACGAAAACCGGCCTTCCCTGCTGTCTTTCAGGGACACATCGGTTTCCGCAATGCCCGGGGCGTGCTGCTCCACCACTTCAACCACGAATTCTTTGAAATCCGGCGCAGCATTACCTATCACCCTGATGGTGTAGTCACAGGGAAACTCGATTTTCGGGGCTTTCGGCTCAGTCATGCCGCTTCTCTCTCCCGGTTACCAGTATTCAGACTGACAACCTCTCAGTTAAACAATTGTACAAAAAACAGCTTGATGGCATCCCACAGGCGTTTGAGCAGTCCACCTTCCGGCACGTCGGTCAATGCCAGAACCGGTTGGTCCACAATGGTTTCACCGTCCTGGGTTACCCGTACCCGGCCAAGCTCGTCTCCCGCCTTAATGGGCGCTTTGATCACAGAATCAAGGTCCACCACTGATTCCAGTTGATCCCTGGATCCACGCGGGATAGTGACATAGGAATCTTCTGCCATGCCGACAGAAATCTGATCCTGCTCGCCACCCCAGACACGGGCTTCCATCAACTCCTGACCGGCACGAAACAGGCGTTCGGTCTGATAGTAACGGAAACCGTAGTTCAGCATTTTCTGAACTTCCTGCGCCCGGGCATCAGCGCTGGTGGTACCCATGACAGTTGCAATCATACGGGTGTCGTCACGCTTGGCCGAAGCTACCAGGCAGTAGCCGGCTTCTTCGGTGTGGCCGGTCTTCAGGCCATCAACCGTCTCGTCCCGCCACAACAGCGTATTTCTGTTTGGCTGCCGAATGTTGTTGTAGGTGAAGTGCTTTTCCGCGTAGAGCGGATAATTCTCAGGGTAATCCTGAATAATGGCCTGAGCCAGAATCGCCAGATCAAACGCGGTGGAGTAGTGCCCTTCCGCGGGCAGGCCGGTGGCGTTCTGGAACTGTGTATTCTCCATGCCCAACAGTCTGGCCTGTTGGTTCATGATATCGACAAAGGCTTCTTCACTGCCGGCAACAAATTCCGCCAACGCCACTGAGGCATCATTACCGGATTGAATAATGACGCCTTTGAGCAGTTTCTCCACAGGCACCGAGGTGCCTTCCCGTACAAACGTTCTGGAGCCTCCGGTACGCCACGCTTCAACGCTGATCGGCACCATGTCTGACATGGCAATGCGGCCTTCATCCAGTTCCCTTTCGACAATATAGGCCGTCATCATCTTGGTCAGGCTGGCCGGCGGCAGGCGTTCATCGCTGTTATGCTCCATGATCACCCGGCCACTGAGCGGGTCCATCAGTACCCAGGAACTGCCTGCGATCTGGGGTGGCGACGGTATCAACACCGACTGAGCCGAAGTCTGGCTGGCCAGGAAGGTCAGTGATAACGCCAGGAGAAGAATGCGGGTGATCATTTTGAAAGCCATTGGTCGTGTCATTGGTTGTCGGATCTGATTGCGTTTTGTGCCTGGATTCAGGCGATTCAGTGAGAATCTGTCAGTACAATGGACTGACCAAACCCTCGGGACTCGAGCAGATTCTGAGCATAGCGCGCCTCATCTTCATTCGGGAAAGGGCCCACCTGAACCCGATGAAAGCGGCCATTGTCTGTATTCACTTCCTTCACCCGCACCGGACTGTCAAGTTCGTCCCGGGCCCGGGCCATAAGCGCCTGTGCCGGATCACGGTTGCTGAAGGCTCCCAACTGGATAAAAAGCCCACTCCCGGAAGAGGCAGCTTCCTCTTTCCCGTCGTCCTCTGCAACCGTCCTGACTTGCGCGATTGCCGTTTGTGCTGATGACGGTGTCCAGGGTTCACCCGCCAGAAACATGGAGCCATCCGAGCGAACGGTAATGGCCGCCACTTCAACCCGTGCCGTACCCCGGTCATGGTAATCAAGTTTCTTGGCAGCAGCGTAAGACAGATCAATCAGCCGGTCGCCGTGGAACGGGCCACGGTCATTCACCCGAACGATCACTGACCGGTCATTGTCCAGATTGGTTACTTTCGCGTAACCCGGAATTCTCAACGATTTGTGTGCCGCTGACATTGAGTACATATCAAACGTTTCGCCGTTGGACGTCTTGTGACCATGAAACTTTTCGCCATACCAACTGGCTGTGCCACGGGCCACGTAGCCATCGTTGCTGTTCATTACCCGGTAGGATTTACCCCACACAGTGTAAGGTGACTTGTTACCCGCTGTGCGTGGCGACAAGTATCGGGGTTCCGCGTCGGCCAGACCACTGGCATCAAACCCGCCAGCAGGTGCCCGATCCTGCTTCAGGGTATAGCGGGAAGAATGATCGGTTTGCGGGGCTCCGGCACAACCCGAAAGGATAATAACAGCCGGCAGCAACACCACCCATATTCTTGCAATTGTCGACCTGTTCATTCGTAACCCATTCACCAGTCTTTGTCAGCCGATACTGACACGTCATATTGTAACGGGTTCCGCAGAAACTTCGCCATTACCGGCCCGCCATGATTATGCCGGGTCAGGCGGAGATCATCCGCCGGTGAGTCTGGATCGACATCAGCACACCAAAGGCAGCAAGCAGCGTTATGGCGGAAGTGCCCCCGTAACTGATCAGCGGCAGAGGCACACCCACCACCGGCAACAAGCCGCTGACCATACCGATGTTAACGAAGATATACAGGAAGAACGTCATGGTCAGCGCGCCGGCCAGCAAACGGCTGAAGGAATCCTGGGCAGTAACGGAGATATAAAGACAGCGCAGAATAATCATAAAGTACAGAATGATCAGCGCCGCCATACCCAAAAAACCAAACTCTTCGGCCAGAACGGCAACGATAAAGTCGGTGTGGCTTTCCGGAAGGAATTCCAGATGCGACTGGGTACCCTGAAGCCAGCCCTTGCCATCCAGCCCGCCTGAACCAATAGCGGTTTTGGACTGGATAATATTCCAGCCGGCGCCAAGGGGATCACTCTGAGGGTCCAGAAGCGTTAACACCCGCTGTTTCTGGTAATCCCGCATTACAAAAAACCACATCAGCGGCGCCGACACCGAGATCATGGCAAAGAATGCGGTAATCAGTTTCCAACTGATACCGGCAAAAAACACCACATAAACCCCGGCCATACCAACCAGCAGCGAGGTACCCAGGTCCGGCTGCAGGATAATCAGCGCCATGGGCAGCAAGACAATGAGCAGGCCCAGCATTACCCGGGGAAAAGTAGGCGGCAGATAATAACGGGACAAATACCAGGCTGTCGCCATCGGCACCACCAGCTTCATGCCCTCTGATGGCTGGAATCGCGGCAATCCCGGAATGGCCAGCCAGCGCTGGGCACCTTTTGCCCCTATACCGGCCACCAGCACAGCAACGAGACCGATAATCCCGGCCAGGTATAGCCAGGGAGCCCAACGACGAAAGACTGCCGGATCCAGCTGTGCCACGAAAAGCATCACGACAAGGCCGATCCCGAAGCGGACAGCCTGAGCTTCCACGACCAGCAGATTCCTGTCCGCGCCGCTATAAAGCACAAACAGCCCACCGACCATCAACACCAGCAGCAACACCAGCAACAGCGGGTCAAGATGCACAGTGGTCCAGATGCTGTGTTTCCGGCCCAGGCTACCTGCTTCGTCTCCCAATGGATTGACACCCACCATCAGCGCTCGTCTCCGGTGCTTGCTTGCCCGACCAGGGAATGTTTGTCAGCCGCGGGCAAATCTTCCAGCCAGGTATCAAACAGTTCTCTGGCAACCGGGGCGGCCACGGAACTACCGCCACCACCGTTTTCCACGATCACCGCTACTGCAATTTGCGGTTCATCCGTCGGCGCGAAGCCGACAAACAGGGCGTGGTCCCGCAGACGCTCCCGTATCTCGTCGGCATCGTACTCTTCATCTTCCTCAAGGCTATACACCTGGGCCGTGCCGCTTTTACCCGCCATGCGGTAGCTGGCTCCCTCGCTGGCCCGGCGCGCGGTCCCCATGCGGCCATGCATCACCTCTTCCATGGTATCCACCACATATTCCCAATCATCAGGATTCTTCAACTCAAGGGGTTTATGCGTTCCCTCCGGCAGAAACTCCTCAACCGGCCGGTCACCAGGAATATCCTTGAGCAAACGCGGCTCTACCCAGACCCCTCTGTTGGCGATTAGGGCGGTCGCAGTGGCAAGCTGAAGCGGCGTGGCCAGAAAAAAGCCCTGACCAATACTCATATTGACCGAATCGCCCGGGTACCAGGGCTCACCGCGGTTTGCCCGTTTCCACTCTCTGGAAGGCAGGATTCCCTCAAGCGCCCCGGCCACGTCCAGCGTGGCATCCTCGCCAAAACCGAACGCCGAAAGGTATTCATGCATGGTGTCCACGCCCATTTCCACGCCCATTTCGTAGAAATAAACGTCGCAGGATTCAGCAACCGACTCCATCAGATTCACCCAACCGTGGCCCGAACGCTTCCAGTCCCGGTAGCGCCGTCCTCCTTCGTTCAGCTGGAAGTAGCCCGGGTCATAAATTTCCCGCTCCCGGGTGGTCGTCCCGCTATCCAGAGCGGCCACCGCCATCATTGGTTTGATCGTCGACCCGGGCGGATACTGGCCTCGAAGTGCGCGATTGAACAACGGTTTGTCGATGCTGGTGCTCAGTTCCCGGTATTCTTCAACACCAATACCGGTAACAAATTTATTGGCATCAAAGGAAGGAACGCTGGCAAGGGCGAGAATACCGCCGGTAGCCGGTTCAATGGCGATAATGGTGCCACGACGACCTTCCAGAAGCTGGTGGGCCTTACGCTGCATTCGCAGATCCAGATGCAGCTGAAGGTCTTCCCCCGGAACCGGATTTTCACGCTCCAGAACGCGCAGAATCCGCCCGCGAGCATTGGTCTCCACATTCTGATAGCCAACGGTGCCGTGCAACACGTCTTCGTAAAAACGCTCGATACCGGATTTACCGATGTAATTGGTGCCGGCGTAATTCACTGAATCAATGCGCTGAAGCTCTTCCCGGTTGATCCGGCTGACATAGCCCAGAGCGTGGGCCGTCAATTCACTGTGCGGGTAATGGCGAACCAGCTCTGCGGTTACCTCAACTCCGGGAAACTCATGCCGTCGAACCGCCATTCTGGCAATTTCGGCCTCGCTGAGATCGTAACTCAGGGGAATGGCCTCAAACGGACGGCGATACTCCCCGAGCCGGCGCTCGAAACGCGTCATATCCTCGTCCGGAATGCTCAGGATATCCTGAAGGCCGGCCAGGGTAGCCGGCATATCGTCCACCCGTTCAGGCACGACAGTGACACTGAAAACCGGGCGATTCTCCGCCAACAGGAGGTTGTTCCTGTCATAGACCAGCCCCCTGGGCGGAGGGACCGACTGCACCTGCACCCGGTTCTTGTCAGACAGGGTGGTATAAATTTCATGTTCGACAAGCTGAAGCTGATACATGCGTGCCAGAAGGCCGCCCAGAACCAGCAACACCAGCACAAGCATAACCAGAGTCCGACGCTGAAACAGCCGGCGCTCACCAGCCGTGTCTTTGAACTCTCCCCAGGCCATAAACTCTCCTAGGCCCGATGGTATGGGTGGTTGCGAGTGATGGACCAGGCACGATACAGCTGCTCGGCGAGCAGAATCCGCACCAGAGGATGGGGCAGGGTCAGCGGGGATAATGACCACTGCTGGTCGGCTCTGCGCCGACAGGGTTCGGCAAGGCCGTCCGGCCCGCCCACCAGAAAGCAAACGTCCTGGCCGTCAAGCTGCCAGTTTTCCAGCTGGCTGGCCAGTTTTTCGGTAGACCAGGGGCGGCCACCCACTTCCAGCGCAACCACACGGTCACGCTGGCCAACAGCAGCCAGAACAGCCTCACTCTCTCGTTGCATTAACCTGGGGATGTCCGGGTTCTTGCCGCGGTGAGGCATGGGTATTTCGGTCAGTTCCAGGGACAGCTCCGGCGGCATCCGCCGGGCGTATTCGTTATAACCCCTGGTAACCCAATCGGGCATTTTCTGCCCGACGCAGATCAGACGCAGGCGCATGATTACTCGCTGCCAGCAGCACCCAGGTCCGGGGCATCGCGCCACAGGCGCTCAATATCGTAGAACTCCCGGGTTGCAGGCATCATTACATGCACCACCACGTCACCCAGATCGACAAGAATCCAGTCACTGCCGCCACCTTCAACATTGCCGGCCCTGACGCCTTCTTCCCGGACTTCTGAAACCACCGAATCGGCAAGGGATTTAACGTGCCGGCTGGATGTGCCGGATGCAATGACCATGAAATCGGTAACACTGGTGCGGTTCCGGACGTCTACGACGCTGACATCCTGCGCCTTGATGTCTTCAAGCGCGTTTACCACCAGATCTTTCAACTGTTCTGCCTGCATAATTACCCTGTCGTGCGGGCTCTGGCCCCGATGGCCGCCCGATAAGTGATATTCAGTGCGATTGTAGCACTAAACATTGCCGCTGGTGCAGACGCCATAAAGCGCCTGCGAGCAGATAGATTGCCAGACGGTATCCGGCATGAGATAGCGAGGAGACCGCCCATCGGCTATACGTTCGCGAATGCCGGTTGCGGAAATGTCCAGTAACGGCGGATCCAGTTCCAGAACCAGCCCGCAAGGGCTGTCATGCAGGGCCTGACAGCTGCCCGCCCGGCGCATGTTCACCAGTTTTTTGGCCTCGCTGCCGGCTGGCAGATCAGCGCCCGGCCGGCGCACCACCACAATATGGGCCAGTTCCGGAATATCCTGCCATTCACGCCAGCGGTGGAAAGCGGAGAACGCATCGGTACCCACAACCATTACCAGCGGCTCGTCTGGCCCCAGCTCTTCCCGAAGCTGGCGCAGTGTCTCTGCCGTATAGGAAGCACCGGCCCGGCGCAACTCACGGTCATCCACCTTCAGGGCATGCTCGCCGGCGATGGCCAGACGAATCAGCCCCAGGCGCTGTTCTGAATCAGCGCCGGTATCACCACGATGCGGCGGGATATGACAGGGCACCAGATTGATTTGCCCAACACCCAGAGCATCGCACACCTCCAACGCCAGCCGCAGATGGCCGTGGTGGATCGGGTCGAACGTGCCACCGTATATGATATGCATAGGGTCAGGTCCGGATGTGGCCGTCGCCGAAAACCAGATACTTCTGTGAAGTCAGCCCTTCCAGCCCCACCGGTCCACGAGCATGAATTTTATCGGTAGAAATACCGATTTCTGCGCCCAGGCCATATTCAAAGCCGTCGGCAAATCGCGTGGAAGCATTGACCATGACCGAACTGGAATCCACTTCCATCAGGAAACGGCGGGCCCGGCTATAGTTTTCGGTGATGATGCTGTCGGTATGCTGGGAGCTGTAGCGGTTGATATGGTCGATGGCGCCATCCAGCCCGTCGACCACCCGCACCGCCAGAACCGGCGCCAGATATTCCTCATGCCAGTCCTGCTCGGTCGCCTCGGCGATATCACTCAGCACCGCCCGGGTACGCTCGCAGCCCCGAAGCTCAACGCCTTTGGCAGAAAACTGCTCCGCCAGCAATGGCAGAATGTCGTCGGCAATTTCCTGGTCCACCAACAGGGTTTCCATGGTGTTACAGGTGCCGTAGCGCTGGGTTTTGGAGTTGACCGCGACATTCAGGGCCTTCTCCGGGTCGGCGTGACTGTCAATGTAGACATGGCACACGCCATCCAGGTGCTTGATCACAGGTACACGGGCATCCCGGCTGATGCGCTCAATCAGCCCTTTACCGCCCCGGGGCACGATAACATCCACGTATTCGGGCATGGTGATCAGCTCACCCACCGCTGCACGATCGGTGGTTTTGACAACCTGCACGGCGGTTTCCGGCAAACCCACTTCGGCCAGGCCACGCATCAGACACCCGGCAATCGCCTGGTTGGAGTGAATGGCTTCAGAGCCTCCACGCAAAATGGTCGCATTGCCGGATTTCAGGCACAGGCTGGCGGCTTCGACGGTCACGTTCGGGCGGGACTCATAAATAATGCCGATAACGCCCAGCGGCACCCGCATCTTGCCAACCTGGATGCCCGAGGGCCGGTAGGTCATGTCGGTAATTTCACCGACGGGGTCCGGCAGGGTTGCCACCTGCCGGAGACCTTCGATCATGGTATCAATCCGCGCTGGCGTCAGCTCCAGCCGGTCCAGCATGGCGGCATCCAGCCCGCTGGCACGACCATTCTCCAGATCCTTGTCGTTGGCCTTAGCCAGCTCGTTCCGCGCGGCATCCAACGCTTCCGCGGTAGCCAGCAGGGCCTGGTTACGTACGGCTGTGGCCGAACGCGCGACTTCTCTTGCGGCAGCTCGGGCCTGCTGACCCAGCTCCGTCATATAGGCTGCAACATCCATCGGTGTACCTTTTGTTGTGTCTGCGGTTTGCAAATTCGGTCCGTTACTTTACCTTTCGCGTTTCAAGTCCGCACCCCAAAGGCTTATTATACCGCTGCACGGGTTTCGATATTCAATGGATATGCCAGCAAGGACCAACACCATGCTTCAATCGGTCACCAAATCGCCGCTGCCCGGCAAGGTCTACCGGATGGTTTTTATTATGCTGGCGCCCCTGGTGCTGGTCGCGCTCTGGCTCGGGCTCTGGTCTTTCAGCTATTGGCTGTACGCCATACCCCTGATCACCTTTGCCCTTTTCCCGGGCGCCATCGCCGCCCTCGTTGTGGCAGTCATTCTGCTGGCTGCGGTCATCATTACTCAATGGCAAATCCTGCTTCCGGACCGCCATCAGATGCTGGCGGCACTGCTTCTGACCGCCCTGCTGGCGATAATCCTGGTATTTCTGCGCGAGTACAAATCCCGCCAACTGGTGCCACTGCGACGCACCGACGAACTGACCCAGGCGGCCAGCCGGGAGTACCTTTCTGCCGACCTGCACAAGGAAATCCAGCGTAGTGAGCGGGAGGGGAGCAACCTGTCGATGGCCATCATGGGCCTGGACAACCAGCAATCCGCCGATGCCCCGGAAGAAGATATCCGGGCCATTCTGCCAAGAATCGGCCGTTATTTACACGGGCAATTGCGGGATTTCGATACCTACTACCGGATAGAAAACCTGCAGTTTCTGGTGATTCTTCCGGGAATGAATACCGCTGAAGCAGCCAAAACCGCCGAGCACATTCGCCAGGGTCTGGACCAGCTCCTCGCCTCCAACGGCCTGGAAATGACCGTAAGCACCGGTGTTGCCGGGCTGAACATCGGAGACGATGCTGACAGTCTTCAGCAAAGCGTTGCCAATGCACTGCGTCGCGCCCAGCAACAGGGTGGCGACCGAACCCAGACCTACAGCAACCCACGGCCTCCTGAAGCACCCCAGGGCAAGGGAACGGAAGGAGCCCGACAATGACAGAAACCCGCCTGAGAACCTGGACCCACGCCACCGGCTACACCCTGGCAGCCGTTTTTATTGCAGCGCTGGCGCAGCAGAATCTGCGTTACGGTTTTTATACCCTGTTCTACCTGGCCCTGGCGATGACGACAC
>JAVLAV010000073.1:0-15023 GCA_031580735.1 Marinobacter sp.
GCCTTATCCCGAGATCAAGCTAGCCACGGCTTATGAGCGGGCCACTGAGGCCAAGGAACAGATTGCGGCGTGTGCTCAGTGCCTTTATCTCGCCGTTCACCAGCGACCGGCGCCTGGTGCGTAAGCTATTCCCGGCAGGGGAGTTTATCGAGGTGTTCATGGATACCCCCCTGGATACCTGTGAAGAACGGGATCCCAAGGGCCTGTACCGGAAAGCCCGGGCCGGTGAGATCAAACGCTTCACGGGCATAGATTCCCCCTACGAAGTGCCTCCGCACCCGGAGGTGCGCCTGGATACCAGCACCATGAGCGTGGACGAATGCGTTGAGATCCTGATACAACACCTTGCCCGAAATGCTCTGATTCGATAACGGCTCCGGGGCTTTATCCCTGGCACTAAGTGGGAGCTTTAATGGACTGGCAGGCTATTTTGACGCTGGCCACCTTGGTTGGGGTGTTGTCTGCACTGGCGGCCACCCGCATTGCGGCAGATCTGGTGCTGATGTCGGCGCTGGCGTTGTTGCTGATTACCGGCGTGCTTGGGCCGGTAGATGCGTTGGTGGGGTTTGCCAACCCGGGGGTGATTACCATTGCCACCTTGTATGTGGTGGCAGCCGGTTTGAAGGAAACCGGCGCTATTCAATGGCTTGCCCGTTTGTTGCTGGGCCACCCGAAAACCGAGCGTGGCGCCCAGTTGCGGATGATTGCACCCACCGGCGTGCTGAGCGGTTTTATGAACAATACCGCCGTGGTGGCCATGTTCATCCCCGCCATTCAGGACTGGGCCCAGCGTTTGGGTATTTCTGCCTCCAAACTGCTTTTGCCGCTTAGCTACGCCGCCATTCTGGGAGGCACCTGCACGTTGATTGGTACCAGCACCAATCTGGTGGTGGACGGCATGCTGCAAAGCAAACTGGACATTCATCTTGGTCTGTTCGAGCTGGCCTGGGTAGGCGTTCCTCTACTGGTGATTGGTGGTGCTTTTCTGGTGCTGGTAGGACACAAACTGCTGCCCGACAGGGGCGGGGTAAGTGAAGAGCTGGAACAGATTCGTGAATACGGCGTTGAGGTGATTGTTGCCAGCTCCGGCCCATTGGTGGGCAAGACCATTGCCCAGGCCGGTTTGCGTGCCCTTAACTATGGTTATCTGACGGAAATTGACCGGGGTGGCCGGCTGATTACAGCGGTAGAGCCGGACCGGACATTGCAGGGCGGTGACCGCCTGTATTTTGTGGGCGCGCCCGAATGCGCCAGTGAACTGCGCCGTATTCAGGGCCTGAACCCGGCGAATGGCAGTGTGCACAAACTTGAAATGGCCAACCATCAACGCTGCCTGGTGGAAGTGGTGCTTGGCCCGGAATTCGCCTCGCTGGGCAAGACCATTCGCGATAGCCGCTTCCGGACGGGGTTTAATGCGGTGATTCTGTCCGTTTCCCGCGAAGGGCGCCGGGTGCCGGGTAAGCTGGGCGATATTACCTTCCGCATGGGCGATACGCTGCTGCTGGAGGCCAGCCACCAGTTTGTGGAGCAGTATCGCTTCCGCCGCGACTTTTTGCTGGTGAGCGCGCTGAATGATTCCACGCCGCCGGATTTCCATAAGGCGCCCCGGGCGCTTGGCATTCTGGCGGTAATGGTGTTGCTGAGTGCAACCGGCTTGCTGACGATTCTGGAAGCAGCCTTTCTGGCCGCCGGGGCCATGATTGTGACCGGCTGCCTGACGGCCAGCCGTGCCCGCCGCAGTGTGGATTTGCCGGTGTTGGTGATCATAGCGTCGTCTTTTGCCCTGGGTAACGCCATGACGGAAACCGGCGCCGCACAATGGGTTGCCGGAGGGCTGCTGGGCTTCGGCCCGCTCACTCCCTGGCTGGCATTGGCCATGGTCTATGTGCTGACGGCCATTTTCACCGAAGTAATCACCAACAACGCTGCTGCGGTGTTGATGTTTCCTATCGCTCTGGCGGTATCGGAGCAATTGGATGTGAGTTTCCTGCCTTTCGCCGTCGCTGTGATGTTTGCCGCCTCGGCTTCTTTCATCACGCCGCTGGGTTATCAGACCAACCTGATGGTCTACGGGCCGGGGCGGTATCGGTTTACCGATTATCTGCGCCTGGGCGTGCCGCTTTCGCTGTTGATCGGGTCTGTGGCGATTGGATTGATTCCGTTGGTTTGGGGGTTTTGAGGGGGGGGCACTGTAGCCCGGCTTTGTGGGGGAGCAGAAAGTTGGTGGGGACTGAGACAGAATACTAGTGTGCTATACTGCACCAAAAGTATGACTATTGATGCAGAGGTCTCGCATGACGACGATACGCAAGACAATAACCCTGACTGACACCCAGAGCGATTGGGTTAAATCCCGCATTACCTCTGGTGATTTTACAAATGACAGCGAGTATTTTCGCGATTTGGTTCGAAGGGATCAGGAGCGTAACGCCTGGCTGCACCAGTTACGTGCTGCACTTTTAGAGGGGGAGCAAAGCGGTTTGAGTGACCGGACCCCGCAGGAGATTCGTGAAGCGGCCAGGGAGAGGCTCATTAAGGATGGCAAGTTACCGGCTCAGTGAACGTACCGATATGGCCGGTGCATTGGAGGGGAACAGCCTGGTGTTGTCACGGTCGAAAGGCAGAGCAGAATAGAAGGCTGAAAGAGGATTTGGCTTTCATAGGACGGGCTTGGAGGGAATGCGATGCGCTATTCGGTTGCACTGCATACAGATGACGGCAAGTGCTTTGGGGCAACTGCGCCCGATATTCCCGGCTGTTTTTCGGCGGGAGCCAGTGAAGACGAGGCTTTGGAGAATGTCCGCGAGGCGATTCTTGGTCATTTGGAGCTCTTGGTGGAAGATGGTGAGGAAGTTCCTTCAGCGCTGCCCGTGTCTGAGTACGAGCATCGTCCAGAGTTTCAAGGCGTAACCTGGAGGGTTGTGGAAGTAAACCTTATATCTTCTGGCAGCAGTATCTCTCCTGAAAAAGTCTGGTTTGACGAGGACAATCTCTGGGTACTGCTGGCTGACGGTCGCACAATTGGTGCGCCTTTAGTCTGGTTTCCCCGACTGTTGCAGTCTGACAGTTATTCCAGAGAGCAATTCGAGCTCACTGCTCATGGTATTCACTGGAGCTCTCTGGATGAGGATATTAGCGTGCAGGGTCTTTTAAATGGGTATCAAAAGCACGATCCAGAACTCCGTGCGCTGTCCGATCATGCAGCAGGAAACGTCGAAGAATGGAACGATCCGACAGAGGATGGGGTGTGGCATGAGTGAAATTCGTTGGGATCAACGGCTTGAGAGTTCTTAGAATGCGTTGAGACAATTAGCTCTAGCTGTTTAGCATAACCCGTCGAGAACTCGGGCCCTTCAGCCACGAGCAGCTCACCGCGAGATGACCGAGGTGCTCTCTGACTTGCCTCGGAGTGAGTTACGGAGCTGGCTATTGAGTTTGGGGCTGTTGGAAGCGACGACAAAGGCGTAAGCTGAAGATTCTAGGAATTGGAGGTGAGCAGGTGACTGCGGAAAAGGAAAAGGCAAAAGTATCTGTGATCAAAATACGAAAGCACGGTCGTGCGAAACCGTTTGATGACAATCGGAAGCTAATGCATTTTGCCAAGTTATCTTCACGCGAAGCCATCGGGGATCTGCTTGAGTCTGGCATATCTGTTGTATATCTCGAAAACGGGAAACTGCTGAAGCGAAACCCGGATCAGACGGTGACTGTCGTTAAAGAGCTGGAGAACAGGGAAAAGTTCGATTTGAGGGAGTATTTGTGCCACGGATAAGGCTGATTGCAGGCCCGAATGGTGCGGGCAAAACCACATTGATGAAAACGTTGGTCAAAAACCAGGTGCCAGTGGGTCAGTACATAAACCCTGATGATATCGCCCGCCACATTGACCTCAACGCAAGCCTGAAACGAACTGAAGATTTGATCAGTGATGCATCTGGGGCGTCGCGCTTTGCAAAGGAATTCAGTGATTACTTTTCGGTGATCCTCGCGCAGACCATAGCGACTGGGCTGCGTACTGACTGGTTGGCATATAGATTATCCTTAACCTACGAGTCGGTAATGAGCCATGAGAGCCACCTTGCTTTCGTAGATGAGGCTATTGCTGCAGGGTTTGAACCATATTTGTATTATATTTGCACTTCTGATCCGGACATCAACAAAGCTCGAGTGGAACAGCGTGTAGAGTCTGGTGGGCATGACGTTCCTGAAGACAAAATCTTAAGTCGGTATGAGCGTAGCTTGCACTTACTCCATGAAATGTCATTAAAGTGCAAGCGGGTGTACTTCTTTGATAATTCAGGTCAACAACATCTGCATTTTGCTGAAATAACGCCAGACAGCCATCTTGATATTTTCGAGGAAGAGTTCGAAAAGGCTGACCCTACTTTGTTTGTAGAAAATCTGCTGAAGAAATGGCCAAAGGAAAAAGTTCGTCTGGCCTCTGTGTAATTCAAATCAGCCAAGTTATTTATGCCAACAACCGCGTGTAGCCTGAATGTTCATCATCTCCAAACTCGCCACCGCACTCATCTCCCCCCTGGGCTCCGCACTGTTCGGTGGTCTTTTGGCGGTTATTCTGGTCTTTGCTGGCCGGCGGCGGTTGGCTATGGGGCTGGGTGTGTTGTCTCTGGCCTGGTTGTGGGCGTGGTCTTTGCCGGTGACCAGCAATGCCATACGCGGTTATCTGGAAAACCAGCACCCGGTGGTGAATGCCAGTGCCATGCCGGAGGCGGGGGCGATTGTGGTGCTCGGTGGCGGTACCTCGCCCCTGAGTTATGGTGAGCCCTACCCGAACCTTAATGCGGCTTCCGACCGGGAATGGCACGGTGCGCGGCTTTATCAGGCCGGTAAGGCCCCGTTGCTGATTCTGACCGGCGGGCACGATCCGAAATACAGAGCAACCTCTTCCGCAGAAGCCATGCGCCGGTTCATGAGCGCGCTGGGCGTGCCGGATTCTGCCATGCTGTTGGAAGAGCGGAGCCGAAATACCACCCAGAATGCCGATTTCACGGCTACTCTTCTTGCAGAGCGAGGCATAGATCGTATTCTGCTGGTAACCTCTGCCTTACACATGCCCCGTTCCGTCGCGCTGTTTGAAGCCCAGGGGCTGGAAGTGATTCCGGCGGCGACGGACCACGAAGTGCGCCCCCTGCCAACCTGGCGCAACTGGCTGCCGGGTACCGATGCACTGGATGGCAGCCGCCGGGCAATTAAAGAAGTTGTGGGGCGTTTGGTGGGAAGGTAGAAAATTTTCGTCACGGGAAAAGAAATTTTTGCCACGGAATCCACGGAAGAACACGGAAGGAAAAGACTTAATGATTTTTTAGCCACTAAATCCACGAAAGAACACGAAATTAAAAGACACCACCTCAGTATCTTTAATCAGTTTTTCGTGTTCTTTCGTGGGTTTCGTGGCCAAAGTGTCTTTATCTTTTGCTTTTTTCCGTGTTCTTCCGTGGATTCCGTGGCCAATACGCCTTTTCTTTAGTCCTGTGGCTGTCCATGTATTCAAGAAATGAGGGAAAACATGAAGATTGCCATTGCCGGTACCGGCTACGTTGGCCTTTCCAATGCCATGCTGCTGGCCCAGCACAATGAAGTGGTTGCTCTGGACATTGATTCAGAGAAGGTCGAGCTGCTGAACAACCGCAAGAGCCCGATTATCGATGCGGAGATTGAAGACTTCCTGGCCAACAGGGAGCTCAACTTTACCGCCACTCTGGATAAAGAGCAGGCCTACAAAGATGCGGATTATGTGGTGATTGCCACGCCTACGGACTATGACCCGCAGACCAACTACTTCAACACCAGAACCGTCGAGTCGGTGATTCAGGATGTAATGGCCATTAACCCGGGCGCGGTGATGGTGATTAAATCCACGGTGCCGGTGGGCTATACCAGAGAGCTGTGCGAGCGCTTCGAAACCAACAACATTATCTTCTCGCCGGAGTTTCTGCGTGAAGGCAAGGCGCTGCACGACAACCTTTACCCGTCGCGTATTATTGTGGGTGAGCGCTCCGAGCGCGCTGAAGTGTTCGCCAATCTGTTGAAGCAGGGCGCCGTTAAACAGGATGCCCCGGTGTTGTTTACCGACAGCACCGAGGCCGAGGCCATCAAGCTGTTTTCCAACACTTACCTGGCCATGCGCGTGGCCTACTTCAACGAGCTGGACACCTACGCCGCCCGCCACGGACTGAACAGCCGGCAGATTATCGACGGCGTTGGCCTGGACCCGCGCATTGGCGATCACTACAACAATCCGTCATTCGGCTACGGCGGCTACTGCCTGCCCAAAGACACCAAGCAGTTGCTGGCCAACTACGAAGAAGTGCCCAATAATCTGATCAAGGCCATTGTGGATGCCAACCGTACCCGCAAGGACTTCATCGCGGACGATATTCTGGCCCGGAAGCCGCAGGTGGTGGGTGTGTATCGCCTGGTCATGAAATCCGGATCAGACAACTTCCGCGCCTCGGCCATTCAGGGCATTATGAAGCGTATCAAGGCCAAGGGCATTGAGGTGATCGTGTACGAGCCGGAGCTGCACGAAGACGATTTCTTCAACTCCCGTGTTTTCCGTGACCTGGAGGCCTTCAAGCAGGAAGCCGATGTGATCATCGCCAACCGCCGCAGTGAGAACCTGGCGGATGTGGAAGACAAAGTTTATACCCGTGACCTGTTTGGTAGTGATTAATGAAAGAGCACGAATTCACACTAACGTTTTCGATAGCTGAAGGTCTGAGTGCAGGTCTGGTTGAAAACCGGCTGTTCGATGCAGGTTGCCATGACGCTTTAGTAGGCCTGGGGCGCGAGGGGCGTTTAGCTCTCATGTTTACTCGAAAAGCTGAATCGGCCAGCCAGGCGATCACGTGTGCAATAAATGACGTGAAACGTGCTTTTCCGAAGGCCAAGTTGTTAGAGAATAACCCTGTGGCTGGCAACGAGAGCCGTAGCTAAAACAAGGAACACCATGCCCGAAATTAACAAAATCCTCGCCGCCTATACCGAGCGCACCCCGAACCCGGATGATCCCGCTGAGCGGGTGAGTTTTGGCACGTCTGGCCATCGGGGTTGCTCGCTGAAGGGTAGCTTCAACCGCAACCACATTCTGGCCATCACCCAGGCGGTAGTCGAGTGGCGCCGGGAGCAGGGGGTTAGTGGGCCTTTGTACGTGGGCAAGGACACCCATGCGCTTTCCGGTCCGGCGATGGATTCGGTACTGGAAGTGCTGGCGGGTAATGGCGTGGTTACACGGGTGGATTCCGTCGGCGGTTTCACGCCTACGCCGCTGGTGTCGCACGCCATTCTGCGCCATAACGCCGGGGGGCTGGTGGATCTGGCTGACGGGCTGATTATTACGCCGTCTCACAATCCACCGGAAGACGGCGGCATTAAATACAATGGCCCGGATGGCGGGCCGGCGGGTACCGGGGCGACCGGCTGGATTGAACGCCGTGCCAATGAATTGCTGGCAGCAGGCCTGGTGGGCGTGAAAACCTCGCCCCGAAGAATGGCGGTGGTAGAGGCCCAGGCCTGGGATTACGTAGGTGAATACGTGAAGGCCCTGGGCGAGGTGGTGGATATGCCCGCCATTGCAGCCAGCGGGCTGAAACTGGGTTTGGACCCGATGGGTGGTACGGCCCTTGCTGTTTGGGATGCGGTTGCTGAACACTATGGCCTGAACCTGGAAGTGGTGAACCGCTCCCAGGCCCCGGACTTCGCGTTTATGCCGCCGGACCACGACGGCAAAATCCGCATGGATTGCTCCAGCACCGCGGCTATGGCCAACCTGCTGAAGATTAAAGACACCTTCGACCTGGCCTTCGGCAATGACCCGGACGCCGACCGCCACGGTATTGTGGACGCCGCCGGGCTGATGAACCCGAACCACTATCTGGCGGTGTGCGTGGATTACCTGCTGAATCATCGTCCGGAGTGGTCGGCGGATTTGGCCATCGGCAAAACCCTGGTGTCGTCGTCCATGATCGACCGGGTGGTGGCCGCCAATGGCCGGGCGCTGTACGAAGTGCCGGTGGGCTTTAAATGGTTTGTGGAAGGCCTGCACCAGGGCAAGCTGGCCTTCGGTGGCGAGGAAAGCGCCGGCGCCAGTTTCCTGACCATGAACGGCAAGCCCTGGAGCACCGATAAAGATGGCATTATTCTGTGCCTGCTGGCGGCGGAGCTCACCGCCAAAACCGGCAAGCTGCCCAGCGAGTATTACCACGAACTCACCGAACGCCACGGCGCCCCGGTGTACCGCCGCAAAGATTTTCCCGCCACGCCGGAACAGAAGCAACGCCTGAAGGCCCTGAAGCCGGAAGATGTGCCGTTCACCGAACTGGCCGGCGACCCGGTGCAGAATGTGTTCACCGAAGCGGCCGGCAACGGCGCATCGATTGGCGGGCTGAAAGTAACCACCGAAAACGGCTGGTTTGCGGCCAGGCCCAGTGGCACGGAAAACCTGTGTAAGATATACGGTGAAAGCTTTTTAAGTGAGGCGCATCTGGAGAGCATCCTGGTGCGGGCTGAAACTCTCTTGAATTGATTTTGCCGGAATCCACGGAAGAACACGGAAAAAAGCAAAAGATAAAGACAGTTTGGCCACGAAACCCACTAAAGAACACGAAAAACTGATTAAAGCTACCGAGGTGGTGTCTTTTAATTTCGTGTTCTTTCGTGGATTTAGTGGCTAAAAAATCATTAAGTCTTTTCCTTCCGTGGTTGATACATTTCTAAGTGTTGCCAAAGGATAAACCGATGTTCCAGAAGTTCCTGAACCTGCCTCGCCTGCATAAGCGGTTGATCTCCGTTGCTGCGGATGTGGTTGCGTTGTCTTTTGCGCTCTGGGCATCGTTCGCTTTGCGTCTGGACCAGTGGCCCTGGGTGCCGAACCAGGATCAAATGCTGGTTTCAGCGCTTACGGTGGTCTTCTCTATCGCCGTTTTCGTGCGCCTGGGTTTGTACCGGGCGGTGGTGCGTTACCTGAGCGACAAGGCGTTCGGCACGGTCGTTCTGGGTGTTGGCGGCTCTGCGTTGATTCTGATTCTGCTGGGGTACCTGCTGGAAGTTGTGGTGCCCCGTTCAGTGCCCGTCATTTATGCCGCTCTGGCCTTCATCTTCGTTTCCGGCAGCCGGATGAGTATTCGTATGCTTGTGATGCATCCGTCTCGCCATAATAAAGAGCGGGTGATCATCATTGGCGCCGGCGAAACCGGTTTGCAGCTGTGCCAGGCCCTGCAACAGGGTGTGGAATACCGGCCGGTGGCGTTTATCAGTTTTGAGGCGGCCAACCACCGGGCGTTGATCAACGGTTTACCGGTGTATGATCTCGACCACATTGAAAAAGCGATTCGTGTGCACCGCGGAAAGCGATTGCTGCTGGCGCTGGATGCGGATTCCGGGGTTGACCGTAAACGCCTGCTGCGGCAACTGGAGCCGCTGGCGGTGCCGGTGCAGACCGTGCCCAGTATGTCTGAGCTGGTGGCCGGCCAGAAACGCATTAACGACATTCGCGATCTGGAAATTGAAGACCTGTTGGGCCGCGACCCGGTTCGGCCGGACAACGCCCAGGTGGCTGAAAGCCTGTACGGCAAGGCGGTGATGGTGACCGGTGCGGGTGGTTCCATTGGTTCGGAACTGTGCCGGCAGATTATTCAGCATCGGCCGAAGGTGCTGGTGTTGTTCGAGCAGTCTGAGTTCTCGTTGTACAGCATTGAGCGGGAGCTGCAGGCGATTAATGGCATTGAGTTCCTGAACGTAGAGATTCACGCTTTGCTGGGCAGCGTAACCCATCGCCGGCGCTGTGAGGCGGTGATGCGCGCTTTTGGTATTCAGACGGTGTATCACGCGGCTGCTTACAAGCATGTGCCGCTGGTGGAGCACAACGTGATCGAGGGCGTTCAGAACAATGTGTTCGGCACCTGGCATGCCGCAGAAGCCGCGATTGCCACCGGTGTGGAGCGCTTTGTACTGATCTCCACCGATAAGGCTGTACGCCCCACCAATGTGATGGGCGCCAGCAAACGGATGGCCGAATTAGTGTTGCAAGGCCTGGCCCAGCGCCAGAGTGATACGGTGTTTTCCATGGTGCGTTTCGGCAATGTGCTGGGGTCTTCCGGTTCAGTGGTGCCCTTGTTCCGTGACCAGATCCGCGATGGCGGGCCGGTGACGGTGACGCACCAGGATATTATTCGCTATTTCATGACCATCCCCGAGGCGAGCCAACTGGTGCTGCAAGCCGGTAGCATGGGGCAGGGTGGTGAAGTGTTTGTGCTGGATATGGGCGAGCCGGTCAAGATTGCCGACCTGGCTCGTAAAATGATTCACCTGATGGGCCTGGATGAGAAAACCGAAGACAAGCCCGACGGTGATATTGAAATTGTTTTCTCTGGCCTGCGCCCGGGCGAGAAACTGTATGAAGAGTTGCTGATTGGCGACGACCCCCAGGGCACCGCTCACCCCCGGATAATGATGGCCAGAGAAGTCTCCCTGCCGTGGGACGAAATAGAACCCCTGCTGAGCAAGTTCACCCACGCCAGCCAGAACTTCGATTGCCAGGCCATCGTAACCCTCCTGCAACAGGCCCGCACTGCCTATACACCCAGCAGCGACATGGCTGATCTGGTGTGGTGCAATGGTCCCTCTGATACCCCTTCTTCGAAAGTGCTTCATCTTAATCAATAGTTAAAACCAGCTTCGGGATTTGATCACGGGATTGATTCTGAGCCTGATATTGTTATTTGTTACTAATATGTAAATAAATTACTTTGCTAAAAGCCGATGTGTTTATTATTATTCCTCTGGCTTTAAAGTATTAGTTTTCAAATTTGGAAATAAAGGTTTATTCTCATGGCCAAGATTAACGATTACTACCAGAAAAAACAGTTGATGGAACAGCTGGCTGAAGAGCTGGAAAAGCTTGAGCAAGACCAGGCTCTTAAATCTGAGCTGGAATTTGAAAACGAAGTTCGGGCTTTAATGCAGAAGCACGATAAATCCCCGAAGGATGTTCTTCGTATTTTGCAGGCTATTGATCCTTCTATTGCCGGCACCAAGGCTGATGGTGGTGGCGCTACCCGTGCCAAGCGTCCGCTGAAGACTTATAAAAACCCTCATACCGGTGAAGTGGTTAAAACCCGTGGTGGTAACCATAAAACTCTGAATGAGTGGCGCCAGAAGTATGGCAAGGAAGCTGTGCAGGGCTGGGCTGAGTAATCACACAGTAGTGCCCTGTTTATTGCTTTCCCCCTTCCTCTTCACTGGGAGGGGGTAGCCACAACCACCCGGTTTCTCCCGCTTTCCTTCGCCTCATATAACGCCTCATCTGCCTGCTGCAACCACTGCATATAATTCTCCGGCGTGCCGGTTAATGGCGCTACGCCCATGCTGATGGTGTACTGAATGTCGGCAGCTTCGGTATGTACAACGCTATCCGCGATGGTCTGGCGGATGCGCTCGCAGATCAAGCGGGCGCCTTCGGGTTCGGTTTCCGGCAGAATGATTCCGAATTCTTCACCACCGTAACGCCCGGCGCTGTCTGACTGGCGGATGCTCTGGCGTGTTATCTGCGCGGCGTGACGTATCACTTCGTCGCCGGCGAGGTGGCCGTAGGTGTCGTTCACTGGTTTGAAATGGTCGAGGTCGAACATCACCAGGCTGGCGGGGTTGCCGTAGCGGCGGAAGCGTTCGTATTCTGCGTCGATCAGGTTTTCCCAGGTGCCGCGGTTGAGCAGGCCGGTCAGGCGGTCGGTCATGCTCAGTTTGGCCAGTTGTTCATTGGCGCGTTCCAGGGCGCGTTTGCTGCTGGCGAACTCGGTAACGTCGTAAATCAGCAGGCAGACTTTGTCCACTTTGCCGTTGGTGTTGGTCAGCGGGCTGATGGTGAGGTTCTGGAACATGTATTCTTCGGTGCCGGTAATTGGCCGGGTATTGCGGAAGCAGAACAAATAGGGCCGTTGTTCCCAGGAGGTGAAAGCACGGGTGTTGAGCATGGTGACAGCATCCACTTTGCGCTTCAGCCAGGCTTCGGGGATGTCCGGGAACATGTCGAACAGCACTTTGTCGCGTATTCTGCCGGCTGTGATGCCGCTGTGGTTTTCCATAAAGCCGTTCCAGGCTTGCACGCGGAATTCGAGGTCCAGCACCACCAGGCCGACCTCGACGGTCTCCAGCATGTCTACCAGCCAGTGGAAGGCGTCTGCATCTGCGTCCGGATTCGAGAAAGCCATGGTTAATCCACCAGGTATTTGAGGCGTTTTTCGAGGAAGGGAATGGAATCTTCCGTGAACAGGATCAGCATGTCGCAGTGAATCTCCCGGTTCTCGATGGCGTAGCTTATTTCAATGCACAGCAGTTGTTCTTCGCGTTTGCTGTGATGTTCGAGTAATTCGTTGATCGGGCGATGCTGGCCCAGAACAGTGGGGTGGCCCAAGCCGAGTTTCAGGTTCAGCTGTTCGCCAATGCCATTGATAAAGGCGCCGAACAGGATGCTGGACATGTCCATCAGCACTTCCACATGCACCGATTCACCTTCAAGCGCGTCGTAATGCAGAAGCTCGGCCATTTCCCGGAAACTGGCGTCTTCAAACAGGAGCATGGCTTCGCCGGCAAGGCCGGAGCCGGTGAAGCCCTGGCACACGGCAGAGTATTCTTCGTCGCGTTCGGCTACGGAGATGGCCATGTGCAGCTCGGAGTTGGCAATAAAGGCCACTTTCGGGATTGGCTGTTTTACGAACACCTTCAACAGGCGCGCGAGCAGGTCAGATGAGCGGCCCATGGCGACGTTGGATATTTCCTGCAGGTAGTCGTTCAGGGTAACGGAAATTTCCGGAACAACGGTTTCGTGATTGTGCAGGCTGCCGTCATCCATCGCCAGGTTTTCGAGATCGCCGGGCCGATAGAAGCCATATTCCTCAAGCAGTTGAGCAACAGCGCCGGTATCGGTCGGCTTTTTGATGAAATCGATGGCACCGAGTTTGCGCACCCGCTCCCGGGCTTCGGGCTGAATATCGCCGGAAACCACAATGGTAAGCACGGGCAGGTCTTCTTTCTGAATCTGCCGGAGTACTTGGTAGCCGTCCATGCCGGGCATGTTCAGATCCAGGAACAGCAGGTCCACCTGGCCACTGCCCACGAGTGGCAGTGCCTCTTCACCAGAGCCGGCAAAGAGGATGTCGTCTGCCAGCCCGGGTGGAAGCGCGCGGGCCATTTGTTTTCTGGCGAGAGACGAGTCGTCGCAGATCAGAATGTGAGTCGGCATTATGGCGTCAGGTGTTTGATAAAGTGAGTCAGTGTAACAGCCTGTGATTAACTGTCGAAATGGGCGACAGTGAGGATTTGCAATGTTTTACGTCCCGCCCCAGAATTCCTGAAACTTGTTCGTTCGCGCAGGAGAGTTCCTTTTGATCCGCACATTTTACTGGCACGATTATGAAACCTTTGGTGTTGACCCGGTGCACGATCGACCTTCCCAGTTCGCCGGGGTGCGCACAGACGCGGATCTGAACATTATCGAAGACCCGCTGGTGATCTACTGCAAGCCTTCCGACGATTACCTTCCGGCGCCCCAGGCCTGCCTGATTACCGGCATTACGCCGCAAAAAGCACTGGAAGACGGCTTTCCGGAGGCAGAATTCATCGCCCAGATTAACGAAGCCTTCAGCCAGCCCGGAACCTGCGCGGTGGGCTACAACAGCCTGCGATTTGACGATGAGGTTACCCGCCACACTCTGTACCGCAATCTGCGCGACCCTTACGCCCGCGAATGGCAGAACGGCAATTCCCGCTGGGACATTATCGACATGGTGCGTCTTACATACGCACTTCGCCCGGAAGGGATCACCTGGCCGAAAAAAGAAGATGGCAGCCCCAGCTTCAAGCTGGAAGAACTGACCAAAGCCAATGGCATTGCCCACGAGGCGGCCCACGATGCCATGTCGGACGTGCTGGCAACCATTGCCGTGGCGAAACTGATCCGGGAAAAGCAGCCGAAACTGTACGATTTCGTGCTGAACAATAAAGACAAGCATTCGGCCAGGCAGATGCTCGATGTCGCCGGGATGAAACCGGTTTTCCACATTTCCGGCAAGTACCCGGCCCGGCGAGGTAGTTGTGCCTTGGTGGCCCCGTTGGCGGAGCATCCCACCAATAAAAACGAAGTGCTGGTTTACGATTTGCGCGAAGACCCGAGCGAGCTGATCGCCGCCACCCCTGAGCAGATTCGTGAGCGGGTGTTTACTTCACAGGCCGAACTAGGGGAGGGCGTGAACCGTTTTCCGCTGAAAGGCATTCAGATGAACAAGTGCCCGGTACTGGCTCCGGCGAACATGCTGTCTACGTTGTCGAAAGAACGGCTGGCGGAGCTGGAGCTGGACGGCGAGGTGCTGCGTGCCAACCTGGCAAAACTCCGGAAAGCACCGGATTTGCCCGCCCGCATCGCTGAAGCTTTCAATCAGGGATTTGAAGGCAGCGACTGGACCGACCCGGACGAACAGCTCTATTCCGGCGGCTTCATCAGCAAAACCGACCGGGAAAAACTGGACTGGCTGCTGAGCAAACCGGTGGAAGAACTGGGTGACGATGCCGAAAACCTCCGCTTCGAGGACGACCGCCTGCCGGAAATGCTCTTCCGTTACCGCGCCCGCAACTACCCCGCCACCCTGAACGGCGAAGAAATGGAACGCTGGGAAGAATTCCGCAGCCAGCGCCTGATGCAACCGAAAAAGGGCTGGCGGTCATTTGAGGATTATGGCCTGGAACTGCAGAAACTCGCACAGGAACACGCGGATAACCCCGTAAAAATCCAGATTCTGGAAGACCTGCATTTGTATGGGGAGGCTTTGATGCCTTATGTGTGAGGGTTTGCGGGGTTCTGCCCCGTAGCCGGCCACAAACGCGTATCGGGGCACGGCATAACGGAATGGCTCCACTTGTGGCAAAATGCCGGCGTTGTTTCATAAAACAAGGATGTGTCATGAAGCCATTGATTGCAGTTGCTTTTGTTTGCTCGTTTACCCTGAGCGCCT
>JAVLAV010000074.1:0-239 GCA_031580735.1 Marinobacter sp.
CACCAGTTGGGTATCCCGTTCGCTCAGGTGGTGGCGCTGGCAGAATTCGGCAGCGTCAATGGCGCCTAGTTCCGAATGATCGCCACCGCGACCTTTGGCAACGTCGTGATAGAGGCCGGCGATATAGAGGGATTCCAGCTTGGGCAGCCCGTTAATCAGCTTCGAGGCCAGTGGGTAGTCGGTCGTGGCTTCGGGGCTGCCCAGTCGCACCATGTTGCGGATGACCTGCATGGTGTGGG
>JAVLAV010000074.1:249-14754 GCA_031580735.1 Marinobacter sp.
GTCGTGCTGCATCTGGCCAATGATCTGGCCGAATTCTGGCAGATAGCGGCCGAGCACGTTGTATTTCTTCATGGCCGAGAGAGTCTGGTCCAGCTCATGGGGGGTGCGTAGCAATTCCATGAACAGGGTGGTTACGGCCAGGTCTGAGCGGAACGCATCATCGATCAGGTGCCGGTGCGCCCGGAGGGAGCGGATAGTGGTGGCGCGTATACCCTTGATCTCCGGGTGCTGGGCCATGAGCACGAAGATTTCCATGATCGCATAGGGCGCGTAGGCAAAGACCTGATTGTTGACGGCCTCGATGTACCGGTTGCGAATCTGGAAGCGTTTGTTCAAAGGGCGGATTTCGTCTTCGCCGCCGGTTGAGAGGATGGCCTCGTCGTAGTACTGAAGAATAACGTCTGCGAGCTCTGCCAGGGCCAGCACGGTGCGGTAGTAGTGCTGCATCATCAGTTCAACGCCCAGGCGTTTGCCTTCATCGCGGTAGCCGAGCATCTCGGCCAGGGTGCGCTGATGGTCAAACAGCAGGCGGTTTTCATTGCGGTCGGCAATCAGTTGCAGGCCGTAGCGTAGCCGCCAGAGAAAGGTTTCGCCCCGGTAAAGAATGTCGTGTTCTTCGGAGGTCAGGATGCTGAAACGGGTCAGATCGGAGATGTTCTGTAAGCCGAAATGCCGCTTGGTAATCCAGCCAATGGTCTGGATATCGCGCAGCGCGCCCGGAGACCCTTTTACGTTGGGTTCCAGGTTGTATTCAGTGTCGCCGTATTTCTTGTGCCGTTTCTGCTGTTCTTCGCGTTTAGCCAGGAAATACTGGCTGTCGGTGCTGACGTCATCGGAATAGATTTTATTGCTCAGTTCCGTGCGCAGGCAGTCGGGGCCGACGATTGTCCGGGTTTCCAGCAGGTTGGTGAGGATGGTGATGTCTTCCCGGGCAGCGGCAATGGATTCATCCATGCTGCGCACGCTGTGGCCGATATCAAGCTTCAGATCCCAGAGCAGGGTGATGAAGGCACTGAGATCGTCCTGCCAGTCCGGCTCGATGCCGTGGCGGGTAAGGATCAGCAGGTCGATATCCGAGTGCGGATGCAGCTCCCCGCGGCCATAGCCGCCCACGGCAATCAGGGCGATGTCGGAAGAGCGGGAGAAGGGGTAGCGGTTCCAGATCAGTCGCAGCACTTTGTCGATGGTCTGGGCCCGGGCATGAACCAGTGCCCGGACATCCGCGCCCTGTCGGAAGGCTTCGGCGTCTGCGTTGTAGCTGTCCCGTAGCAACTGCCGGGCAGCAGCTACGGGTGAGATGTCGTTGCTGATGCGGGATTCCAGCTCGCTTCGGACCACTTAAATCGACTCGTCAGGGCGTTTGGTCAGCACTTCGCAACCATTGGCAGTTACCAGCAGCGTGTGCTCCCATTGAGCGGAAAGTTTGTGATCCTTGGTGACAGCGGTCCAGCCATCGGCCAGCACTTTGGTGTGGTATTTGCCCTGATTGATCATGGGCTCGATGGTGAAGGTCATGCCTTCCTTGAGCTCCAGGCCGGTATCCGGTTTGCCGTAGTGCATCACCTGCGGTTCTTCGTGGAATACCTTGCCGATACCGTGGCCGCAAAAGTCACGAACGACCGAGTAGTGGTGTTTTTCGGCGTGTTTCTGGATGGCGTGGCCGATATCGCCCAGGCGCGCGCCGGGCTTGACCAGTTCGATACCCTTATAGAGGCATTCCTGGGTAATGCGGATCAGTCGCTCGGTGCCGGGCTTGGGTTTGCCGACAATCCACATCTTGCTGGTGTCGCCGTGGTAGCCATCTTTAATGACGGTGATATCGATGTTGATGATGTCGCCGTGTTTCAGAACCTTTTTGTCGGTGGGAATGCCGTGGCACACCACATGGTTCACGGACGTGCAGATGGATTTCGGGAAGCCCTTGTAGTTGAGCGGCGCCGGGATGGCCTTCTGCTCGTTTACAATGTATTCATAAGCGATGCGGTCCAGTTCTTCGGTGGTTACGCCGGGCTTTACGTGTTCGTCCAGCATTTCCAGAACGTCAGCAGCCAGGCGACCGGCCACACGCATCTTTTCGATTTCTTCGGGAGTCTTGATCGTTACGGACATCGGGCTTCCTGTTGATAAGCATCAAACCCCCATTTTAAGGGCGCGAGGGTTCAGGTACAAGGAAGCTGCAGTGTAGCGGCTGGCTAAAATTAATGGCGTTTCGACGGTGCTTTGTGGTATAAACGCGCCGCCGGAAACGAATCCGGCAAATTCACACACGTGTCAGCACGTTGTCCCAGGGTGCCGGACCTTGCTCGTAGCGCATTGAGCGCAATAGAGAAAGCAGGGGAACTGGTTGGGGCAATCGGACGCGTGGAGGTCTAACCCGAAGCTAAAAAGGTAAATATCATGGCTCAGGTAAATATGCGTGACCTGCTCAAGGCAGGTGCTCACTTTGGTCACCAGACTCGTTACTGGAACCCGAAAATGTCTAAATTCATTTTCGGTGCCCGCAACAAGATTCATATCATCAACCTCGAGCAGACTGTTCCTGCCATGGAAGAAGCTCTGAATGTGATTCAGAAGCTGGCAGAGAACAAGAACAAGATCCTGTTCGTTGGTACCAAGCGTTCCGCCGCCAAGATCATCAAGGAAGAAGCGCTGCGCGCTGGCCAGCCGTACGTCAACCATCGCTGGTTGGGCGGCATGCTGACCAACTACAAGACGATTCGTCAGTCCATCCGTCGCTACCGTGATCTGGAAGGCCAGAGCAAAGACGGTACTTTCGACAAGCTGACCAAGAAAGAAGCGCTGGATCGTACCCGTGAAATGGACCGCCTGGAGCGTTCCATTGGTGGTATCAAGGACATGGGCGGCCTGCCGGACGCTCTGTTCGTCGTCGACGTGGACCACGAGCGTATCGCCATCAAGGAAGCCAACAAGCTGGGCATTCCTGTTATTGGCGTTGTTGATACCAACAGCGATCCGGACGGCGTTGATTACGTGATTCCGGGTAACGATGACGCTATCCGCGCCATCCAGATCTATGTGCAATCTGCTGCTGATGCCTGCATCGACGCAAGCCAGGCTGCTGGCGGCGGCGCTGACGAGTTTGTTGAAGTCAGTGAAGACGCCCAGGGCGCTGCTCCCGCTGCCGAGTAAGGCCGGGTTGTAAACAGATTTGCAGGGCATGCCGGTCAGATGGCGGGCATGCCTTCCTACCCCGAATCGGACAATTTAAGAGGATTGAACATGGCTGCAATTACCGCTGCAATGGTCAAAGAGCTGCGTGAGCGCACCGGCCTTGGCATGATGGAGTGCAAAAAAGCTCTGGTGGAAGCCGAAGGCAGTGTTGACGCTGCAATCGAAGAGCTGCGCAAGTCTTCTGGTCTGAAGGCTGCAAAGAAAGCCGGCCGTACCGCCGCTGAAGGCGTGTCTCTGGTCAAGATTTCTGATGACAACACCGTTGGTTACATTCTGGAAGTAAACTCCGAAACCGACTTTGTTGCCCGTGATGAAAACCTCATCAACTTTGCCAACGAGGTTCTGGACGTTGCTTTCGAGCAGGGCGAAACTGACGTGGCCAAGCTGATGGGTGGCGATCTGGAAGCCAAGCGTGAAGCGCTGGTTCAGAAGATCGGTGAGAACATCACTGTTCGTCGCATTGTGAAGGTTGAAGGTCCGGTTGTGGGCGGCTACGTTCACAGCACCAACAAGATTGCCTGTCTGGTCGCAATCTCTGCCGGTGACCCGGAAGTGGCTCGCGATGTTGCCATGCACGCTGCTGCGGTTAACCCGCGCGTTGGCAAGCCGGATGAAATGCCGCAGGAAGAGCTGGAAAAAGAGAAAGATGTGATCAAGGCTCAGCCGGACATGGAAGGCAAGCCAGCCGAAATCGTCGAAAAGATGATGGGTGGCCGGATCAAGAAGTTCCTGAAAGAAAACAGCCTGGTTGAACAGCCGTTCGTCAAGAACCCGGACCAGACTGTTGGTGAGCTGATCAAGTCTGTCGGCGGTGAGCTGGTTGCCTTTGTTCGCCTGGAAGTTGGCGAAGGCATTGAGAAGGAAGAAGTGGATTTTGCTGCCGAGGTGGCTGCAGCCGCCGGTACAGGCAAAGCCTGATCCCGCTTCCGGGTGCTGTCACACAGGTGACAGCACCACCTGAGTCTGCCACGTTAGTCGGGTTTTCCCGGCTTTCGTGGCGGGCTTGTATCTGAGATACCCCTTTTGCGTGAAGCTCATGAGGAGTATGTCAGATACAAGCCTGCAAAGGTTTGACGCCGGATAGCTAACAGACAAAAAGGGGATCACGATGCCGACATCTTCGAAAAATCAGCCCAGATATAAACGTGTTCTGCTGAAACTCAGTGGCGAAGCCCTGATAGGCGAACATGAGTTCGGTATTGATCCCAAAGTTCTTGATCGCATGGCGCTTGAGATTGGCGCCCTGATCGGCATTGGTGTTCAGGTAGGCCTGGTGATCGGCGGGGGCAATCTGTTCCGTGGCGCGGCCCTGAACGCCGCCGGCCTGGACCGGGTAACCGGCGATCACATGGGCATGCTGGCAACCGTGATGAACGGCCTGGCCATGCGCGATTCCCTGGAGCGTTCCAATATTCGCACCCGGGTTATGTCGGCCATCCCCATGAGCGGTATTGTGGAACACTATGACCGTCGCCGTGCGGTGCGTGACCTGAAAGAAGGCGATGTGGTGATCTTCGCCGCCGGCACTGGAAACCCGTTCTTTACTACGGATTCGGCCGCCTGTCTGCGCGGTATCGAGATCGAAGCGGACGCGGTACTCAAAGCCACCAAGGTGGATGGCGTGTACTCTGCCGATCCCAACCTGGACCCCTCCGCAGAAAAATACGATTACCTGACCTACGATGAAGTTCTGGACAAGAAGCTGGGCGTGATGGACCTCACAGCCATTTGTCTGGCCCGGGACCACGGCATGCCGCTACGGGTGTTCGACATGAACCGTCCCGGCGTTCTGACCCGCATCGTAACCGGTGAGAAAGAAGGCACATTGATCGAATAACATTATTGAGGATGCTGACGTGATTGACGACATTAAAAGTGAAGCCGAAAAGAAAATGAACAAAGGCCTTGAGTCTTTGAGCTCGGCCTTCAACAAAATTCGTACCGGCCGTGCCCACCCTTCCATTCTGGACAGCGTGATGGTCAGCTATTACGGCCAGCCTACGCCCCTTAAGCAGGTGGCAGGCATTACCGTGGAAGACAACCGTACCCTGGCGGTATCGCCTTGGGAGAAGAACCTGGTGCCGACTATTGAAAAGGCCATCATGAGTTCTGACCTGGGCCTGAACCCGGCCACCAACGGTGACATTATTCGTGTTCCCATGCCGATGCTGACCGAAGAAACCCGTAAGGAAATGGTCAAGCAGGCCAAGGCGGATGCTGAGCACGCGCGTGTTTCTGTACGTAACGCCCGCCGTGATGCCAACAGCATGTTTAAAGAACTGCTGAAGGACAAGGAAATCACTGAGGACGAAGAACGTCAGGCCGAAGATGAAATCCAGAAGCTGACCGACAAGTTCACGGCCGAGATCGATAAGCAGTTGAAGGCCAAGGAAGAGGATCTGATGGCGGTTTAACCCGCAATCAGATTCACAGGTGCAACAAACGGCAGGTAATTGCCTGTCGTGTCGAGGGTTTCATGAAGGAACAGGCAAGTGCGGATATTCCGCTGGTGGCAGGTAAACTTCCCCGGCATGTTGCCATCATTATGGATGGCAACAATCGTTGGGCGAAAGAGCACCGCCTGAACGGCGTGGCCGGCCATAAAGCGGGTGTGGATTCGGTGAAAGCAGTGGTGGAAACCTGTGCCCGTGAAGGGGTTGAGGTGCTTACCCTGTTCGCCTTCTCCAGCGAGAACTGGCGTCGTCCGAAAGAAGAGGTTTCGGCATTGATGCGCCTGTTCCTGTTTGCCCTCGAGCGGGAAGTGCGCAAGTTGCACCGCAATAATATCCGGTTGCGGATGATTGGTGATCGTTCCGCCTTCAGTCCGGCTATTCAGGAACAGATGGAAAAAGCCGAGAACCTGACCCGTGACAACACCGGCCTGACGCTGGTGATTGCAGCCAACTATGGCGGACGCTGGGACATTGCCCAGGCAAACCGGAAGCTGGCTGAAAAGGTGGCCGCCGGAGAGCTCCAGCCATCCGATATCACCGAAGAGCTTGTTCAGCAGCACCTGAGCGTTGGCGATCTGCCTATGCCGGACCTGCTGGTTCGTACCGCTGGTGAACAGCGCGTCAGTAACTTCCTGCTGTGGCATCTGGCCTATACCGAGTTTTACTTTCCTGGCGTGTTCTGGCCCGACTTCAAAGCGGAACAGATGCGAGAGGCCCTGGCGGTCTATGCCGGACGTAAGCGTCGTTTTGGTCAGACCGATGATCAGATTGCAGCCTGCTCCACAAAAAAATAACGCGATAAAGCGACCAATGCCGTGCTGAAAACCCGAATAATTACTGCGCTGATCCTTGCCCCCATCGCCGTTGGCGGCATTTTCTTCCTGCCTCCGCTGGGCTTCGCTCTGTTTACCGGGGCCATTGTTACCCTTGGAGCCTGGGAATGGGCCAATCTGTCTGGTATTGAAGGTCAGCCGGGCCGCATTATATACGCCCTGATATTTGCCGCTTTACTGTTCGGATTGCGCCATGCACCTGCTGTTGAGGTGTTGTGGTTGTCTGTGCTCTGGTGGCTGGTGTGTTTTACCCTGGTGTGCCGGTATCCGGCAGGGTCGGACCGCTGGGGGAGTGTGCCTTTGCGTGCCATTATGGGCGTGTTTGTGCTCATGCCCGCCTGGGTGGGGCTCAACCTTTTACGCACCGGTGGTCTTGAGTTTGGCGAAGTCAGCAACAGCCTTCTGGCAATTCTCTATATTTTCTGTGTGGTCTGGGTCGCCGATATTGGTGCCTATTTTGCCGGTCGGGCGTTTGGTAAAGCCAAGTTGGCGCTCAGGGTCAGCCCGGGCAAGTCCTGGGCCGGCGTCTGGGGTGGTCTGGTGGCGGTTCTGGTGTTGGCCGTTGTCGCTGGTTTACTGGCGTCTGCCAGTTTCCCGCAGACTGTGTTGCTGATGATCGCCAGTGCGGTCACAGGTATGGTGTCGGTGCTGGGTGACCTTCTGGAAAGCATGCTTAAACGGTTTCGTGGCATTAAAGACAGCAGCCAGCTGTTGCCGGGACATGGGGGTATCATGGACAGAATTGACAGTCTGACCGCCGCGATACCGGTGTTTGCGTTGTTGCTTACCCTGTTGGGCTGGTTGTCGGCAGGGCCATTGTGATGGGCAAGCGCTGTCTCACCATTCTCGGTGCTACGGGATCGATTGGCCTGAGTACGCTGGATGTTATCCGGCGCCATCCGGATCGCTTTTCCGTGCATGCACTGACTGCAGGAACCCGTGCTGCCGAACTTGCAGAGCTCTGTCGGGAGTTTTCTCCCAGGTTTGCCGTGATGGCCGATGCCGGGGCAGCGGAACAACTGGCTGATCTGTTGTCGGATTGTCCGGAGATTGAGGTTCTTGGTGGCGAGGCGGGGCTTGAGTCGGTGGCTTCGGATGCTCAGTGCGATACTGTCATGGCGGCCATTGTTGGCGCTGCCGGTCTTGCGCCAACGCTTTCCGCAGTGCGTGCGGGCAAGCGGGTGCTGTTGGCGAACAAGGAAGCGTTGGTGATGTCCGGGCAGTTGTTCATGGACGCGGTGGCCGAGTCCGGTGCTGAGCTGTTGCCCATAGACTCCGAGCACAATGCCATTTTTCAGTGTATGCCCGCCGATAAGGTTCGTGATCCGGCCGCAGCAGGTATTACCCGCATTCTTCTAACGGCTTCGGGTGGCCCTTTTCGTAGCCTTCCGGCCGAAGCGCTGCGTGATGTAACCCCCGCCGAAGCCTGTGCTCATCCCAACTGGTCTATGGGCCAGAAAATCTCGGTGGATTCCGCCACACTGATGAACAAAGGGCTGGAGTTGATCGAGGCCTGCTGGCTGTTCAATACTACGCCCGATTCAATCGAAGTACATGTTCACCCTGAAAGCATTATTCACTCCATGGTGGAGTACGCCGATGGCTCTGTGCTTGCGCAGATGGGCAGTCCGGACATGCGGACCCCCATAGCCAATGGTCTGGCCTGGCCCGAACGTATAGAGGCAGGTGTGGCGCCACTTGATCTTTTTGCCATTGGGCGTTTCCATTTTGAACGGCCGGATCAGGAACGGTTTCCCTGCCTGCGCCTGGCGGCGGAAGCGTTTGCCGCCGGCGGTACGGCGCCGGCGGTGTTGAATGCCGCCAATGAGGTGGCTGTAGCGGCTTTTCTGGCCGGCAGGCTGTGCTTTTCGGAGATCCCCGTTATCATAGAGCAGACCTTGTCGGCTGTGGATGTTGTGCCGGCCGACAACTTTGACATCATCTTCGCCAAGGATGCCGAAGCCCGGCAGTGCGCACAGGCACTGTTGCGCTCACACTGACTCGAGGCGCTAAGCGGACTTATTATGCAGATCATCCAATCCGTTCTGGCACTGGCTCTGACCCTTGGTATTCTGGTCACCCTGCACGAATTCGGGCACTTCTGGGTGGCCCGGCGCTTCGGGGTAAAAGTCCTGCGTTTTTCCGTGGGCTTCGGTAAGCCACTGTTTTCCTGGTATGACCGCCAGGGCACTGAATACGCGGTAGCGGCAATCCCGCTGGGCGGCTATGTGAAAATGCTGGATGAACGGGAAGGCCCGGTTCCGGAAGAGCTGAAAGATCAGGCTTTTACGTCCAAACCACCGTCACAGCGAATTGCGATTGCCGCAGCTGGCCCATTGGCTAATTTTATCTTTGCCATTGCCGCCTACTGGCTCCTGGGCGTGGTGGGAGTCACCTCGGTGGCACCGGTGGTCGGTGAGGTATCATCCGACAGCGTAGCCGGGCAGGTGGGGCTGGAAGAGGGTATGGAGCTTCATTCGGTGGATGGCCATCGGGTGACGTCGTGGCGTGACGTGAGCATGAGACTGCTCGAGCGAACCGGAGAGCACGGCCAGATTGCGTTTGAAATTTCCCGGGATGGCTCACGTGGCACTGTCAGTGGCAGCCTGGGTGGTTGGCGGCTGAGTGACGACACCCCGAATCCGTTAAGAGAGTTCGGCCTTACCCCCAAACGTCCGGACGTGCCGGCGGTACTGGGGCAGGTGACAGCAGATGGCCGTGCGAAAGCGGCCGGGCTGCAACCGGATGACAGGATTGTTGCGGTTAACGGTCAGCCTGTGCCGGACTGGTTTGCATTGGTTGAGCATATCCGTAATGCGCCGGAGCAGACTCTGGAGTTGACGGTAGAGCGGGATGGTGAAACCCGGGAGCTTTCGGTCCGCCCTGCCTCGAAAACGACTGAAGAAGGGCAGGAGATCGGTTTTGTTGGCGCGGGCGTGGCAGAGATCTCCTGGCCGGATGAACTTTTAAGGGAAGTGCGTTATGGCCCGCTAGACGCCATTCCCAATGCCGTTTCAGAAACCTGGGCGGATACCCGGTTGACTCTGGTGGCGATCAAGAAGATGGTTACCGGTTTATTGTCACCGACCAACCTGAGCGGGCCGATTACGATCGCCCGGGTGGCCGAAGCCAGTGTCAGTTCGGGTTTTGAAGATTTTGTCCGGTTTCTGGCCTATCTGAGTGTCAGTCTCGGGGTGCTTAATTTGCTGCCGGTCCCGGTACTGGACGGCGGCCATATTGTTTATTACACGATTGAAGCCATTCGCCGAAAGCCGGTATCTGAACAGGTTCAGGCACTTGGATTACGAATTGGTATGGCTTTGATTCTGACTTTAATGGTGTTTGCTCTTTACAACGACCTGATGCGGTTGTGAGAATTGCGGGCTCCTTACCGCACATTAACCAGGCGAAAACTGAATGAGACGTTCCCTTCTAGCTGTAGCCGTTGGCCTCGCGATTGGCGCAACCGGTGTGAAGCCGGCACTGGCAGATGAATTCACGGTGGCGGATATCGAGGTGGAAGGCCTCCAGAGGGTATCAGCAGGTTCCGTGTTTTCTGCATTTCCGGTCAATATTGGCGAGCAGATTGATGAAACGGCGCTGGCTGATGCCATCAAGGAACTCTTTCGCAGCGGGCTGTTCACTGATGTGCAGGCCAGCCGCGATGGTGGTGTGCTGATCCTGTCGGTAAAGGAGCGACCATCAATCTCGTCCATCGAGATTGATGGTAACGAAAATATTGAGACCGACATGCTGATGGATGCGCTGGCCGGTGCCGGGCTGGAAGAGGGGCAGGTGTTTCAGCGCGCGACCCTTGAGCGCCTGGAGCTTGAGATTCTCCGGTCTTATATCGGCCAGGGTCGTTACAACGCCCGGGTAAAAGCAACGGCCGAGGAATTACCGCAGAACCGTGTAGCTGTGCGCCTGGATATTAACGAAGGCTCCGTGGCCGCTATTCAGCATATTAATATTGTGGGTAACAGGGAGTTCAGTGACGATGAGCTGATCGATCTGTTCGAATTGCGCACCAGTAGCTGGTGGAATTCACTGACCAACAAAGATCAGTACGCTCGTGAGCGGCTGAGTGGCGATCTGGAGTCGCTGCGTTCTTTCTACCTGAATCGCGGTTATCTGGACTTCAATGTTGCCTCCAGCCAGGTGTCCATTTCGCCTGACAAACAGCAGGTGTTCATCGCCATTTCTCTGGATGAGGGCCCGCAGTACACCATCTCGGATATCCGTCTGCGTGGTGAGCTGATCGTTGAAGAAGACGAGCTGCGTGAGCTGATCACGCTGGAAGAGGGCGATGTGTTCTCTCGTGCGCGGATGACCGAGATTTCCGAGCAGCTGTCTTACCGTCTGGGCCGCGAGGGTTATGCCTTCGCTAACGTGAACGCGGTTCCGGAACCTGGCGAAGACAATACGGCTGCGGTCACTTTTTATGTGGAGCCGGGCAAACGTGCTTATGTGCGCCGGATCAACTTCGAAGGTAACGTTTCAACCAAAGACGAAGTGCTGCGCCAGGAAATGACGCAGATGGAAGGGGGCGTGGCCTCAACCGACCGCATCGAGTTTTCCAAGACTCGCCTGGAGCGACTTGGCTTCTTCCAGACCGTCGATGTCGACACAGTGCCAGTGCCGGGCACCGACGATCTGGTGGATGTGAACTACAGTGTGAGCGAACAACCCACCGGTAGTCTGTCCGCCTCGGTGGGTTTCTCCCAAAGCTCTGGTGTGATTCTGGGTGCTTCGGTGTCGGAAAATAACTTCTTTGGCACCGGTAAACGGGCTTCCTTCGGGGTCAATGTCAGTGATTCGGTGAAAAGTGCCAACATTTCCTATTCCGATCCATACTACACGGTAGACGGCGTGAGCCGTGGCTTCAGTGTGTTCGGCAGACAGACGGACTATGACGAGGAAGATATTTCTTCGTATCTGCTGGATGAGTATGGTGCGCGTCTGACGTTTGGTTATCCGACCGATTCTATTACCCGATTGAATTTCGGGTTGGGGTTAACCCAGTCGAATATCAAGGAAGGTGATTATACGTCCACGGAAGTCAGAGATTTTACAGATGCCGAAGGTGACTCTTTCCTCAACTATTTTGTTTTCGGGAACTGGCGGCGCAGCACCCTGAACCGGGGCGTTCTTCCCACGGATGGCTACAGCCACTCGTTGTCACTTGACGTGGCGGTGCCGGGCAGTGATCTGACTTTCTATAAGGCGAGCTATAAAACCGATTATTACTTCCCGTTGACCGACTCCAATCGCTGGGTTGTTCGCGCACGTGGTGAGTTGGGTTATGGGGATGGCTATGGTGATCGCGATCAGATGCCGTTCTATGAGCATTATTATGCTGGCGGTTTCGGGTCTGTACGTGGTTACGAAGCCAATTCTCTGGGCAACCGGGTTGACCGGGTGAACAGCCAGGGAACCCGCTACAGTGATGATGATCCTTTCGGTGGCAACCTGCTCACCGAAGCCGGCCTGGAGCTGATTGTGCCCACGCCTTTTGCTGGTGATACCCGTTCCATGCGGACGTCGCTGTTCCTGGATGCTGGCCAGGTATTTGATACGGCGCGGGATGGCGACCCTGAAGAGGAGTTGGGCGAGGTCCGGGCTTCCGCTGGTGTCAGCTTCCAGTGGATCACCGCCGTTGGCCCTTTGGCCTTCAGTCTGGCCAAGCCGCTGAACGAGCAGTCGGGTGACGACACCCAGGTTTTCCAGTTCTCGCTGGGCCAGAGCTTCTGAGTTTTGTGAAGCAATAACAAAGAGCAATATCAAGGAGATTGATCATGACCCGTTTATTCACCCTCATTGGCGCTATTCTGATGGTGGCGTTTTCAATGCAGGCAAGTGCCGAGACACGGATTGGTGTGGTGGACTTGCGGCAGGCATTGTTCTCTTCCGATGAAGCCCGGGCTTTTTCCGAGAAGTTGGAACAGGATTTCGGTGACGATGAAATGCAGGTTCGTCAGGCCCAGCAGGAAGCGCAAAAACTGCAGGACAGATTGCAGAAGGATGGCGCCATGATGAACGAGAGTGAGCGCCAAGAGCTTTCTGGTCAGTTCCAGCAGAAAGTGCAGGAGTTCAATCAGCTCAAGCAGCGCCTGGATTCCGCGGTTAATCAGCGTAAACAGCAATTTGTGGAAAGCGCCCGCCCTGAAGTGGATGCCGCGGTTAAAGAGCTTCTCGAAGAGAACGATCTGGACCTGATTCTGCCCAGTGAGGCCGTAGTTTACGCCAAACCGGATATGAATCTGACAGAGAGTCTGCTGAACAAACTGAACGAATGATAAACAGGGGCTCCCCGGCCCCGGTATCTGGAGAAGATGATGACACAGACGTCCTATCGGCTACAGGAGATAGCCGATGCATTGGGGGCCAGGCTCCGGGGAGATCCCGACACACTGATTTCCGGGCTGGCCACCTTGCAGGCAGCTGCCCCGGGCCAGATCAGCTTTCTGGCCAATCCCGCCTATAGTAAGTATCTTGGCGAGACCAATGCTTCGGCGGTCATTGTGTCGCCTGAGTTCGAGCAGAATTGTCCGACGAATGTCCTGTTACTGGACAACCCCTACCTGGGATATGCTCGGCTTAGCCATTGGTTTGAACCTTCGCCCGTTGCGCCTGCCGGCGTTCATGCCACTGCTGTGGTTGATGATTCCGCCCGTATTGATGACACCGCCAGTATTGGCCCTCACGCGGTGATTGAAGCCGATGTCTCAATCGGTGCCCATGTGGTTGTGGGTGCCGGCACCGTTATTGGTGCTCGTTCCCGTATCGGCGATCACACGATGATACGCCCCCGGGCGACTCTGGCTCATGATGTGGTTGTTGGCCAGCGTTGTCATATTCTCAGTGGTGCTGTCATCGGTTCGGACGGTTTTGGTTTTGCCAATGAGAAAGGGGAATGGCAGCGAATTGCACAACTTGGCGGTGTTGAGCTCGGCGATGATGTGGAGGTTGGCGCCAATACCACCATTGACCGGGGCGCGCTGGACAACACGGTTATCGGTAACGGCGTAAAGCTGGATAACCTGATCCAGATTGCCCACAACGTCCATGTGGGTGACCACAGCGCGCTGGCCGGAATGGTTGGCGTTGCCGGCAGCACCCGTATTGGCAAGCATTGTGTGTTTGGTGGCGCTTCTGTGGTGTCTGGCCATCTGACGGTTGCCGATAATGTTCACCTGACCGGGATGACGATGGTTACCGGTGATATTCTTGAGCCGGGGGTGTATTCTTCCGGCACCAGCGCGGATAGTAACCGGAACTGGCGCAAGAATGCCGTGCGTTTCCGGCAACTGGATGCTCTGGCACGGCGTGTGCGAGAACTCGAAAAGAAATCAAAAGGCTGAGACCGTAGAACATGATGTATATCGATGAAATTCTGGAATATCTGCCCCACCGTTACCCGTTTTTGCTGGTGGACCGGGTAACTGAGGTCGAGAACGGAGTATCGATTAAAGGCTACAAGAATATTTCGTTCAACGAGCCGTTTTTTACCGGGCATTTTCCTGAGAACCCCATTATGCCGGGTGTGCTCTTGATTGAAGCTATGGCTCAGCTTTCCGGAATTCTCGGTTTTGTGACAATGGGCCGGAAGCCTTCAGATGGCGTGATACAATACCTTGCCGGGTCGAGTAAAGTTCGTTTCAAGCGCCCGGTGGTACCCGGAGACCGCCTGGATATGGAGTCCGAGCTTGTCTCGTCCAAGCGTGGTATCTGGAGATTTAGTTGTCGCGCACTGGTCAATGGTGAAGTGGTTTGCGTGGCGGAAATACTGACCGCTGAGAGAGAAGTTTGATGGCAACAAATGACTGGTCGGGCGTCCACCCTCAGGCAATTGTGGACCCGTCAGCCAAGCTGGCAGACAACGTAACCGTTGGGCCCTGGACTTATATCGGGCCGGGCGTGGAGATTGGTGAGGGTACTGAAATTCTCTCCCATGTGGTGGTCAAGGGGCCGACGGTGATTGGCCGTAACAACCGTATTTTTCAGTTCTCCAGTATTGGCGAGGAATG
>JAVLAV010000075.1:0-12403 GCA_031580735.1 Marinobacter sp.
CTGCCCGCTCGCGCAACGCCGGCATTTCGATCGGGAACACATTGAGGCGATAGTAAAGATCTTCCCGGAAATCACCGTGGTTGCGCACGCCTGACCGGGTATCAGCCTGAGGAGCTGATCAACAACAAAGAGGTTTCTTTTACCGATCTGATGGACCGTGACGACGCTGAACGAGTGGCGGAGGAGGTTGCTGAGGCAGTTCGACAGGGCGAGGCTTTTTCTGTTGAGTACGCCCTGACCCGAAAGGATGGCCAGGAAATCTGTGTCTGGGAGCGCGGGTGCATGGTGGAGGCGGCCGACGGCAAAATCCTGCTGGAAGGCATTATGCTGGACATCTCTGACCGTAAAGCCCTGGAAGTGGAGCTGGAACAGTTAGCGACTACCGACCCGCTGACCGGGTTACTGAACCGCCGGGAATTCGGCAGAATTCTGGAGGAAGAGCTCGAACGGAGCGAACGCTACCACCGGTCCATGGCGCTTCTGTGGATCGATTTCGATCATTTCAAGGAAGTGAATGACAGCTGGGGCCATGCCGCTGGCGACAAGGTGCTGTGCTCGGTCACGCGCCGGCTCGAAGAGAGCGTGCGGAGTGTTGATTCGGTGGCGCGGTTTGGCGGTGAAGAGATGGTGATCGTTCTGCCTGAGCTGGGCGTGGCAGAAGCACTTGAGACCGCGGAACGTTTGCGCAAGCGGGTTCGCGAGCAGCCAGTCATGCTGGATTCCGGGCACGACGTACCGGTTACCATCAGTGTCGGTGTTGCGGTGTATCCGGACCATGGCCATACAGCCGCCGAGCTGTGTGCGGCGGCTGACCGGGCAATGTATCGGGCCAAAACTCAGGGGCGGGATTGTGTTGCCATGCCAGAGGGTGCCGAACCGGTGTCCTGACCGGTCCGGCATGACTACCCGTCAGGCGACCTGACGGGCAATCCACGAATTGTAGCGGTTAGCCAGTGCCCGCACATAGCGAGCCTCAGCGCCCCCGAGGTTGCTCAGCACTCCGTTGAAGATCCAGCCCCGTTCATATACGCCCAGCACCCGCGGCTCGTCATCCAGATTGACGCGTTGATTCAGTTTCTTGCAAATCGCATCCAGCAGCGGCAGCTTTTCCGGGCGTTTGATCGGCGCCTGGCGATTGGTCATCGGCTGATTGGCAGCACGTGATGTCGGATGTTTTTTCATGATGTTCTCCTTGTCGTTTTGCGGCTGCAAAAACAGAAAACCCCGGAGCCTCAGGCAACCGGGGTCTGGCGGAGAAGCTGCCCCGGAACCTGCAACGGCTCCCGGGACTTACCGAAAGCCGTCAGATGTCTTTCACCATGGCGCGCACAGACTGTCCTTTATGACAATCAGTGGCGGAGTAAACGGTATGTGCAGTCATCGTTCGGTTCATAACGGCTCTTGGAATTGGTTTCACTTGTCAGTGTATAGGCAATAGCCCGGTTTGCAATAGCCCCGGCTATTCGGCAAACCCGTACAGACCGGGCGGGGAGCAAGGGCGATAATTTCCGGCGTCACGTGTTTTACGTTGTGCAATCTGCGGTACCTGCGGGTGCCAGCTGGATCTCTCCTTTCGACGCAGCCTTATGGCTGCGTTTTTTTTGCGTTATTGCACCGCAGTTTCGTCGGGGCAAATTACCCGCTGCCAGGTTTTATGCAGAATAAGCGCATCGTTGGCGGCCCGGTGTACCGGTAAACCCAGGTCGGCAATAACTTTCTGGCGGGTGCCTGACCATCGGCGAACCTGTGTCGGATCAAGCAATGCAGAGATGGATTCCAGGTGAAAGACCGGGGTTTCTCCGGCAGCCCGGAAAAGCCGGTGTAGCCAGAAGCTGTCAAATGTCCAGGCGTCGCAGAAAATCTGCTCTGGCAACAGCGCATTAAGTTGGCGGGCAACATCTCCGGCGGGTACGCCTTCACGTTCCAGCCTTTCCCGGGAGATGCCATGGATATTTTCGGCGCTTTCTGACCAGTCCTTCCAGAGGACGTGCGGGGAAATCAGCCAGCTGTGCAGCGAACCATCAGGCAGACACACGCCGACCTCGATCGGATAGCTCTCGATCAGGTTCAGGCTGGAAGCTTCAAAATCAATGAATGCAGGGCTGATGTCAGATGTCATTACGCGCCAATGCTGGTTATGTCTTGGTTTTGATTCGAGTTTACCCCTGATCTTTCCGGGACGCGAACCCAAGTGGTTATTGCACTGTTACAATATACTCATTATCGGTAACAGCCTGATGACAAACTCCCTTTAATTCTGGTGATTCCCGCATGACTGACACTGTTGTCGTTATCTATTCCGGAGGCATGGATTCCTTTACCCTGCTTCACCTCGCCCGTGCTCGGGGCCTCAAGGTCCATGCCCTGTCGTTCAACTACGGCCAGCGCCACGTTCGCGAGCTGGAAGCGGCCAGTGCGGTTTGTCAGGCGGAAGCGATACCCCACAAGGTGATTGATATCCGGGCCATGAGTGAGGTGATGTCGGGCTCGTCGCTGACTTCGGATATCGAGGTGCCGGAAGGCCATTACGAGGAAGACAGCATGAAATCGACGGTGGTGCCCAACCGCAATATGATTCTGTTGTCCCTCGCCACCGGTTATGCGGTCACGGTAGGGGCCCAGGCGGTCTGGTATGGCGCACATGGTGGCGACCACGCTATCTATCCGGACTGTCGACCGGAATTTGTCGAGAAGATGGATGCCGTTTGTCGGGTGGCCAATTATGAGCCGGTCGGTGTTGAAGCGCCGTTTATGGCTATGGACAAGGGCGAGATTCTGGGCGAGGGCCTGAAGCTTGGCCTTGATTACAGCCAGACCTGGACCTGCTACAACGGCCGGGAAAAAGCCTGTGGTCGTTGCGGCTCCTGTGTGGAGCGGTTGGAGGCATTTGCGGCCCATGACATCAAAGATCCTCTGACATACGAGGCTGAAGCCTGATGTACCGGGTCAAGGAGGCTTTTTATACCCTGCAGGGCGAAGGTGCGCAGGCTGGTCGTGCCGCTGTCTTCTGCCGCTTCAGCAAGTGCAATCTGTGGACGGGCCGCGAGAAGGACCGGGCGAGCGCGGTGTGTACCTTCTGCGACACGGACTTTGTCGGGACCGACGGCCAGAACGGTGGGCAATTTGAGACTGCTGAAGACCTGGCCGCCCATATTCAGGGGCTGTGGCCGGACGCCCCGGGGCATCCCTACGTGGTGTGCACGGGGGGGGAGCCGCTGTTACAGCTGGATGAGCCGTTAATAGATGCCTTCCATGCGGCCGGGTTCGAGGTTGGCGTGGAGACCAATGGCACATTACCTGCGCCGAAAGGGATAGACTGGCTGTGTGTCAGCCCGAAAGCCGATGCAGGCGTGGTCATTACGGAATGCGATGAACTGAAACTGGTGTACCCGCAAGCGCTGGCACTCCCCGAGCGTTTTGAGCATATCCGCGCCCGGCATTATTTTCTCTCTCCCATGGCTTCCCCGTCAGCGCCTGATGGCGAATCCACAGACCCGGTGCGCCAGAGCAATACTGCTAAAGCGACGGCATACTGCCTGGCGCATCCCCGTTGGCGCCTGACTCTTCAGATGCACAAGATTATCGGCATTGATTGAGGGTATTACTCGGCCAGGCGGATGTCGGTAATCACCGGGTTGTGATCGGATGCGCGCCAGGGCGCGTTGTTACCGGGCATCTGCTGGTAAGACAATGCCCGGGGTTCGTCGGCATTGATGTTCCAGGCCCTGGCTTTCGCAACTTGAGGAAGAAGAGCTTCGGAGGCCAGCAGATAATCCAGAGATCCCTTCTCGCCTTTGAAACGATAGCTGTGCTGCTGACACGCTTCGGGAGTGCAGGGGTGGAAGTGGTGCACCAGGCTGCGGTAGCCGGCAGCTTCGAAGCGACGCAGAGGTTCTTCACGGGCGTAGCTGTTCAGGTCGCCGGCAATCAGCGTGCCCGCCAGGTTGTTGTCTGTGGGAAGCGTTGCTATCCAGTCCAGGATGGCTTCGGCTTCCCGGGTGCGGCGCTGGTTGAAGCAACCCTGGCCGTCATTCTGATCGGCATTGGCCACGCCGGCATTCCGGCAGGATTTCGACTTCAGGTGCGGTGCCACCACTCTTAAGGCCTGACTGTCCTTGTCCTGCGCCATGCGAAACAACTGCGCCACGGGTGGCCTGCTCTGGCGGGCAAAGGTGCCGGACTGGAGCCGGTGCGCGCTGCCAACGGGAATGACACGGTCGGACCGGTACAGTAACGCGGTGCGGATGGCGTCGGTTCCATCGTCTCCCGGGGTGGCAACAAAGCGCCAGTGCTGGCCCAGCGTCCGGGCCAGGTCGGCGATGGCGCTATGCTCTCCATAACCATCGTTCTCCAGTTCCGAGACCGCCAGAACGTCAGGGGCTGTCTGTTTTACCGTAGCGGCAAGCCGTTGGCTCTGAATCCGGAATTGTTCCGCGCTTTGTGCGCCTCTGTCCGTGGGAAACCCGCCGCCCCGGCCATTGCCGTTGAAATAGTTCTGTAAATTCAATGCCATAACCCGAACGGTTTGGTCGGCAGGTGGTGCGGGTGCGGAAGGGCGCGGATTGGTGGCGTTGAATTGCGGCATACCAATGGGCTGAAGGCGCCATTGCCCGAACCGGTAGTCCAGAATGCCGGTCAATTCGCTGACGGTGTCGCCGGCCCGCACGCTGTTGCTTCGGGAAAGCCCGCCCGGAGGCCAGGGAACCGGCTTGGGGTTGCGGGTGCCAGAGCCATCGTCCAGCGTTACCCGTTGTTGCCGGTTGCGTATGCCTTGGGCGAAGGCCTCTGGCCCGGGTGCAAGGTATTCGGTGGCAGTGATCTGGTCGCCGGCTGCCAGGGTCAGCTCGCCGTACACGGCAAGGTTGTAGTGCTCAACCACGGTCAGGGGCTCGACGAATCGCACCCGCATGTTTTCCAGGGATTCGGGTTCTGCGGCCAGGGTAAAGTCAGTTCGATCGGCTCAGGCATCCTGCCTTTGCCACAGACCTGAATGCTGTCGACCGAGGCCATCTCGGTCAGGCCGTGATATTCCTTGATCGTGCCGGTGACCCGCAGGCGCCGGCCGCGTTCGCCGGTGTTCTTGCGGGTATAGACAAACAGGGCTTCGGATGTGGCAGGGTTGTTGTCGGTTTCAGCGTCGGCCTGCTGTAGATAAAAACCATCGAAACCGCCAGGGTAGCGGGCATCCCGGGTCAGGATGCCTTCGACGGTCAGGGTATCGCCCGCCCGGGGGGATTGCGGCCCGCTGCCCTGAATGGTGTGAATGGGTGTTGCCGCTTCGCCACAGGCTGCCCACGCCGACAAAGGGGCGAAGGCGCCAGGCAAAAAGGTGGCGAGGGATAAGACAAGCGTGCGGGTAAAGTCAGTCACCGCCGTATTTTAGCAGAGACCGGCCACCGCTTTGAGCGCTCTTTCCCGCTGACTGCCGAAACCGAGTTGGTCAGGATTGGCAAGCTCCACTTGCTGGATCAACGGATCAGGATGGGCGTTGTCCAGACTGATGCCCAGTTGCAGCAGCACATAAGGAGCCAGTGCAGCTCGGGACTCAACCTGAAGAACCCCTTTGTTCATGCCGAAATCACCGGCAATGATCCGTTGTTGCGCTTCACTCAGGCGCTGGTCCGGCATAATCTCCAGGGTAACCCGGCGCTGCCAGTCTTCGTCTTGTTCTGCGGTACGTTTTGCTTTCTGCCGAAGCACTTCCGGCGCAGTGTGGAAGCGGGTCAGGGCAAAATCCCGGAATTCCCGGTTGGCATTGCACCAGGCACGAACGTGCCAGTTATTACCGGTGCAAACCAGGGAATGGGGTTCCAGAATACTTTCGGCCGCTTCCGGTCGACTGAGAGAAACGTACCGGGCTTTCAACTGACGGTGGTAGCGCGTAGCGGCTACCACGGCCCGCATGGTTGCCGGATGAATCCGGCGAACGGGACCGGAGACCACTGTGTTGCCGGGTAGTTCCAGTTGCAGATCAGAGAACGTATTGCTGAGCTGATGCTGGTGGGCCAACAGGTCGTAATATTCGCTGACCTGCCCTTGTGTCACCACCGGGCTGAATTCAGGCGCGGGCACATAGCCTTTGAGGTGCCTGTCGTAAACCAGGTTGCCGGGTGCCAGCTCCCTCAGATAGGTGTTGATGTCCTTCGACGCCTGCTGGCGTCCGATTCCAAAACTGTGGCAAATGTGGTTGGTGGTCAACCGGCCTTCCCACAGGGCAATGATTTCAATGAGTTGATAACGAAGAAGTAGGTCCCAGCGAATGGGCCAGTCCGTTTTTTTCATGGCCAGGCGCTCATGTCTGGTGGATGGCATACCGGTATGGTAACTCTTGGTATGAATCGGGTCTGTTACGTCCCATTAATGTAAAACAATGTGAAATGTTACGCCATGAACCATTTGGCATTTCGGCAAATCCGTAGTAGCAGGCTACCGGTTTGCCTGCTTAAATGCGTATCGCAGTTGAACAAGCTGCGGACCTCACTCATTCTGTTTCCCAGCATTACTGTCCGGAGCTATCGATGACCCGAATGGTCGCGTCCCTGTCTGCCCTGCTCCTGAGCATTGTGCTGCTGGTCAGTGGCAATGCTTTTCTGACCACGCTGCTGGGTATCCGCCTGAGCATCGAAGAAATCTCTCCGGATGTCATCGGCTGGGTGCTGGTGTGTTACTCCATTGGTTTCGTGCTGGGCACCCTCTATGTCCAGAGAATCATCGGCCGGGTGGGCCACATCCGGGCCTTTGCAGCCTTCGCGGCCATGGCGGCGGTGGTTGCCCTGATGTATCCAATGGCGGTTTCCGCCATTTTCTGGGCGGCGCTTCGGGTATTGTCCGGTTTCTGTATTGCCGGGGTGCTGGTGGTGATCGAAAGCTGGTTTTCCAGCCGTGCCACCAACACCAACCGTGGATCACTGTTTGCGGTTTATCAGGTTGTGTTTTACCTGTCGGCGGCTGGTGGCCAGCTGCTTATCAATGTGGGTGACCCGGCCAATTTCCTGCCTTTCTCTCTGGCGGCGATTCTGCTGGCGGTCGCACTTATTCCGCTGGCGCTGACCCTTATGGAGGCGCCGGTTATCGAACAGGTTCACCGTATGTCAGTGTTCAAGCTGGCCCGTGAATCCTTCTCCGGTGTGGCCGGGGCGCTGATCAGTGGCGTGATGATCGGTGGTTTTTATGCTCTGGGACCGGTTTACGCCACCCTGGTGGGGCTGGATGTAGCGAAGACATCTACCTTTATGGCCAGCGCCATTGTGGCGGCCATGCTGCTCGCCTGGCCCCTGGGCCAGGTTTGTGACCGGTTCGATCGCCGACGGGTGATGTTCTGGGTATCGCTGGCTGCGGCCTCTGCTGCCGTGGGTGTCGCGGTGCTGGGTGCTGAAAAACTGGCGGTTTTGACTGTGCTGGTCGGTTTGTTTACTGGCCTGTCAGCTACGTTGTATCCCATCGCTGTGGCGATCACCAATGACCGGCTGGACAGCAGCGGGATTGTTGCCGCAAGCGCCACGCTGTTGCTCAGCTACGGCATTGGCAGCGTGATTGGTCCGATTGCCATGGCTGAGCTGATCAATCTGCTTGGTCCGTCCGGGCTGTTTTATGGCAACGCCGGCTTCCTGCTGTTACTGGCAGTGGTAACCAGCTATCGGATCACCCATACCGAAGATGTTCCGGTGGCGGACCAGGAGCACTTTGTGGCCGCGATGCCGGAAACCTCTCCCGTGCTTACCGAAATGGATCCCCGGAACGAGGAATTTCATGAATCCCGGGAAGCCGAACAAAGCCGGGAAGAGCAGGAGCACCGACACGCCGGCTGATATGAACTACATTTTCGGTAATTATCTTTCCGGTTCTACATCTGTCCTTTTTGAACCGGTTAGCATACTATTGGTGAAATAGAATAAGGGTATCTTTTTTATCGGATTCCAGAATGGTGCAGTGCTGTCTGCCATCCGATGATTATCAGGAGTAGAAACATGAGAGATCAATTCCCGTTTGCGGTTGCCCGGGTTACCCGTCGCTGGCGCAAGATGCTGGATGAGCGGCTCAAGGATCTGGGCGTTACGCAGGCTCGCTGGAGCACCATGGTCTACCTGCAGCAAGGTGGCGAGGGCCTGACCCAGCGGGAACTGGCAGGCCTGATGGCGATAGAAAACCCGACCCTGGTGCGATTGCTGGACAGCCTGGAGCAGCAGGACCTGATAGAGCGCCGGCCTTGTCCCAACGACCGCCGTGCGCGCCGTCTCTACCTGACCAAAGCGGGGGCAGACTTTATGGATGAACTGTCCGAACGCGCCGCCACCTTGCGGGAGGAAATGCTTGAGGGTATTTCTGATAAGGAAGTCGAGTGTGCGCTGGGTGTTTTCCACAAAATCATGGATAACGCTGAAAAGCAGAAGTAAGGGCGATCTTGTCGCCGGGCGTCGGCCCGGTTGAGATCGCCGCTGCAATTGATTAGTATTGCATTTCCTTCGGGGGAGTAGCCTTCGCGCTGATACGTCAGGCGAATGGTAGTCAACACACTTGGGGCTCAATCTCCATGGCTACCATGTTCCAGGCCAGATGGCTGGAATTGGCAAGACCCGGGGCAGGTCACCTCCATGCAGGGCGGAAGGTGAGTTGCCTCGTGTCTTAAAGTCTCCGCCCTGAGGTATTTGTGAATGGATGCATTTCTCGCTTCTACCCTGGCCGTGGCCATTGCGGAAATTGGTGATAAAACCCAGCTTTTGTCGCTGTTTCTGGTTGCCCGATACGCCACCCGCACCCCTATTATTCTTGGTATCCTGATTGCCACCATTCTCAATCACGCTCTGTCGGCCTGGTTGGGTGCGTGGGTTGCGCAATGGCTTCCCGAAGCCTGGTTACCGTGGATTCTCTCCGTAAGCTTCATTGCCATTGCGCTATGGCTTCTGGTTCCTGACAAAGACGACAGCGAGAGCTCAAGGTTTTTGGGTATGGGTGCCTTCATGGCGACGACCGTTATGTTCTTTCTGGCAGAAATCGGTGATAAAACCCAGATTGCCACAGTGGTACTGGCGGCAAAGTATACCGAGACATTCTGGGTTATCATCGGTACCACTGTCGGGATGTTGATTGCCAACATTCCGGTCATAATGGCAGGCCGGTGGCTGATGGAGCGTTTGCCACTGGCGATGGCGCGGATTTCAGCCAGCATACTCTTTGTTATTCTGGCGATTGCGACGGTGTGGGCCGCACTGATGAACTCCTGAGGCGTGCATGAGTCAATGAGCTCAACAAGAAAACGAACTGGAATGGATTGATATGCGGTTGAAAAGCGGTTTCGCGCTATACCTGAGCCTGTTGTTGATGGCGCCTGTGCCCGTGGCTGCCCAGGATAGTGCTGTTCAGGCCCAGGCCGGTGGAGGTGTGAAGCCTGATGTCAGTGATGAACGCGCGCCCCGCGTACCAACGTTCCGCCCTGAGGGAGACCTGGCCGGCGAGCTGCAGGTGTTTACTACCGAGTACGAGGATACTTTTGCGGGTATTGGTAACGACCTGGCGCTGGGGTATCTGGAGCTGGTCAAGGCCAACCCGGGGGTAGACCCCTGGCTGCCGGGCGATGACACCACCATTATCCTGCCCCGTATGTATGTTCTGCCGGATGTCCGCCGTGAAGGTATTGTCATTAACCTTGCGGAATACCGTCTTTACTACTTTTCTGAAGAGGGGGTTCAGGTTTATCCGGTCGGGGTCGGAACTGAAGAAAATCCCTCGCCGCTGACCGATGCCGAAGTCACCATGCCGCTGGAGTCACCGGCCTGGTATCCGCCGGCCAGTATTCGCGCCGAATATGAGGCAACGGGTGACTACCTGCCACGGATGATTCCGCCCGGCCCCGGTAATCCGTTGGGTACCCATGCGCTGATGCTCAGTGAGAAAGGCTACCTGATTCACGGCACCAACAAGCGATTCGGCGTAGGCATGCCGGTCAGCCATGGCTGTTTCCGTATGTACAACGAGGATATTTCCAGATTTGTGTATCAGGTACAGAAAGGCACATCGGTACAGGTGATCCGGGAGCAGGTCAAACTGGGTATATCTGAAGGAGAAGTCTGGATCGAAGTGCATCGTCCGGGGGAGGACTATCTGCCGGGAGATCGGGAGAAGCTTTGGCAGCAGGTGCAAAAAAAACTCGAAGCCTTTCGGGAACGGCATAGCGATATCCAGATCAAACGTCAGGCGGTCGAGATTGCAGTGGACCAGGCGGATGGCATCCCGACGATGATTGGTGAGACACTGACACAAGTGGCTGCCGACAAGACCCAAGACCCGGAGAGGAACGACGCGGAAGCCGGTTCAGAGCAAACGCTGTATTTTTAAGGTCGGAGAGTAAACGGGTCCGGCCGGCAAAGGGAGAGTGTTATGAGCCGAACCATTGTAACGATCTGTGCCGTGCTCATGCTGGCGGTTACGGCCTGGCAGGCCCATGCCCAACAGGATGAACCCCGCATTGCTCTGGTGCTGTCTGTAGAAGGTGCCATAGGTCCGGCTACCAAAGACTATATTACCCGGGGTATCCAGAGAGCCGAGGAGGAAGGCGCCGGTCTGATCGTTCTGGAAATGGATACTCCCGGCGGCCTGATGGACTCTACGCGCGATATTATCAAAGCCATTCTGGCTTCAGAAGTACCGGTAGCCACTTACGTTTCCCCCCAGGGCGCCCGAGCGGCCAGTGCCGGCACCTACATTCTCTATGCCAGCCATATCGCTGCCATGGCGCCCGCCACCAATCTTGGCTCGGCAACACCGGTACAGATGGGCGGTATGCCGGGCTCTTCCGAGCCTGAAGCCCCGCCAGATAGTAACGATCAATCGTCTGACCCGGAAAATACCAGTGACGCTGAAACCACGCGTGGCGGCAACGCCATGGAGCGTAAGGTTCTGGAAGATGCGGTCAGCTACATTCGCGGCCTTGCGCAACGCCACGACCGTAATGCCGACTGGGCAGAAAAAGCAGTGCGCGATGCCGTCAACGTCGGCGCCACGGAGGCCCGGGAGCTTGGTGTGATTGATGTGGTCGCGCCCAACCTGCAGGCTCTTCTCGATGAGATCGACGGCCGCACCGTGATCATGGAGTCGGGTGAAAAAACACTGGTGACCTCTGATCTGGAACCGTCCCGCGCCAATCCGGACTGGCGCACCAATCTGTTGTCAGTGATCACGGACCCGAACGTCGCCTACTTTCTGATGATTATTGGCTTCTACGGCATCATTTTCGAACTGGCCAATCCCGGTGCCATTGTGCCCGGTGTGATCGGTGCCATCAGTCTGATCCTGGCGCTATTTGCGTTCCAGGTGTTGTCTGTGAACTACGCGGGTCTGGCCCTGATTTTATTGGGGTTGGCGCTTATTGTTGGCGAAGCCTTCGCCCCCAGTTTCGGAATACTGGGGGTGGGGGGTATCGTTGCCTTTGTTATCGGCTCGGTGATTCTGATGGATGGCAGTCACCGGGACATCTCATTACCCACGATCGGCGGTACCGCCATTGTGGCTGGTGGCTTCATCCTGTGGACAGTGACCCGTTTTATCGGGCTGAGGCGACGACCACCCGTCTGCGGCAGCGAGCACATGACCCATGAGACCGGCGTAGCAATGGACCATTTCAGACAGGGTCATGGCCAGTACCACGGCCATGTCCATGTAGGTGGCGAACGTTGGAATGCCACCAGCCAGGCTCCGGTTACGGCAGACACACCGGTTCGGGTAGTAGCCATGAATGGACTGACTCTTGTGGTGGAACCCCGCAATAATGCGGGCCCTGACAAGGCTGATGATCAATAACTGACGGCAAAACAAGGAGGCCGTATGAACCTGGGCGATGTTATTCCCTATCTTGCACCCACCGTGGTGCTACTGCTGATTCTCGGTTCGGCTATCAAGATTCTGCCGGAATATCAGCGCGGCGTCGTGTTCTTTCTCGGCCGGTTTCAGGCGGTAAAGGGGCCCGGCCTGATCATCGTGATTCCGGGTATTCAGCAGATCGTGCGTGTGGATCTCCGGGTGATCACTCTGGATGTTCCGAGTCAGGATGTTATCTCCAGAGATAACGTGACCGTGCATGTCAGCGCCGTGCTGTACTTCCGGGTTGTCGATCCGGAAAAGGCGATTATACAGGTTGAGGATTTTGGCGACGCTACCAGTCAGCTGGCGCAGACCACTTTGCGTTCTGTACTGGGCAAGCATGATCTGGATGAAATGCTCTCGGAGAGGGACAAACTGAACGCCGACATTCAGGAAATTATTGATTCCCAGACAGAAGGCTGGGGCATCAAGGTGGCGAATGTGGAAATCAAGCATGTTGATCTGGATGACTCAATGATCCGGGCCATCGCTCGCCAGGCAGAAGCTGAGCGTGAGCGCCGGGCCAAGGTAATCCATGCCGAAGGTGAAC
>JAVLAV010000076.1:0-11834 GCA_031580735.1 Marinobacter sp.
GTCTGCATCGTCGGCACGCCAGAACATCGGGCGTAGCTGGTCGTAACTCACGGGTGCAAAGATGCGCCCATAACTGAGCTGACTGCTGTTATCGCGATAGAGAATCTGGCAGTGCACCCCGGCGGGGTTTTCCGCCTCCATAATCAGAAAGCTGAACTGGCTGGGGAAGTAATGCTGGTAGCTTTCTTCATTGGTGTAGAAGCTGCCGGCACTCGCGTTGCGGAAGGCGAATTTCTTGCGACTGTTCCTGAAATTGTTTTCCGGCAACAGAAACAGGCGTAAGGAATTCAGAAGGCTGGATTTACCCAGGTTACCCGGACCAAGAATCAGCCCGTGGTTGTCGACCGGTATTTCCACATAACAAAACCCGGCGGAGTCCACCAATACCAGCCGGCGAATACCAAAATTGAAAGCACCCGGACTGGCCTGCGAATCACTCATCCAGAATCATCTCCTGTTCCATGAATTTGCCGATGGCCCGGAACGTCCAAACCAGAAACATGAAACGAGATCTTCCGTCAGCAACCGGGGTTTTGTAAACCGCCCGGACCTTCTCCGGGAGATTCAGGTAGGGGTTACTGCGCTTCCCTGCGCATTGGAATCAGTCCCGGGACAACCGGAACTGTTCAATGGTTTTGTGCAGTGTTTCTGCCATGGCCAGAAGATCCCCGGCAACCCTTGCAGTTTCCTGGGCATCGGTGGAGGTCTGCTCGGCAGAGCGGCTGATCTCGATAACGTTTTGATTGATGGACTCAGACACATCACTCTGCTCGTTGGCGGCGTTCTCCATTTCCTCATTGAGGCCGGTAATCTCGCGCACCGCCGCCGCAATGGTCTGCAGCTCATGCTCGACCTTCAGGATAGCGTCCACCTGGTCCTGAGCCATCTCCGAGGCATGGCGCATGGTGCCCACACAGTCCACAACCTCTTTCTTCAGACCGTCGATCGTCTTGCGGATTTCCTCAGTGGAATCCTGGGTACGAGACGCCAATGCGCGAACCTCGTCAGCCACCACAGAGAAACCACGGCCCTGCTCACCGGCTCTGGCTGCCTCGATGGCGGCGTTCAAAGCCAACAGGTTGGTCTGGTCGGCGATATCGGAAATCATCTCCAGCCGATCCGCCATTTCGGTAGTGCGCTGGTCAAGTTGCTCGATCCGCTGGGCACCAGACTGAACTTCGGTATTCAGCGATTCAATACCCTGCACCGCCGTGCGTGCCAGTTGCTCGCCGTCCTGCGCCGCTTTGGTAGTGTCGGCGGATTTACGCGCTGTGTTAACCGCGTTTTCTCTCACCTGCACCGCCGAGGCAGCCATCTCGGTCGTCGCACTCGCCACCTGGTCAGTGTTGTCTTTCTGGGCCAGCACTTCACGCTCGGTGGTTTCTGCCTTGCCGGCGATTGTTCTGGCCGCTGATTCAACCCGTTCGGCGTTATCGACCACTGTCAGCATACTCTTGCGAATATTTGCCACCATGCGATTGAACGCTCGGGAAACAGAACCGATTTCATCGTTACGGGAAACATCCAGTTCAATGGTCAGATCAGAGTTGGTGGAAATCTGATCCATGCGGTCGTGCAGCTTTTGCAAGCGGGAAAACACCAGCCGACCCAGTACGAAAGTAACCAGGACAAAAATAACCACAAAGATAAGAATCTGTACGCCGCCACTGAACATCAGCTGTTTTTCCAGCCGGGCATCACTCTTGGCCAGGGAATAATCAACCCGTACCGCACCCAGAACCTGCCCTTCTTCGGCCTGGTGGCAGCCCAGACAATTCACACCCTGGTAATTCTCACTGGCACGCATGGGCTCAATCAGGGTGTAAACCCGACCGGTTTCATTTTCTGAATAATGCTCAATGCGCTCTCCATTCAACGCCTTCTCGTCAATGGCTTGCAGGTTCTGCTCATCGGCATTGGCCGTCCCAAACATATCAATAAGGTGATCGCTGCGAAGCACCCGCACATCCAGCACTTCGTCGGGTGCCATGGTTTTCTCTCGCAGCACATCCTTATTACCGATGGTACCTGTCACCATCATGGTGTTCAGACCATCGAAATAGGATTTCGCCAGCCCGTCCACATACTTGTGGCTGTATTCCTCAAGATGCGCACGCTGCGACCAGGCGCTGTAGGCCACCGTGAACACAAGAATGACAGTGAACGCGGCGGCCAGTGCGGCCAGAAGCAAAAAGCGGATTGAATATTGTTTTTTCATGACGCCCCGGTGATTGCTGAGCAATGGTTATGATCTGTCAGATTTGACGGCTGATTGGCCGATAACTTTATAGCCGGACGGATTTTTTTATATGACGCAGATCATTTACACGTTTTCGAAACGACCAAAGGGTTACTGAATTCGCTCCCTCGCTCATCCCGGAAAACTGGCCCGAAAACTGCAGAAATTCAGCCAGAAGCCCTAATCGACAATTTTCCGGCAACTCTTTACCGCCGGAGAAGGAGGAAACGCACCATGTCTTTGCTGGCATCGCTCATACAGGCAAGCACCCGCTTTCAGCAAGCCATGGACCACCGTCAACCGGCCCAGGCTACGAACGCAGAACCACAAGCCAAAACCGCCGACAAAGCACCGGAACCCGCCGGCAGCCCAGGAGACGACCGCTTTACACCCTCCGGACGTGACGCCGACAGCCTCACAGACCTGAAAACCCGTTCGCTGGCCCTCAGTGAATACAAACAAACCGTCGCCCAGGATCTGTCTTTCGTGCGGGAAACCCTGCGGCACAAGCTTGCCGAGTACAACTTGCACCCGGCAACAACGGTCAATGTCAGCAAAGGGGAAAACGGCAAAACTCAGGTAGATGGCTCGATGCCGGAAAACCTGAAAGGTAAGATTGCCCAGGATCTCAACAACAACCGGGGCTTTCAGGAGGCCTTCGGCCGCCTGAGCACCACCGAACCAACGCTGGACTTCATGGATAATGCCCTGAAACTGAACCAGGCCTACGGCGTGGGCAATTCACTGCTGGACTCCATGGTCAGCGAGAACCAGCAGTTCAACGGCCTGCAAGACCTGGTGACCCGCTACGACAACCTCAAACGCAGCGCCAGCCAGCAACAACTCGAAGCCGCCAACCAGCAACGCTACGCCTTCACACTGAACACCCGGGCCTGACGCCCGGGCGGTTGATCAGAGCTCAGGCGTCACACCCGGAAGGGTTCAGGATCGCCCTTACCTACCCGGGTAACCTCAGGCACTTCCCCGGTAAAGTTAACCACCGTAGTCGCTTCCATACCGCAGTTACCGCCATCGATAATCAGATCCAGCTCATGCTCCAGCGCATCCCGGATGTCCTCGGGGTCGGTCATCGGATCGGTTTCGCCCGGCAGAATCAGCGTACTACTCATAATGGGCTCGCCCAATTCACCCAGCAACTCCCGGACAATCTCGTTATCCGGCACACGAACGCCAATAGAGCGGCGCTTCGGGTGTTGCAAACGGCGCGGCACCTCGCTGGTAGCATCCAGAATGAACGTATACGGCCCTGGCGTGAACGTCTTCAGCAATCGGTACTGAGTATTATCGACCTTCGCATAGGTGCCAATGTCAGAAAGATCCCGGCACACCAGCGTAAAGTTGTGCTTGTCATCCAGCTTACGAATCCGCTTGATCCGATCCGCTGCCTGCTTGTCACCCAGGTGACAACCAATGGCATACCCCGAATCCGTGGGATACACAATCACCCCACCCTTACGCAGGATATCGCCCGCCTGCTTGATCAACCGCTTCTGCGGCGTTTCCGGGTGAATCTGAAAAAACTGACTCATACATCGTCTCCCTGCTTCAGTTTCGCAGCCATAGCCTCATCGCCTTTTGAACCGCCCATGCAGTTCGGTGAATCCGGCGCTGCCTGAGTACTCTCACGCCACTCATCGGGCGTATATAAATGCAACGCCAACGCATGCACCGGCCCGGCCAACTCATCCGCCAGCACCTTGTAAATCGCCTGATGCCGCCGAACCTTCATCTGCCCCTCAAACGCCGGTGACACCACCGTCACCTTGAAATGCGTCTCCGAATTCGGCGGCACGGAGTGCATATGACTCTCGTTTTCCACCGAAAGCACCGACGCGTCAAACGCCTCGGCGAGTTTTGTTTCGATAGCCTGCTGTACTTTCATAACGCTTTACCTGACTCCTTCACCCATTTGCGGGCAAAACGGCGAATAGCACGGAGTTCAAAGCGGCTATGCGGGCAGGCTTCCCAAAAGTGTCTGTTGCCAAGGATGGCAACAGCAAGCCCCCATGGAAGGGTTCACGGCGTCTTTTGGGAAGCCTGCCCGCATAGCCGCTCTCCCCCCGAATCAAAACAGTCTACTACACAAGGCAAGCACCACCAGAAGCCCTTGACAGAAAACCACCAAAACGCCACATTCCCAGACCATTCAGCAAGCATCCGTCCCAGCCATGCACCTGTACATCGCCGAAAAACCCAGCCTGGCAAGAGCCATCGCCGCAACCCTGCCCGGACCTTATCAGAAAGGCCAGGGCTACATCCGCTGCGGTAAGGGGCAGGACGCAGCTACCGTCAGCTGGTGCATCGGCCACCTGCTCGAACCGGCAGAACCCGCGCGCTACAACCCTGCCTGGCAGAAATGGCGCCTGGAACACCTGCCCATGTTCCCGGAAAAGTGGCAACTGGCCCCCAAAGACAGCGTCAAACAACAGCTGAAAATACTCGAATCGCTGATCCGCCAGGCCGACACCATCACCCACGCCGGCGACCCCGACCGCGAAGGCCAGTTACTGGTAGACGAAGTCCTGCGATTTGTCGGCACCCAGGTTCCGATCCAACGGGTACTGATCAACGACCTGACGCCCAATGCCGTCGCCAAGGCCATCCGCAGCCCCCGCGACAACCAGGAATTTCGCAGCCTGTCCCACTCTGCCCTGGCCCGCCAGCGGGCAGACTGGCTGTACGGCATCAACCTGACCCGGTTCTATACCCTGAGCTATCAACAGCAGGGCGAACAAGGCGTTTATTCCGTCGGCCGGGTGCAAACCCCCGTCCTGGGCCTGGTGGTCGAGCGCGACAACACCATCGAAAACTTCGAGCCCAAGCCCTGGTATCGCATTGAAGGCCAGTTCCACGCCCAAGAAGAGGACGCCGACCCACGGCCCTTCGCCGCCCGCTGGCTGCCAGATGAGCAATTTCAGGACCATCTGGATGAAGAAAATCGCTTGCTGAACCGGGAAATCGCTGAACAAATCATCCAGGAAGTGCAGGGTCGACCAGGAACCATTAGCGAATCCCGGTTCCGGGACCGCCCCGAGCCGCCGCCCTTGCCATTCTCGCTCTCTGCCCTGCAGATCGAAGCCGGGCGACTGTACCGCATGGGGGCCAAAGAGGTACTTGATACCGCCCAGAACCTCTACGAACGCCATCAGTTAATCACCTACCCAAGGTCTGACAGCCGCTATCTGCCTGAAGAACACTTCAGCCAAGCCGACCAGGTAATAAGAGCCGTCAGCCGGGTTAACCCAGAGCTGGAACCGCTCACAGAGAAACTGGATACGGCCCGGCGCTCAGCCGCCTGGAACGACAAAAAGGTGGACGCCCACCACGCCATCATCCCCACCAGCCGGCCAACGCCCAATGGCAAACTGACCGCCGCGGAAACAAAAATCTACGGCCTGATCAGCCGTTATTATCTGATGCAGTTCGCTGAAAATGCGATTCACCGTGAAGGCCGGCTGACGGTCAACGTTCAGAAGCACCGCTTCCGCGCCAGCGAAACCGCTGTCGTCCAGGCCGGCTGGAAAGCCCTGGAAATTCGCCGCAAGGAAGACAACAACGAGCCACAGAAACCGCCGCTGCCAAAACTGGACAAAAGCGAACCGGTCATCTGTGACAACGCCGAGGTAAAAGAGCGCAAAACCCAGCCGCCACAACATTTCACCGATGCCACCCTGCTCTCGGCCATGACCAACATCGCCCGGTTTGTCGCCGACGCCGAACTGCGCAAAACCCTCCGGGACACCGACGGCCTGGGCACCGAAGCCACCCGCGCTGCCATTCTCGACACCCTGTTCAAGCGCGATTATCTGTACCGGGAAAAGCGCTTCATCCGGGCCACCGATAAAGGCAAGGCACTGATTAGCGCTCTGCCCGACTCCATACGCACGCCGGACCGCACCGCCGTCTGGGAAGCCAGCCTGGAATCCATCCGCCGGGGCGAAGCCGATCCACGCCAGTTTATTGCCAACCTGCAGGAAGAAATTACCGGTTTCATCAACCGTCGTCCTGCTGCCAACGATGCCGGGCCGGAAGAGGGTGAGAATCGTATTCACTGCCCGAAATGCCGGGCCCCAATGGTTCAGCGCGACGGAAAATTCGGCGCTTTTTTCGCCTGCACCCGCTATCCCCAGTGCAAAGGCACTCGCCCCCTGGAAGACAGCGCGCCTGAAGACGGCACCAGCCAGAAACCCATTCCCTGCCCCCACTGCTTTTCGCCCCTGGTGAGACGAAAGGGCAAGAAAGGCTGGTTCTGGGGCTGCAGTAATTTCCCCGCCTGCCGACAAACACTGGACGACAACAACGGAACACCTGTGTAATTCTACATATCGATACTGAACACAGATCCAATTTCTGGAATAATCCGCTAGTCGCGCGCGAGTATGTTCAAGTGTGTTAAAACCCTGCGTGTGCTTGACCGAACCGGGCAATATCTAACGAGGGCCAGGATTAATGCGCATCGCTCTGCTGGAAGACGAACAAGAACAGGCGCAAAACATCCAGTCGATGCTGTCTGAGCGCGGACATGTCTGCGACAGCTTTCCCAGTGGCCAGGCCTTTCTGGGCGCGATTCTTCATCGCAGTTACGACCTGATGATCCTGGACTGGCAAATACCCGACATGTCCGGCATTGACGTACTGAAACACGTGCGGGAACAACTGAACTGGCCTATGCCGGCAATCTTCCTGACCCAGCGCGACACTGAGGAAGACATCGTTCAGGCTCTGGACGCCGGCGCTGATGACTACCTTGCCAAGCCTGCCCGTGCGGCAGAGCTTGTGGCTCGCATCAATGCCCTGGCCCGGCGCAGTAACCCGGAAAGTGAAAAGGCGGTGCTGATGTATGGCCCCTTCAAGGTAGACACACACCAACGCAGCATTCACTTGCACAAAGAGCCACTGAACCTGACCGACAAGGATTTTGACCTGACCCTGTTCCTGTTCCAGAACCAGGGGCGGCTGTTGACCCGCGAAATGCTTCTGGAGAGAGTATGGGGGATGACCCGGGATCTTAACACCCGCACAGTGGACACCCATATAAGCCGGCTTCGCCGCCGCCTGGGGCTGAACCCGGAAAATGGCTTCCGGATCAAAACCATTTACCAACGGGGATACCGTTTGGAAGCCATCACACCACCAGACACCATGGAATTCATGACCGACAATACCGCCAATGCATAGTTTTTCGAAATCACTCGGCCTCACGCCGTGGCTGTTGTTGCTGATATTGCTGCCGACAATGGCCTCCGCCGGGCTGTCTATCACCAATGGTTCGGCACTGTCAGCCAGCGCTGCCGCCAACACCAGTTTCAGCCGGCCCGTAAGCGCCTCTCTGACGCTGGCTGACCGGCAACCGGAACCAGCCAGGGCTCGCTCCGTGTCTGGCAACGTATCTCATATTTCCGGCGCCACCGGGCGCAAACTGCCGCTGACCGAAGACGCCCTCATCCGGGTCGGAGATGAGATACTGTCCGGTTCAGGTTCTGCCACCATCAAGCTCGCCGATGGATCAGAACTGAGGCTGTCGCCCGACAGCCGCCTGATGTTCAACCGCCTGTCCACACACAGCAACTCCAATGCCGCAGACACTCGCCTGCGGCTGCAGAAAGGTTCACTGCACACCCGCGTGAAACCGGTATCCGGTGAAGGCGGTCGCTTCGAGATTGAGACTCCCTCTGCAGTTGCGGCTGTTCGAGGGACTGTTTTTGCGATGCAAACCAGAGACAATGGCAGCAGCGTTCAGGTAACCGAAGGTGTCGTGGACTTCGGCCCCCCGGGCAAAACCCGGGAGATCCCGGCCGGTTATGGTGCAACCCTGTCTACTGACAACAGCGAAGGCCTGCGCATTGGCCAGTTGCCCCCCGCGCCCAAAATCGGTCCTGTTCCGGATGTTCTGACCAGCCTGCCAGTGGAACTGAGCTGGCAATACCAGTGGCCCGCCCGTTACCGGCTGGACATTTTTGAGGAAGGCACCGGCGCCTGGGTACGGAGTCGTGAAATTTCCGAGAAAGACTTCGCGCTTTCTGACCTGAACAACGGTCGCTACGAGATTCATCTTGCCGCTCTGAATTCACAGGGCATTGCCGGCATGCCCGACACCACGACGGTGGATGTGAAAGTGCAGGCTCGTAAGCCCGGGCTTGTAGCCCCTGCAGACGGCGACAGCGTAAACGATGACAAGCCGGAGTTCCGCTGGCAGTTGAATGGCAGCAATGAAGTGGCCCGGGTAGAAATTGCTGAAACCGACAGCTTCGACGAACTCGTTGCCACCAGCGACTGGGCAGCACAAAGTCGTGCACAACCTTCACAATCCCTCAGTCCGGGGCAATATCACTGGCGTGTCGTCAGCGAAGCCGGCGGTAATTCAGTGGCGACCTCTGATTCCCGCAAGCTGGTGATTAACGGCACCCTGCCGCCGGTCAAGATTATCAGCATCAATTACCTGGACAACCAGGTACGGATTTACTGGGAAAAAGTCGATACCGCCACCGGCTATCGCCTGCAACTGGCAGAGGAACCCGGGTTCCGGAATATTATTAAAGAAGCGGACATCGACGACACCACCGCGGCGTTGCGTCTGATTCCGGGAAGACGATACTTCGTGCGTGTAAAAGCACTGTCCGACGGCCCACTTGCCAGCCGATGGGGTCCGGGCAGAGAGCTTTACCTCGAATAAGCTTATGGTTCAGTTCTGGGCTCTTATTCTACTTCTGCTCACCATCCCGGCCGCCTTTGGTCTTCGGCTGGCCATCACCAATCGCTTTCTGAAACGACAACTCGACGACATCGCCCGGGCTCCCGCCCTGTCCATCCGGGAACCGGGCGTACGGCACCCTGCCCAGCTGTTGCGCCATTTCCAGGCGTTGTTCCAACCAGAAGGATGGCTACTTGCGGAAAATGGCGAGCCACTGCAGCAGCATGGAATGCGCCCCGGCGATGCACCTTCGCCGTTGCCCCCCGAGCAATGGCAGCACCAACAACAACAAAGTTGGATTCGCCTGATTCGTGGTGAAACCGAATATCTTATTGGTCTGTCGCTGCGCAACGATCTGAGCCGGGAAGTCATCCAACGCTATCTCCAGCACCTGGAACTGGAACAGGATACTCGTCCGGCACTCGCCACAAAGAGCCGGAAAAATCTCTCCACGAGAGTCGAGAATATCCGCCTCGCTACGGAACGCCTGACCCGGATTCAATCCTTTATCCGTCACAGCTTCGAGCACATGCCAGACGGCATTATCGTCACCGACCAGTTGGGGGTCATTCTGTTTGCAAACCGCCACATTGAGCGCTGGTTCCGCGAACCCACACCCAGCCTGAGCGGCATGCCTCTTGCCACCCTGCTGCAGGGCCACGACCCCAGAGACTTACCACCCTGGCACGAAACCGTCTCCGACACACTGACTCAGCAGGAAAGCCGGACCGTTGATCTGACCGTTCACGGCAAGGATCTGTTGATTCATTTTGCGCCGTTTATCCTGCCCGACAACAACCAGCCCGGCATTATCGCCAACATCTCGGACATCACCGAGCTGAGAGAACAGCAACGCCAGCACCGTGAAGCTATCGACTTCATCTCTCACGATGTGCGCTCGCCCCTGGTCTCTCAACTGGCACTGATTGAACAGCTCAAGCGGGCCCCTGATCATATCGATGAACACCAGATTGAACAGCTCGGCCGACTGGCCCGGCGCAGTTACCACCTGGCTGAAGAGTTTGTGCAGCTGGCCCGGGCCGAGCAGCTTACAGAAACCCGCTTCTACGAGTGCGAACTACTGGCCATTGTGGAGAATGCCCGCGACAGTGTGTGCGAGCAGGCGCTGGAAAAGAACATTCTGCTGCAATTGCACGGCACTGAGGATCTGTGGCTCAACGGCAACGCGGAATTGCTTGAGCGGGCAGTCATCAACCTGCTGACCAACGCCGTGCAATACAGCCCCGAGAACTCATCGATCAATATTGATGTCTATCGCGCCGGTCATCTGGCCTGCCTGGCCGTTGCAGACGAAGGTATGGGAATTGACCCTGGCGAACTGCCCCGCCTGTTCGACCGTTACCATCGGCCCAAGCACAGTGAGCTGGCCGGCAATTTCGGCACGGGACTGGGCCTGTCTTTCGTAAGAACCGTCATCGAAAAGCATCAGGGCGAGATCAGCGTCGACTCCCGGCCGGATGAAGGCGCCACCTTCACTCTCAAACTGCCAATAGCCAATCCTATGGTGTGATGCTCCTGCCAGGCACACTCATGTAGTCTATTCTTTACTCGGAGCTAAACAGAAAAGGAGACGACACTTCATGAAACTGACCCATACCATCCTCGCACTGCTTGCCGCAGCCATCCTGGCCGGCTGCGCCGGACCCAGCCCGATCAAACATACCGAAGGCCAGACCGCGGTCACACAGATCAACATGTGGTCATACAAGGGCAAGTCGGAAACCACCAACTATGCGGTTGACACCTTTATCCCAGTGAACTCCGAAGTAGAAGTTCTGGATACCAGCGCCGATACCATTGTTTTCCGGGTAGTAGACACCGGCTGGGAGGTCACCCTGGTGAACAAGGCCAATTACACCGGTAAAACCATTGATGAAATCTACGACCGCTATTTTGGCAACTCCCGAGTGAGCCTGAGCGGCTTCAACAAGCTTGAGCGCGATGCCATTGAGAGCGGCAAGGTCGTCACCGGCATGTCCAAAGACGCCGTCCTGATTGCCCGCGGCTATCCGCCTGCCCACAAAACACCATCGCTGGAAGACGACAGCTGGCGTTTCTGGCAATCACGCTTTGACACCATGGTGGTGGAATTTGAAGACGGCGAAGTGGTTAACATCCAGCATTAAGACCTTGCCGACGCTGCCTGCGGGTTTGTGATTTCACCCTGCAGGCATGCTTTCCGCGTCGCGTTTTAAAAACAGGTTGGCAAATGGCCGTAATGTCTTTATCATACGCGCCTCGTTGATCGGCACAGACCGGTTAACAACCAGTTTGATGCGGGGTGGAGCAGTCTGGTAGCTCGTCGGGCTCATAACCCGAAGGTCGTTGGTTCGAATCCAGCCCCCGCTACCATATAAAAGAAAGGCCAGCTTTTGCTGGCCTTTTCTGTTTCTGATTACCCTTTCTGACTACACCGCAACCTTGCAGTTCTCCCCTGCCAGCGAGCTATCATCAATATCATAATTGATTTCGCTTCTGGCCTCATTCAGCTGATTCCGCTGGAGCTTCCGGACCTTGCGCCGCAGTCTACCTTCCAGAAATCGTCTGATCTGCTCATCGCTCTCCAACAGCAATCCGGGAATAGCCTCCGGGGTTTTCGTGTCCTGATTCAGGGCAACCATCGTGAAGTAAGAGGTATTCGTGTGCCGGATCGCACCGGTTTTGAAGTTCTCAGAAACAACGCGGATACCGATTTCCATTGAAGATTTTCCGGTATAGTTCACAGACGAATACAGTGTAAGAATTTCACCGACCTCGACTGGATTTAGAAAATCCACTTTATCCACTGACGCGGTAACGCAGTAGCACTTTGAGTGCGAGGCAGCGCACGCATAGGCGATTTTGTCCATCAAGGACAGCACC
>JAVLAV010000077.1:0-11759 GCA_031580735.1 Marinobacter sp.
CTGTCGGAAACAGCGAAGCCTTCCCCATACCCAATACAAACGGTGACGCCTCCGCCAAAGCAAAAGCCGAAGCGATAGAACAGGCTAACATTCCAGGACTTCCTACGGTCTCAGCAACCAATGTAAATGAAGTTGGGTATACTGAGGTTGCCGCCACAACTACTAGTAGTACTGTGACTTTCTCAGCGGATATTTCTGTAGGAACAACGTCCACGACGGTGTCTGTGACTGCGGATGATGGTACTGACACAATAACCGACGCAGAGTTCGCTCAAGCGGTTAATGAGGCGGGCATCGAGGGCTTTTCAGCCACAGACGGAACCGCCGGCCTTGTGTTCACTCAGGAGGATGGTAAAAACTTCACCATTACCTCTCAGTCAATAACCACGTCCTCTGGTGGAACGATTGCAGCCGGCACTGCAGGCGGCTTCGAAACAACAGCCGTAGGTTCCGTTGGTTCTGCTGCCACGCAGTATGGCCAAATAGCTCTTGAGGCTCTGGACACCCTTACCATTGGCGGTAACAACCCGGAAAAAGCCGGTTTCGCGGCAGGCGGTGAAACCATCGCCCCTTCCGGTAATCTTGAGGGGATCGATATCCGGACAGTCGATGGCGCGAACGATGCCATAAAGCGGGTAGACTCCTCGCTAACCACCATTAATGGCATCCGCAGTGAATTGGGCGCCATTCAAAACCGTTTTGAATCAACCATCGCAAACCTTAGCACGACATCGGAAAACCTGAGCGCTGCCAATAGCCGCATAAGAGACGCTGATTTTGCCAAAGAGACAGCCGAACTTTCCCGAACCCAGGTGCTACAGCAAGCCGGACTCTCGGTACTGTCTCAGGCTAATGCCCGTCCGCAGCAGGTTCTTCAGTTGCTCCAGGGTTAATCTTTAAAGATGGAGGGCCTTTAAAAGCTCTAAGCCACCGCCTCATCTTACGGGCTTTCAGCCTTATGCTAGAGTGGGGCTTTGGTAATCTTCTATATGGAGTCGACCGTGGTTCAAAACAAAGCGTTGCAGTTTGCACAACGCAGGGAAAACAACCTGCGTTTTTTTAAAAAGTACTACCCCGATATTTACAGGCATTTTGTCGACTTCAAGCAAACGCGTGCCGAAGTGGTTATCAGCAACGAAGAAGATGAAGTAGACCTGAACTTCGATGGCCGCTCTCTTTATCACGGCCAGGGGAAGGCTCGCGCTCACCAGGGTGTCGAGCTTTTCAAAAGCGTTTTCAAAAAAGATTCGGTGTTGCCCTCACTGCCACCCCCCTGGCCTGGAGATTACCGGCACCCCCGTTTCGCCCACAGCGCAGTTGACAGGATCGTCCGGCTCTCGCCACTGGAACGCCAGAGTTACAAAGGCTATCCGATACCCAATTTCTATCCGCTGGTTGTGTTTCAGGGTGTGGGTTTGGGCTACCAAATAGAAGAGTTGGTTACCACAACGGAGATTGAAAACGCCGTTGTCCTTGAGCCTGAGTCAGAAATATTCGGCGCGAGCCTGTTAACTGTCGACTGGGCTCGCATTTGCTCTGAGTTTCAGAAAACCGGCCGGTCTTTACGTTTTCTCATTGGTGTAGAGCAAACAGAGGAGGCCCTCTGCCCAGCATTAATACGCCACCTCATGCACTTCACCCCCATTTTTCCAATCATGAACCTGTTCCTCAACGAACGGGGTGATTCAACCATGGACAACGTTGCCAAGCGACTTAACAAAGAAGCACTGGCGTCGTTGGGCGTGTGGGGGCATTACGACGACGAAGTACGCCAACTCAACAATGCCCTGCACGCCTTCCATCAGGGCGTCAAAGTTATTCCTCCGAAACGGTCGGTGCAATCCAGCGTTCCGGTTCTGATTGTCGGTAGTGGGCCGTCTCTGGACGAACGTTTAGACGATATCAAGGCTGTGCGTGATCAGGTGGTGGTGATCAGCGCAGGCACGGGTCTGCGAGTGCTCATTGAAAACGACATTTATCCGGATTTTCATGTCGAGCTGGAATCCGATTACCGTAGCTACCAGGTCATCAGCTCTTACAATCGGGAAAAGCTGAAGTCTCTGCGAATTATCGCGGCATCGCAGGTCTGCCCTCTGATTTGGGGACTTTTTGGCGAACAACGCCTGTATTTCAAAAAGGAAAATCCAATTGGCGCCATGTTTGGCACTCCCGAAACCAACATCGCTGCAGGTACTCCCACCTGCACGAACGCCGCCATTGCCCTGAGCTCACAGCTTGGCCTTAATAATCTGTTCCTATTTGGCACCGACTTTGGCTTCCAGGACCGCAAGCATCATCACGCAAAAAGCTCGGTGTATATGGAAAGTGAAGACGAAACCATAGGCACACAGGTCAAGGAAGGTGCCAAAAAGGCTTTCAACAAAGGCCGTACATTCCAGGTGGCCGGTGTAAATGACTCAGTTGTCCATACCACCCACATTTACTTCACCGCCAAACGAGCAACGGAAAGCCTCATCGAGACCACAGTTAACCACTACCCCGACGCCCTCTTTTTCAACTGCGCCGACGGCGCAGACATTGAGGGCGCAACCTGGACAAGCCGCGAGAACTTTCTTGATAAGGCCAGAGCCAGTGGAGATGAAACCAAGCGCCATGAAGTAGTCGAGCAATTATTCCGTACCGATGCACAAACGGTGTCCCTGACCGACATGGAAAACCAGTTGGAGCATACCCAGAAAAAGCTAAGCGAACTGGCCAAAATACTGGAGGACTGGCTCATCACGCGGCGCGTACGAGGCAAAAAAGACATCACGCGGCTATGTTCCGAGATCAGCCGTTACCTGGAAGGCCAGCTGCAGAAAGAGGACCTTGGCTTCTACTACATGATCCGCGGGACGGTGCGCCATTTCCTTTACGTCGGCTTTGCTCATACTATGGCCATGAGCGACGACCAACAGATTGCAACATTTCTTGATAAATGGAAAAAGGCATTTATCGGCTGCATGAATGGCCTGCCGTCTCACTTTGCCTCAGTTACAGGCAAGAAGTACGTGCTGGAGGACGACCCCTGGGTCAGGCAATCTATTAATGACCCGGAATGATTGGGCACAGCCCCAGGCTCTCTAATTGACGGGATCTGGCAATCCCACTTCTGGCCATCAGCCGTTGTGGGATGCCTTGGCTGCCGTTTGAGTATTGGAGACAATAAAACGAATTTCACCAACCTCTTTCTGATCAACAAGGATCTTATTTCGAGAAAAACGATTTTTTATATTTTGATGGTTCTGAATGCTGATCACATCACATTGCGATGGCAACGCCTGATTGAGAACGACCTGCCCAAACACCCATTTCCCGGTTTCCAGCGGCCATTTCCAGTTATGAAAATGTTTTGTCAAAGCTACAGCGTTTTCAATTAACGAAAATCCCGGCACACAAGCATTCCTGACACGGTCTTCAAAAAGCTCACTTCCGCTACAAAGGCTCGTCTCGTCAAACGCATAACATTCAATAACAGGCTCTTCCCTCTCAACAACCCAAAACCGGACTGCCGGATTCGCAGGCTCACTGTACCAAACCCCCTGACAAAGGGGGCACATTGCCGTAGCGAACAACTGCAAACTTGGTAGGATAAAACCCGGAATAGGCATTACCTGCCACAAACAACTTGTCTGCAGCCAATTTAGTAGCGCCGTAAAGATTCACGGGGCTGCTGGCTTTGTCGGTAGACAGAGCCACAACCTCCTTCACGCCTTTGTCGATAGCCGCATCAATCAGGTTCATGGCACCGTTAATATTGGTCTTCACGCTCTCGAAAGGGTTGTACTCGGCTGTCGGCACTATCTTTGTCGCAGCCGCGTGCACCACATAATCGACACCGTCGAGAGCTCGGTACAACCGCTCTCGGTCCCGGATATCACCAATAAAAAAGCGCAGCCGATGATCGCCTTGGTATTGTTTAGCCATTTCCCACTGTTTCATCTCATCCCGGGAAAAAATAATCACTTTCTTTGGTTTATATTTCTCCAGTGTCATTGGGACAAATTTCTGACCAAAAGAGCCAGTCCCCCCGGTCACCAAGATGGTGGAATTTTGCAGCATGAGCGCTTTCCTTAAATTCTTGTGTTACCAGCCAAGCATATCACCGCCCGCTAACAGGTAAAAACGCAAATCTGGAACAATTCCCGAGACTAGGTCTTAGCCCCCAAACCTGGCACACCTTTCGCAGCACCCTTCCCAAACCCCGGCAAAACGTCAAAAAACTGCAGACCTTTGCCGCATTCGATTCTGGCTGGTAACGAGGTGTTCCATGCAAGCTCAACATCACGAAGTTCAACTTCCCCGCTCAGTTCAGGCACAAGTCGCCCGGCTGGTACTGCAGGCCAATCTGGCTTATGGCGAATCCAACAGCAATGGCTTGCCGTTCGGCCAGCGTCTGAAAGCACGCCATGAATGCCGCGAGTATCTGGACCAGGCCTTGGCACTGGAGCCGGAAAACGCCGGCGCGCTCGGCCTGTTAGGCCGGGTGGAGATGGACGACGGCCAGTTGGAGAAAGCGCATGCGCTGTTCAATGCCAGCCTGAACAGCCAGCCGGCGCAGGTTCAGCAGTATGCCAACCTGGGCTACTGGGCACTGAAGAGCGAACGCCCGGCCCTGGCGGAAGAGTATTTCCTCAAGGCACTGGAATGCGACCGGCAATCGGCCGCCGCCTTCTGCGGTATCGCCCACGCCCGCCGCTTGCAGGGGCAGTTCGATGTTGCCTACTTGCACTATCGCAAGCTGCTGCAAGCCGGTTCCGATTGGGATTCCATCTATTCCGGCATGCTCACCTGCGCCCAGCACCTGAATGTTCACAAAGCCGACGCCGAGCTGGCACAGGACGCCATCGCCCTGCTGAACAAAGACGGCCTGCCGCATCAGGAAATCGGCCGCTTTGTCGGCGCGATCATTGAACACGAATACGATCTGGCCAACCCGAACGCCGAAGTTTTCCTGGATGCCGCCGCCGAAGACGAGCTGCTGATTCTGGCCCTGAAGAAAACTCTGATGCCCAACGCGGGCGTTGAGCAACTTATCGCCCTGCTTCGCCGTGGCATTATCGCCGAGGTGGCCGAAACCGCCAGCCTGCGCGACGAACTCCAGACCCTGTGCCTGGCCATTGGCGAATACGCCGACCGCACCGGCTTCGCGTTGACCGCCGAAGCCGATGAAGAGAACCTGGCTGCCACCATTAACAACAGCATTATGGCTCAATTCGCCGTCGGTGAGCCGCAGGAAGCATTGATCGGCTCGCTGATGATCAGCGCCATGTGCGGCGCCCTGTTCCACCAGGATTTCGCCATGCAGCTCGGTCAGTGGAGCCTGATGGACTGGCCACTGGGCATGCAGGCGCTGATGGCGGCCAGCTACTACAACCGTGCCGAAGAAGAAGCCATCAAACAGAATTTTGAGGAAAAAGCGGAAGAACTCTGCCTGGCCAAAACCGACGTACCTCAAGCCTGGCCGGCGTGGAGCCAACTGGCCTACCGCACCGAAACCAGCCTGAAAGCCGTCATGGCGCAGGAGCTGGGCCTGAATGCCGACAATCTGCCAGACACCCTGCGCCTGATGGTCTGTGGCGCGCAATCCGGCCAACGTGCCATGGAACTGGCGCAGTATCTGGACGATGTGGAAATCATCGCGGTTGACGAATCCCTGGCCAATATTGCCAAAGGCACCCGCATGGCCGAGGAACTGAACATGGAAAACATCGTGTTCTGGCCCTGGTCCATCGCCCAGCGTTTCGTGCTGGACGGGCACCGGGTGCACTGGGTGGAAGTCGGCCGTCTGCCCTCCCCGGCCATGACCGACCTTTCCCTGGCAAAACTGGTCAACAGCGCCTCGGTAGCCGGTGCGGTGGTACACATGCACACCGCCATGGCCGAGCAAACCACCGGCGACAAGCAAGTTCGCCAGTTGATTAAAGACCACAAACTGCAACCCACCCGCACCAGCCTGCGCCAATTGCGCCGAATGATTCTGGCCGAGCGGCAAGACAGCGTGTGGGCTGAACTGCTGCAGGAAGACGACTTCTACAGCCTGGGTGGCTGCCGCGACCGCTGGTTCCGCCCCCAGGATGCCGATCAGCTACAGAACCTGCTGGCCATGGTCAGCAACGAAGTGGACTGGAAACTGGTCAAAGCCCGCGATGAGGACGGCCACAGCCTGGCGACCGCGCCGGTGCAACGCCAGATTCAGGCAGAAGCTCTGGGCAGTGAGGTGCAGAGTTTGATGGGACAGAATCTGAGCGTGTACTTCCAGCGCCGCCGCTGAGGCAGGAACCCGGGGAGCAAGGCTCCCCGGCTTTATTACAGATCCCGCTTCATGTCTGGCGGAATGGGGAAATCAGGCATACCCGGCTTGGCCGCATGGCCCTTACGGAACTGGCGAAGCTGAAAAACATAGGCCAGCACCTGGGCAATAGCCATATAGAGGCCGTCAGGGATTTCTTCACCAACGTTGGTATTGTGATAAACCGCCCGAGTCAACGGTGGCGTACGCAGCAGTTCTACCTTGTGCTCTCGGGCAATCTCCATGATCTTGAAGGCGACTTCATCAGCACCTTTGGCCACCACGACCGGCGCGCCCATCGCGTTTTGATCGTACTTCAGCGCCACCGCATAGTGCGTGGGGTTGGTAATTACCACGTCAGCCTGAGGCACATCCTGCATCATCCGCCGATTGGCCATTTCCCGCTGGAGCTGACGAATCTTGCCCTTCACTTCCGGCTTACCTTCCGTGTCTTTGAATTCGTCTTTCACTTCCTGCTTGGTCATGCGCAGCTTTTTGGTGTGATCGTAAATCTGGAAAGGCACATCAATCGCCGCAATAGCGATGGTCGCGGCTGACAACAGCAGAAAACTCCAGGCCAGTGTCCAGAGCACGTGGACCATGGCCGGGATAGCCGGTTCTTCAGCAATGCTGAGCAGGTCATCGGTGCGGGCATTGAGTATCAGTATCGCCACCGCCATCACCAGCGCGACCTTGCCAATGGCTTTCACAAGCTCGATCAGTGAACGCATGGAGAACATTCGCCCCAGGCCTTTGATCGGGTCCATACGGTTAAGCTTCGGGGCAATCGCTTTGCCACTGAACAGCAGGCCACCAATGGCGATTGAGCCGGCAATCGCGGCAATCAATAAAACAATAAGAAGAGGTGCCAGGGCCCAGGCGGCCTCTTTGGCGGAACTCAGAAGCTGGATACTCATGTGGCGGGTATCGAAAATAGCGGAGCGTTCAAGCACGAAAGCATCTCGCATGATGCCTTCCAGCGCCGCCCCCAAAGAGCCGCCAAACACCAGCAGGCCAACCGCACCGGACATCAGCACCGCCATGGTGCCCAGTTCCTTGGAACGTGCCGTCTGGCCGTCCTCCCGGGCTTTTTCGAGTCGTCGGGGGGTCGGTTCTTCGGTTTTTTCCTGACTGTTGTCGTTCTCTTCAGCCATGGTTAGGGTTGCCCCTGTAATTCTCGCATGAACTCGAAGGTTTCCCGGGTGTACTGCTCAAAGTGTGGCAGAAAATTGGCGTGCAGTACCCAGATGGAAAACAACCCGAAAAGCAGGCCTATCGGGAAACCCAGAGCAAAGATGTTCATCTGGGGCGCGGCACGGGTCATTACACCGAAGGAAATGGTCACAATCAGCACCGCGGTAACCGCCGGCAATGCCAGCAGCATCGCGGAGACAAACATCCAGCTGATGCGATGGGCGATATCCCAGACGCCCGCCTGCCCCAGCCCTTCCAGGCCAATCGGCATGGTGTGGAAACTCTCGATAAAGATTTCAAAGGCGACCAGGTGGCCATTCATCACCAGAAACAGGAGTGTGACGGTAATGGTGTAAATCTGGGCTAACACCGGCACGTTCACCCCGTTGGCCGGGTCGACCATGGACGCAAAGCCCAGGCCCATCTGCATGGCAATCATCTGCCCGGCTACAACGAACAGCTGCCACAATGCCGTCAGCGCAAAGCCCATGCCTACGCCGATCAGGATCTGTTGCAGGGTGATCACCACGGCATCAGCACTCAGGGCTTCAATCTGCGGCACTTCGGGAATCATGGGCGCAATAAGCACGGTCATCATCAGGGCCAGGCCAAGACGAATACGGGCCGGTACCAGTTGGGTACCAAAAATGGGAATGACCATAAGAAAACTGGCGAGCCGGAACAGTGGCCAGATATGCTGGCCAACCCACTGGCCGATCAGGTCCGCGCTGACTTCCGCCGGTATCATCCGTCAGCCGATCAGGTAGGGAATGCGGGAAATCAGCCCGTTGGCGTGATCCAGCAGGGTTGTCAGCATCCAGGGCCCCATAACGATGATTACTATGAGTGTTACCAGCAAACGCGGCAGGAAACTCAGAGTCTGTTCGTTAATCTGGGTAGCGGCCTGAAAAGTACTGACCACCAGGCCGATCACCAGCCCCGGGCCGATGATCACAGCGGCCAACAACACGATCAGCCAGAGGGCCTCGCGGAGGATGTCGATAACGGTTTCCGGAGTCATGGCGTGCCTCCTATATTCCGTAACTGGCGGCAAGGGTACCCATAATCAGGGCCCAGCCATCCACCAGTACAAACAGCATGATCTTGAATGGCAGCGAGATAATGATGGGTGACAACATCATCATACCCATGGCCATCAGTACGCTGGCCACTACCATGTCGATAATCAGAAACGGGATAAACAGTATAAAGCCAATCTGGAAGGCGGTTTTCAATTCACTGGTAACAAATGCCGGCATCAGCACCCAGAAAGAAACATCCTGAGGGGTGTCATACTGGACATCCGCAATACGCATGAACAACCCAAGGTCATCTTCCCGGGTCTGTTCGAGCATGAATTTCTTGAAGGGCTGACTGGCCAGCTCCACCGCTTCCAGGGAAGTCACTTCCTCCTGCAGATAGGGTTGAAGCCCCGCCTCGTTGGCCTCTTCCAGCACCGGTTTCATGATAAAAATACTGAGGAACAACGCGAGCCCGAGAAGAATCTGGTTGGAAGGCGTGGACTGCAGACCCAGTGCCTGACGCAAAATGGCGAAGACCACGATAATACGCGTGAACGAGGTCATCATCATGAGCATGGCCGGCAGGAAGGTCAGCGCGGTCATCAGCGCCAGAATCTGCAGCGTTACCGAGTACTCTTCGTTACCCCCTTCGCCGGGAGTCACGGTAAACGCCGGAATGCCGGGAATGCCCGAAGATTCCTGAGCCAGTGTCAATGGAGCCCAGGCCAGGCCAGCAAGAACAATGAAGGCGGGAATCAGTCTTCTGAGAGTTACGGCAAGCATTGGCCTTGTCATTCCTTTTTCGAGGCGGTCCAGGATTTGCCAATCATACTTTGCAGGCGCCGGGCAAAGTCACTGTTGGCGGGCGTACTGGCATCCACCACCGGCTCCTCAAAGACCTGCAACGTACGGATCGCGCTCGGAGTAATGCCCAGCAGAATCTGTTGGCCACCCACTTCTACCAGAGCGATACGTTCGCGGGTACCAATGGCCATCACCGATACCACGCGGATCGCGTTATTATTCATTCCGGTCATGCCCGTCATGCGGCGAATCAGCCAGGCACAGCCGTAGATTATGGCAATAACCGCCAACAGCCCGGCACCCAGCGTCAGTACGGTAACCAGGGTGTCTGGTGCCCGGGCAGCCTCACTGTCCGACTTCCCGGCTTCCTGTGCCACCACTGGTGCGGCAACAAGCAAGGCCATAATCCAGCCTGTGAGTATACGCATGTTATTTCTGTAGCCGTCTGATCCGCTCGCCCGGGCTGATAACGTCCGTCAGCCGGATACCGAATTTCTCGTTCACCATAACCACTTCACCATGCGCAATCAGGGTGCCGTTTACCAGCACGTCCAACGGTTCACCGGCCAGACGATCCAGCTCAATGACCGAGCCCTGGTTCAGCTGCAACAGGTTGCGGATGGGAATCTGGGTGTTACCCACTTCCATGGAGATGGTGACGGGAATGTCCATAATGACATCCATATCCGGACTACCACCCTCCCCGGTCGGGCCTGAATCCGGCCCGAATTCTTCCATCGGCGCAGCACGCACATCCTGGTCATCCGAGCTGTCATCACCGTCATCCGAGCCTTCGGCTTCTGCCATGGCGGCCGCCCATTCGTCTCCGCGATCATCACCCTCGTCGCCAGACTCTTCCATGGCCGCTTCCCATTCGGCTGCCAGCTTTTCGTCTTCACTGAGTTCCTGGTCGTCTTTCTTATCGTCAGCCATTGCGATCTACCTTCAGTTGTTTCTTCACCTTGGACAAGTTAACCCGCTCATCAACTATCAATGCCGGCTTTTATCTTCAGTTGCTTTTTCACCTTGGGCAACTTGACCCGTTCATGAATTCTCAGTGCCAGCTTGTCATCCCGGGTGCCCAGCGTTGCCTTGTAGATGGGAATGCCGTTGGCGGTGACCGTGAGGTGTTCCGGAATCTCTACCGGGATCACATCCCCTTCTTTAAAAGCCGCGACCTCTCGCAGAGAGATGCGACGGCGTGCAACCGTTGTGTTAACCGGCACTTCTACCTCTTTGATGTCTTCACGCAGGGCGTTAACCCAACGCTCATCGATGTCATCGATATCACTTTGCACACCGGCATCGAGAACATCACGAATCGGCTCGATCATGGAATACGGCAAGGCAAAATGCAGCTCGCCACCACCACCATCCAGCTCTATATGGAAGGTGCTGACCACCACCACTTCGCTGGGGCTGACTATGTTGGCCATGGCCGGGTTCACTTCGGAGCTCAGATACTCGAATTCCACCGGCAGCACCGCGTGCCAGGCTTCTTTCATGTCCTTGAACACCTGCTCAAGCACCATCTGCACAATGCGCGTTTCAGTCGGTGTAAATTCCCGGCCCTCAATTTTGGCGTGCCGGCCTTCACCACCGAAAAAGTTGTCCACCAGCTTGAAGACCAGCTTCGCGTCCAGCACGAACAGCGATGTGCCCCGAAGCGGCCGGACCTTACACAGATTCAGGCTGGTGGGAACGTAGAGCGTGTGGCCGTATTCACCGAATTTCATGATCTGCACACCGCCGGTAGACACGTCGGCATTGCGGCGCAGCAGGTTGAACAGGCTGATCCGGGTATAACGGGCAAAGCGCTCGTTGATCATTTCGAGGGTGGGCATCCGGCCCCGGACGATCCGATCCTGACTGGCAAGGTCATAACCTTTTACGCCAGTGTCGTCGGTTTCCTCATAGGTATCGACGTCGCCGTCATCCACCCCGTGGAGAAGGGCGTCAATCTCGTCCTGCGACAACAAGTCCTGCATAGCTGGTCCTGCCCTGAATGTGATTTACCCTGCCCGGGCGATCATTGCACTACAAAGTTTCTGAACAACACCCGCTCTATAGTCGGCTCCTGTTCCTGTTCAAGCACCTGGTTAACTCTGTCCGACATCTGTTGCGCCAGATCTTTCCGACCCTCCGGACGCTGCAGGTCGCTAAAGCCTGTACTGCTCAACACCTTCGTCACTTCGCTGCGAATCAGCGGCATATGCACCTCAACCGCTTCCAGGGCCTGAGGATCTTTCGCTTCAAACGACAGGTACACCTGGGCGTATCTCTGTCGGCCCTGAGCCTGCACGGTCGTGACCAATGCTTTCTCAAGATCCGTGTAAATGCTGGCAACAAATTCCGGTTCAGCGTTGGCGTCATCTTCCCCGGAGTCCGTGCCAGGAAGGCCGCCGCCCAGAAACCAGAGGGTGCCCGCCACCGACAGGCCTATCGCC
>JAVLAV010000078.1:0-11689 GCA_031580735.1 Marinobacter sp.
CGATTGGCGAGAATCAGCGAATTGGTCGACTTTCAACCAATCTTCAGGCAAAAGTGTCTACTTCACCATTCCAGGCGAGATCCAGGTGGCCGGTCTCTGCCAAGGATTCATCGGATTCACCGTTAGCCAGTGTGCCATTACCCTGGCCGGCCCCTCCACCTTCGCCGGCTTCATCGTCCTGACTGCCGGCTTGCTGGCCGGCCTGGTCAGAAACATCAAACTGGCCAAGCTCAACCCCCTGCTCGCCCAGCATGTCACGCAGGCGATGGGAGTTTTGTTCCAGTTGCTCCCGAACAACCGGGTTGGCGGCATGGACGGTAATATTGGCTTGCTCGTTCTGCATCCGCACTTTTACTTCCATCGGCCCCATATCCGGTGGCGTCAGATGAATTTCGGCGACCTGCATATTCCGTGCAGTCAGAAAGCTGAGCTTGCCCATCACTTTGTCGCCCCACTCCGCCTGGCCAACCGGTACGTCAATTGACGTGGCATAGCTTCGCAGCGGTACAGCATTCTCTGCTGCCAGCTTACCCGGCTGAGCAGCTTGCTGAGTTACCTGTTCAAGGGTGGTCTGGAACCGGGGCGTGCTCAACAGACTGGTCGGATCTATTGGCCGGGACGTCTCGGTACTGACATTTGCTGACAGCATATCCGTCAGCTGAGCGCCGGGGGTGGCCAGCAATTTGCCGGCACTGCCCGTATTCTGCCCGGGCTGGCCCGGCTGGCCAGTCAACAATCCCTGAAGGGCAGTTTTACCGGTCATACCCGGATTCACCGCCACAGGCGATCCCGCTGCGGCAATCTTGCCATCCCCGGAACCGGACAGGGTTTGCAGCATGGCGAAGGTAAGGGGCGCCATCGCGCTTTCCATGTCTTCCAGCGGCATTTCAGTGTCAGCAGTGTCGGTTTTTGCTACCTTGCCCGCCTCGCCGGAAGGCATTTCCTGGCCCTTCTCCTTGTCGGCAGAATTTGCCGTTTTTTCTTCAGATTTTGTTTTGTCAGATCCGGCGGCCTCTGATTTCGGCTTTTCGTCTGATTTATCTGACGCTTTACTCTCATTTTGGGCTTCGTCAGGTCTGCGGTTCTCCGCCCCCTGCGCCCGGTCCTGTTCACGCTGGTCCTGAGCCCGTTTATCCTGAGCCCGTTCGGCCTGTTCCCGGCGGTCTGCCTGCTTCTGCTCCAGGCGCCTTTGTTCAAGCCGCTTCTGCTCGGCACGCGACACTTCGTCAAAACGGCTTTTGCCGTTGTCGGGATCCCGGCTGTTATTGGCCTGACGGGATCCGGACACATCCTGTTTCGGGCCGGGAGCCGGCGACTGGGAGAGAATGTTTTGCTGCATGGCAACCTCTTGCCGCTTTTTTACCTGGGAAACACCCCAAAGGGGCGGTTTCCTTTCTTCAAGCAAGCACAATGCCAACAGGATCAGTAACGCTTGGAGAGTTAACCTAGAGAGTCAGGAAGTGTTCCAGCCGGCGGGCCACTTCGGTAAATTCACTTTCAATACGCTCGATAAGACCGGCAACCGCCGTCAGATCACCGGATTTTCCCTTACGCTCCACCTCACTGCAAAGTTCGCCCAGGCACGGAGCGCCCATGTTGATGCAACTGCCCTTAAAGCTGTGTGCAGTTCTTGTCAGGTGGTCGGTATCACTGTCCGTCAGCGCTTTGCGAAGCGTATCAATGCGCGTCCGGGCGTCTGCAACAAAGGTACGGATCAAAACCTCGAACTCATCCTCCATAACGTCCTGAAGTTCTGCGAGCGCTTCTTCATCAAGGTGGGGTTGGTCAGCCATCAGCGATCCTCCGGGAGCTCCCAGTCATAAACAATTTCCACGTGATTGCCCCGGCCATGCACGTGAAAGTGTGTTGCCATATGCCGGAGCAGTTCCAGCCCCCGCCCGGCATAATAACTGCCGAGGCCCGAACGGCGTTTCGACACTCTGTCAGAGTGATCGGTAAAATCAAAGCCTGCTCCGCTGTCTTCGCAGACGATCCGCAGCCGCCCGCCAGAGGACCGGGATTCATGGCTGAGCGAGAAGCGGATAAAGTGCCCGTTTGTGTCTGAAAGACGGCGCTGGCGCTCCTGATAGTAGAGTGCGAAACCCCGAGGCGAGTTTTTCCAGTCCGAAGAGAGCGCCAGCACACCATGTTCGAGGGCATTGTTATACAACTCTGATAGCAGAGTATAGACTTCGCCACTTCTGCTACGCAGCCCCGGAACTTCCATGCAGATGTGCAACAGCAGTGGCAGAGGATTGAACTGTGCCAGTGTTCGCTCCCGGATTTCGTAGACACACTGCCAATCCGCCGGGCCAGCCGGGGCGGAATCCGGAACCTTGCCAGTCGGCGCCCGCGGCTGATCCATGTCAGGAATTTCCAGAGAGCAGAGGGTCAGATCATCCGCAGCTTCAGGCTGCCCGGCAAATTCACGGATGCGGGTCATTAACGCATCAAACGCTCCGGCGGGAGAGTCCAGCCCCGCCAGGATCTCCCGCACACCGGACTCCCCCAATAACTGCCCATGTCTGTTAGGCGTTTCCGAGAAACCATCAGTCATCAACAACACATGGTCGCCGGGTGTGGTCTGGAACACGATCATGGGCGCGGTAAAGCTTTCGGGATCACGCACGCCCAACGGCAGATTTCTGGAAGGAATCGCCACCCGTTCGCCTGTGGTTCGCAGCAGCCAGGCATCCGGCAAGCCGCCATTCCAGGCCCGCACAAGCCCCTGACGGGAGTCAGTTTCAATCATCGCGCCACAACAAAACATGCTCACCGGCAAAATGCGCCGGAGCTTGCGGTTGATCTCCCGCAGGATATCGGCCGCGCCGAAACCCTGGCCGACCATGCCATAGAAAATTTCCGCCACCGGCATGGCTCCGATGGCAGCAGGCAAACCATGGCCGGTGAAGTCCCCGAGGAATATCAGACTGCCGCCACCCGGCCGGATGGCCGCAAACAGTACGTCGCCATTGAACACGGACATGGGCGACGCATGGTAGCGGATATTTGGTGCGCTCAGACAACCGGCATGTGCGACATTATCGAACACCCGTCGAGCGGTTTTCTGCTCGGCCAGCATCTGCTCATTCTGGTGGCGCACCTGATCAACCTGCTCAGACAGGGCCTGATGCAACAGGCGCATCCGGTCCAGTGCATTGAGCTTGGCTTCCAGAATAACGCGATTGAAAGGTTTGACCAGAAAGTCATCGCCGCCGGCTTCCAGGCAACGTGCCAATGCTTCAGGGTCGGACAGTGCGGTCAGAAAAATCAGCGGCACCAGGCGCTCACCGGCCAGCGCCTTGATCTGCCGCGCAGCTTCGATGCCATCCAGTGCCGGCATCATGGCGTCCAGCAAAACAATGTCCGGATTAACGCTGTTGAAGCGGGCAACAGCCTCAGCACCATTCGAGGCTTCAAAAACCCGATGTCCGAGTTTTCGCAGCAGCGAGCGAAGGATCATCCGGTCCGGTTCATTATCCTCCGCGACCAATATCCTCAGGCCTGAGCCATCAACCGATGCTGAACAGCTGTTCAAAGTTCGAGATAGAGAGGATGCGACGGACATCACTGTTGCAGTTCTCTATGGAAATTCTGGCCGAATCGCCACCTGCATGGTCTCTGAGCAGCAAAAGCATGCCCAGTGCGGAACTGTCGAGGTAAGTCGTATCTGAAAGGTCGACAACGTAACGAGTAACAGGGCCGTCGGTCTGCTCATAGGCATCCCGGAAGGCCTGATGGGTGCTGAAATCGAAACGGCCTTCGACACGGATGACCAGTGTCTCGCCGTCGTCAGTATGATGCGCTTCTATCGGCATGATCCAGTCTCCCGAAGATGGCAACAACAACCGCTGCCTTTCCTTTTATTCAGCCGTCAGCAGTGACTTCACAAGCATAGCTGACATGGGAAATTTTGCATCCGGCAATACTTTGGGGTCAACGTCGTTGCCGAGCGAACGCCCGGCCGGCCGCTTCGTCCGCCAGCTTCTGCTCACGCAAGTCCTGCTCTCGCTGTTCTTGCTGCCTGCAGGTTTCTATGTACTTTTCCATACCCCGGCGCCGCTCCCAGGCTTGCAGCCATTCCTGGCGCCGGGCTTCGAAAATCTGCTCAGCCTGTCGCAGCTGTTTTTCCTGCTGGCTGATCACCTGATCAAGCTGGGCAATAAACGCTTGCCAGGCCTGCAGACGGGAGACCGACACAACTCCCTGCTGGTGCGCCCGAATCTGGTTGCGATACTCCTGTTGGTAACGTTCCAGGTTCGCTACCTGATCACGATGCGCTTCCATTTGCTGGCGAGCTTCGCCCATACGGTCCAGAGCCTCCTGCTCCTTACGTTCTTCCAGCGCCAGAACCGTTTTTAACCGTTGAGAACGCAGCATCAGGCGTTACTCCTCTGGCCGCCGGGCGGGGCTTTCTGCCGATCCGGAGCACGCCTTTCCGGTACCACGGCCATCAGTTGATCAATGCTCTCTTTCAGTGGTGCGCTTTCGTTCAGACCCTGCTGCAAAAACTGGCGCATGTTGCCGATATGCTGGATGGCGAAATCTGTTTCCGGGTCGGAGCCTTTCACGTAGGCCCCTACACTGATCAGGTCCCGGGCCTGCTGATAACGGGAATACACCTGTTTAAAGCGCTGGGCCCGAGCCATATGTTCCGGCTTTGTCACCTGAGGCATGACCCGGCTGATAGACGCTTCCACATCAATGGCGGGGTAATGCCCTTCTTCGGCAAGACGGCGAGACAACACAATGTGCCCGTCGAGAATGGCACGGGCGGCATCGGCAATCGGATCCTGCTGGTCATCGCCTTCGGTCAGCACCGTATAGAACGCGGTTATGGACCCGCCACCGGGCCTGCCATTACCAGTGCGCTCCACCAGTTGAGGCAGTTTGGCAAAAACCGACGGTGGATAACCTTTGGTGGCCGGCGGCTCGCCAACCGCCAGGGCGATTTCCCGCTGGGCCTGGGCGTAGCGGGTCAGCGAATCCATCAGCAGCAGAACGCGCTTACCCTGATCGCGATAATATTCGGCAATGCGGGTCGTCAGCATGGCTGCGCGCAGGCGCATCAGGGGCGAGTCATCCGCCGGAGATGCCACCACAACAGACCGTTCCAGGCCTTCCTCGCCCAGAATGTCTTCAATAAATTCTTTTACTTCCCGGCCCCGTTCACCGATCAGGCCGACCACGGTAATGTCGGCATCGGTAAAGCGGGTCATCATGCCCAGCAACATACTTTTACCGACACCACTGCCCGCAAACAGACCCAGCCGCTGGCCCTGTCCCACGGTTAACAGGGAGTTTATGGCGCGAATGCCCACATCCATGGACTGGCGTACAGGGGCACGATCAAGAGGGTTGATAATATCACCGGAAAGATGGACCCGGGCTTCGGCCTGCAACGGACCTTTACCGTCAAGCGGGTCACCGGCGCCATTAACAACGCGACCAAGCATCTGCGGCCCTACCGGAACACGACTGGTCGCAGGCAGGGGAACCACCCGGGCACCGGGCTTGAGGCCTTCAATGGCGGTCAGTGGCATGAGGTAGACCTTGTCTTCCTCAAAACCCACCACTTCGGCTTCAACACTGCCACCGGAGTCGCCCTGAATCACACAACGATCGCCCACCACCATGGGGCAACCCACGCATTCAAGGGTCAGGCCGACCATGCGGGTAAGCCGGCCGGAGAGCTCGGGGGCAGGTTCATCAACAATGGCGCCCTGCAACTGGCGCAGACGATCAGCCAGGCGGGAAGTCATCATCCTCCTCCCGGCCCGACTCTGGATTTGACTCTGACTCTGGCTCTGACTCTGGCTCTGACTCTGGCTCTGACTCTGGTTCTGGTTCTGGTTCTGGTTCTGGTTCTGGTTCTGGTTCTGGTTCTGGTTCTGGCGAGGCAGGAGGGTCTTTCATGCCGGATTCGGCCAGCACATCCCGGTGAAAATCGGTGAGTTCACCCATTTGCATTCCTGCATCAGCTGCTACCACATCCGCGGGATCACCAAACTGTTCTTCCAGCATGCCCTGAACGGCGCGCTGGAAGCGTTTCTCCACGGTGTAATCCACCAGACTGTGCCGGGATTCAATCCTGCAACCACCCGGCAGCAGAGTGTCATCCTCGATAATGCGCGGCACAGCTTCCAGTTTCTCGGCCACTTCCTGCACTGGCTCCAGGTCATCCGGGTGGATATGAATGCGCAGATTTTCGGCCGTCGAGGGCAGCGCAGACAAAGCCTGACGAACCACCTGGCGAATCTGGGATGAGTCCAGGCTCAGCTCACGGTATACCACGGCCCGGGCCAGGGCTGTGGTCAGGTTCACCAGCACGGTTTCCAGTTCTTCTTCGTGGCGCTGGATGGGTAACACCAACTCGCCCATCAAGTGTTCCAGCCGGTCCATGCGGGCGGCAACTTCCTGACGCGTTGCCTCAATCGCCTCTGTTCGGCCTTGCTCCCGTCCCTCTTCCTGGCCGGTCGCAAAACCTTCCTTGTGGCCATCTGCCCGACCCTGCTCAAGGCCACTTTTGTAGCCTTCATCACGCCCTTCCTTGAGGCCATCGTCATGAGCGGCCTCCCGGATCTCCTCCAACTCACGGGCCGTCATCGGTTTGACTTCGGCCTCCTGCTCTACCTCATTGCCCTGTGAATCAAGCAGGGGCAACTCCCACCTTTCCCAGGCGGTCATCTGTTCTTTTGGGCGGGTCTGGCGATCCTGATCAGAGTCTTTCATCACATCATTTCTTCACCGGCGCCGCCGAGGGAAATCTCACCGGCTTCCGCCATACGACGGGCAATGGTAATGATGTCCTTCTGTGCGGATTCAACTTCGCTGACCTTAACCGGCCCTTTGGCTTCCAGATCATCCTCCAACAGTTCCGCAGCACGCTTGGACATGTTGGCAAAGATCTTGTCTTTGACACCATCGTCTGCGCCTTTCAGTGCGACCACCAGCACTTCCGAGGATACTTCACGCAACAGGGCCTGAATACCACGGTCGTCAACATCCTTGAGGTTGTCGAACACGAACATCAGGTCTTCGATAGTGGTGGCCAGGTCCGGATCCATGTCCTTGATGGAGTCCATCAAGCCACCCTCAATTCCGCGATCCATGAAGTTCATGATGTCCGCCGCCCGCTTGACGCCACCAATGCGGCTGGTTTGCGCGGCTGAACCGCCAGAGAACTGTTTCTCCAGAATCGAGTTGAGCTCCTGCAGAGCCTGGGGCTGGATACTTTCCAGCGAGGCAACCCGCATCATGACATCCAGACGGACTTTCTCGTCCAGAGTCGCCAGAATTTCGGCAGCCTGGTCCGGGTCCAGATAGGAAATAACGATGGCCTGGATCTGCGGGTGTTCATAGCGAATGACATCGCCCACGGCCCGGGGCTCCATCCACTTGAGGGTGTCCAGGCCAGTGGTGTTGCCGCCGATCAGAATCCGGTCAATCAGGCTGGAGGCTTTGTCGTCACCCAGTGCCTGAGTCAGCATGGTACGAATATAGTCATCATTCCCCACGCCCAGGCCGGTCTGGCCGCCAACCGCATCGACAAACTGGCCAAGTACAAATTCCACGTCGTCTTTACTGACATCGTCCATCTGGGCCATGGCCACGCCAACCCGCTGAACTTCTTTCGGCCCCATGTGCTTGAGCACTTCAGCGGCATCCGCTTCGCCCAGAGACATCAGCAGAATGGCGGCCTGTTCAACCCGAGGAATCTTGCGCCTCGGCTTCTGCTGACCATTTTCATCCGTCATCGACGTTCACCCATTGACGCAGAACTTGTGACACCCGAGCCGGATCTTCGGCAATCAGGCCCTTCAAGGCATTCAGGTGTCTATCATAACCTTCGGTAGCCCCTGGCAAAAGCAGGTCGTCCTGAGATGACATGGCATCGCGCAGGGCGCCGCCGCCTTCGATGTCATCCATCGAACCATAGTCGCCGCCTTCGTCACCGCCGCGCTCACTGCGACCACCGCCAGACAGGGCTTTGAGAGTCGGGCGCAGAAGGCCAAGAACCAGAATCAGAATGACCAGACCAGCCAGTACCTGCTTCATCAAATCCCAGAACCAGGGCTGTTCCCAGAAATTCGGCTCTTCAAATTCTACCGCTTCTTCCTGAGCAAAAGCGGTGTTCATCACCGTAACGCTGTCGCCCCGCGCGGCCGAATAGCCGACTGCATCGCGAACCAGCATGCTCAGGCGCTGCAACTCCTGTTCGGTCCAGGGCTCAAAAGAAACTTCACCGGTTTCCGGATCAACCACGCGTTTGTCGTCTACCGCGAGCGCGACGGTAACACGATTAATGGCACCGAGCTCTTTGCGGGTATAGCTGACGGTACGGTCCACTTCGTAGTTGCGAGTGGATTCCCGACGAATATTCGTTGGCTGCCCGGCATTACCATCTTCATCATCACCCGCGTTAGCCTGCTCTGGCACGGTTGCCGCACCCGGGGGCTGGTTGGCCAGCGCGCCCGGCACACCGCCCTGGGCTCCACTGCCACGCTGTTCGGTCATTTCCCGCTCACTGCGGATGGCCTGCTGATCTGGGTTGAACAGCTCTTCGGCCCGCTCCACCGACGAGAAATCCAGATCCGCACTGACTTCCGCCCGATAACGGCCATCACCTACAATCGGAGAAATCAGGGACGAGACACGACGGGTCAGGCGTTCCTCTACCCGGTCAGTGTACTCGTACTGATCTTTCATCTTATCGACGTCGGTGGCCGCCTCATTGCCGGTCAGAAGATTGCCGTTGTGATCAACCACGGTGACTTCTTCCCGCTTCATCATCGGAATGCTGCCTGCCACCAGATTAACGATAGCGCGAATCTGCTCCTGTTCCGGGCGACGGCCGGCAAACAGGTCAAGGAAAACCGAAGCACTGGGCTCGCGGGCATCACGGATAAAAACGGAGCGCTCCGGGATGGCCAGATGTACACGGGCATTTTTGACGCCACGCATGCTGGCAATCGTACGCGAAAGCTCGCCTTCAAGGCCCCGGCGATAGGTAATGGTTTCCATGAACTGCGAGGTGCCCAGCCCACGGTCTTGATCCAATAATTCGTAACCAATGGTTTCGCGGTCGGTAACGCCTTCTGCAGCCAGCTTCAAGCGGGCATCGTATACCTTGTCAGACGGCACCAGCAGAGCCCCGGAGCGCGGGTCCATTTTATACTCGATGCCGTTGCTTTCCAGAATACTGGCCACATCCTGGGGATTGTAAGAGGAAAGATCGCCAACAACTGGCTGGTAATTAGGTTCCTGAGCCCACAGAACCACGGCCAGGCCCAGCGCAACACTGGCAGCCAGACCAACCATCAAACCCACCTGACGCAGCAGATTCAATCGATTGAAACCGAGCAGCATCTTGTTTCCGCTCTCGGGGGCTTCACCTTCGCTGCTTGTAGGCAGGTCCGAAGCGTTGGTTTGTGCGGGTACGCTTGCCATGCTACTGCTCCGTTATCAGATCGGCATGTTCATGATGTCTTCATAGGCTCTGACTACCCGGTTTCTTACCTGGGTCAGCGCCTCGAAAGACACAGAAGATTTTTCGGCGGCGATCATCACTCGGGTGATGTCAACGTTGGGGTCGCCCATGTCATAGGCGGTGCGCAATTCGCTGGTCTGCTGTTGCAGGTTGTTCACGTTGTTTACAGCATCGCCAAGCATATCACCAAAACTGGTTGTTTCCCCGCTTTGCTGAACTTCACGAGGACCATCCACACGACCGCGAACAGGTTGATTCTGCTCGATCTGCTGACTCTGCTGGTTCTGCATCATCTGGGAACGCAGACTGCGGATGTCGGACAGTACACTATTGATGTCGGCGCGTTGAACCATGCTTCTCTCCCGGTGACCCCGATCGGGGGCGTCTGTTCATCTTTTCATGACAGATGTCGTTACAGGTAATTTAGCAATCACCGGGCCAACAATTATTTAATGTTATTTATCAGATGCTTATAAACCCAAAGACCATCAGAAACTTCTGCAGTGGCGAAGATTTGACGGAGAGATACGTGCTTACGGGGAGGGAGACAAAAAAGCGGCACCCCGCAGGGTGCCCGAAGGAGTTCGTGAAGCCTGAAATCTGGCTGTCAGGCTGAGGCCAGCTCGGTTTCAAGATCAATGCCGGCATCGCGCATCTGGGCCAGCTTGTAACGAAGCGTTCTGGGGCTGATGCCCAGTTGCTCCGCCGCACGGTTGCGACGACCACCTTCGCTACGCAGTGTCTGGATAATAATGCGGAATTCCTGCTGGCGCAGATCATTGCCCAGTGAGCCGTTGCCTTCAGACACCTCCTCAACCGGAGCGGACGCCTGCTGCGCCGCCTCACGCTCTTCTGCGGTGTAAATGGGCACCTCCGGAGACGTCGGCGCAACTGGCTCCGACAACGGGGAATCGACCCGGCCGGTAATGCCCAGCTCCAGGCACAGATCGCCGGCATGGATAACATTGCCCTGCTGCAACACCAGTGCCCGCTGTATAGCGTTATCCAGCTCCCGGACATTGCCCGGCCAGGCGTGTGTCGTCAGTGCCTTGCGGGCATCATCAGCCAGGGTGATGCCGGTCAGTTTCATTTTCCGGGTGTGCTTGCGCAGCAGCGATTTGGCCAGTGGCAGAATATCCAGCGGGCGTTCACGCAGTGGCTGCCAGTGCATGGGGAACACCGTCAGACGGTAGTACAGATCTTCACGGAACTTGCCTTCCCGTACATAGTCCGCCAGATCCCGGTTGGTAGTCGCCACCACCCGCACATCCAGGGAAATAGTCTTGCGGCCACCGACACGCTCCACTTCCCGCTCCTGAAGCACACGCAGCAGCTTTGACTGCAGGCTGAAATCCATTTCGGAAATCTCATCCAGCAGGATGGTACCGCCATTGGCCTGCTCGAACTTGCCCGGTGAAGAGGACACCGCACCGGTAAACGCGCCTTTTTCGTGACCGAACAGAATCGCTTCCAGCATGTTTTCCGGAATCGCCGCACAGTTTATCGCTACAAAGGGCTGGTCTGCCCGGGGCGACTGCTGGTGAATGTAACGGGCCAGCACTTCTTTACCCGTGCCGCTTTCACCGGAAATCATCACCGTGGACTCGCTGTTGGCCACTTTCGTTGCCAACTGGAACATACGCAGGCTGACCGGATCTTCGGCCACTGGCTGGTCGTCGGATTTCTGACGGCCACCGCCCACCACCTTGCTGACGGCATCCACCAGCACCTTCGGCTCGAAGGGTTTAACCAGATAATCAATAGCACCGGACTGCATGGCAGACACCGCGTCGCTGATCTGCCCATAGGCGGTAATCAGCATCGTCGGCAGCCCCGGATGCAGGCGCTGGATTTCCGCCAGCAGCTCATGCCCGGACATACCCGGCATATTCACATCGCTGACCACCATATCCACCGGGCTTTTCGCCAGACTTGCCAGCGCCTGCTCGCCATTGGCCGCCTCGCGCACCTGATATTTGGCAAGCTCGAGCGTGGTCACCAATGCTTCACGCAGGTCGTGATCGTCTTCCACAATAAGAACTTGAGCTTTAGCCATGCTATATGTCTCCGATCTGTTCGTTATTCTTAACCGGCCAGGGTCGGTAACTGCAGTTCTGCAACCGCACCGCCCTGCTCCGGGGAATGAATGAAAAACTCGCCTTTGTGCGCCTTGATCACCGCCTGCACCACCGCCAGCCC
>JAVLAV010000079.1:0-11572 GCA_031580735.1 Marinobacter sp.
TTCTGTGGCCTGACGGCCACTCGGAGGTGGGTCAAAATTAATGGCCAATAGTGGGTCATTTTAATTGGCCACTAACACAGCGGCTAAGGTGCTTGCGGTGACCACTTTAAATAGCCCATCCTCCGCCCTATTGTTACCACGGCTCCCAACAAAGCTTTTTCTGCTGCTGGTTTTTTCAGCGGTATTTTTTGTCTCGCTGTTTATCCTGCCGCTCGTGTTGAGCGGGGATCAAGAAGCTTACATAAAATTTCATGCGTTAATTAAAAATAGAAGCTTTCAGGAAGCTTTTGTGATTTATCGCCAGACATTGGGTGCTTCAGAGCCAGGGTACTTTTTGATTTCTTGGCTTTCTGGAAATTTAGGCTTTGACAGGGTTCTGTTTACTTCGCTTGTAAATGGGCTTCTAGCTTTGTCGTTCGCACAGGCAGCATTGAAGCTCCGCGCGATGCAAACTATAGTATTACTTATTGTCCTGACAAATTTTTATTTTTTCGCGCTCTATACCGAACTGGAAAGGCTTAAATACGCATTTATGTTTGCGTTTTTTTCGTTTGTCAACATCAGAAACCGTTCTGCATTCCTGGTGTTTTCGGCACTTGCTATTCTCTCTCACTTTCAGGTTGTTTTGCTCTATATTGCTTTTTCGTCAGTTTTCATATCGAGATCAATGATTCGCTTAATTTTTCAATATAGATTAAATGTCTATTTCGTTTTTATTGTTTCTTTTTTGGTGGTGTTATTTTCTATATTTTATGAGCCTATGGCTAAAAAAGTTGTATTTTATTATAATGGCGGTAGCTTTCTGTCGATAATAAAGGCGGTTCCTTTTTTTGTTTTGTCTTTAGTTTATGCTCGCAATTTTAAAAAAACCTCTATGATATTTCTCCCTCTTTTAATTGCTTCCTTCGTTCTCGGAGGAGGTAGGGTTAATATATTGTTGTATTTCTCCTTCTTGTATTTTGCACTTCCCTACCGCGGTGGTGCCAATTTTGGTTTTGTTGTAACGACACTATATTTCGCAATCCAATCAGCCCGCTATTTTCCTAATATTTTCCTTCATGGAAGATGGTATTTTTAAAAACTGTTGGGATGCTTTACCCCTTCAGGGCCTAGTTACTTTTGAGAAGGTTTTCGTTTATGAAAAAAGCACTAATAACCGGCGTAACCGGTCAAGACGGTTCGTATTTGGCAGAGTTTTTGTTAAAAAAAGGCTACCAAGTTCATGGTATTAAACGCCGTGCCTCACTTTTTAATACCCAACGGGTGGATCATATCTATCAGGATCCACATGTAGAACATCAGAATTTCGTACTCCACTACGGCGATCTCACAGATTCTTCCAATCTCACCCGTATTCTTCAAGAGGTTCAGCCAGATGAGGTTTACAACCTCGGCGCGCAATCTCACGTAGCGGTATCGTTTGAATCGCCCGAATACACAGCGGATGTAGATGCTATGGGCACGTTGCGTTTGTTGGAGGCCATCCGGCTGCTAGGGCTGGAGAACAAAACTCGCTTCTATCAGGCCTCCACCTCGGAGCTGTATGGGCTGGTTCAGGAAATTCCACAAAAGGAGACGACGCCTTTCTATCCGCGCTCGCCTTATGCGGTGGCAAAACTGTACGCGTACTGGATCACCGTCAACTATCGCGAGGCATACGGTATGTACGCCTGTAACGGTGTTCTTTTTAACCATGAGTCCCCGCGCCGTGGCGAAACCTTTGTTACCCGAAAAATTACTCGTGGCCTGGCCAATATCGCACAGGGGCTCGAAGACTGCCTGTACATGGGCAACATGGATGCATTGCGCGATTGGGGGCATGCCAAAGACTACGTGCGGATGCAATGGATGATGTTGCAGCAGGAACAACCCGAAGACTTCGTTATTGCCACTGGGGTGCAATATTCGGTTCGGGAGTTTATCAAGTGGTCGGCGCAGGAGCTGGGTATCACACTGCGCTTCGAAGGGCAGGGCGTTGATGAAACGGCTTTGGTTGAATCTATTGAGGGCGATAACGCTCCGGAGCTCAAAGTCGGAGATGTGTTGGTACGCGTGGATCCACGCTATTTCCGTCCCGCTGAAGTCGAGACTTTGTTGGGCGATCCCTCCAAAGCCAAAAACAAACTGGGGTGGACGCCCGAAATTACTACCCAGGAGATGTGTGCGGAAATGGTGGCAGAGGATCTCAAAACTGCCAAGCGTCACGCGCTGCTTAAGCAACACGGTTACGAAATTCCGGTTTCGGTGGAGAATTAATCAATTATGGGCAAGCAACGCATATTTGTAGCGGGGCATAAAGGTATGGTGGGCTCCGCGCTCGTTCGCCAGCTAGAGAAAAGTCCTGACGTTGAGCTGGTTACCCGCAACAGGTCTGAGTTGAATTTGTTGGATCAGGCTGCAGTGCAACAATTTTTCCGGCAGGAAAGCATCGATCAGGTCTATCTCGCTGCAGCGAAAGTTGGTGGGATACACGCCAACAATACCTACCCGGCAGAGTTCATCTACGAAAACCTGATGATTCAGGCTAACATCATCAATGCCGCCCATTTGGCTGGTGTACAGAAGTTGCTTTTCCTTGGGTCCTCCTGCATTTATCCCAAACTGGCCGATCAGCCCATGCGAGAAGATGCCTTGCTAACAGGCACGCTTGAGCCTACCAATGAAGCCTACGCAATTGCTAAAATCGCCGGCATCAAGCTATGTGAGAGCTACAATCGCCAGTACGGTCGCGACTACCGCAGCGTAATGCCGACTAATCTGTATGGCCAGAATGACAACTTCCACCCGGAAAACAGCCACGTAATTCCTGCTATGATGCGTCGCTTCCATGAAGCAAAGGAAGCAAAGGCTAGAGAGGTGGTGGTATGGGGCAGCGGTAAACCCATGCGTGAGTTTTTGCATGTAGACGACATGGCCTCGGCCAGTGTCTATGTGATGAATCTACGAAATGAAACTTACCAGACAAACACCCAGCCGATGCTCTCGCATATTAACGTGGGAACTGGTGTGGACTGCACTATTCGAGAATTGGCTGAAACCATGAAGCGAGTGGTCGGCTTTGAGGGAGAGCTTGTTTTCGATACCAGTAAGCCAGATGGTACGCCGCGTAAGTTGATGGATGTGTCGCGGTTAAAAGCTTTGGGCTGGGAGGCGAATATTTGCTTGGAAGCTGGACTTCAGCAAACCTATAGCTGGTTTCTTGAGAACCAAGAGGCTTTAAGAGGCTAATTTCCTTTGCTTCAGCCGTTTCGAAGAGATCTTAACTTTTTGCCTTAGCTTACCGAAGGATGGAACATGCTAACCCCAGTAGTAATGGCCGGAGGCACTGGCTCCCGGCTTTGGCCGTTATCCCGTCAGCTGAATCCCAAGCAGTTTCTAAAACTGTGCGGGGATAGCACCCTCTTGCAGCAGACTTTGTCGCGCCTGGACGGGCTTGAGATAGCGCCACCGGCCATCATCTGTAACGAAGCACACCGTTTTATGGTGGCAGAGCAGTTGCGCCAGTTGTTGGTTACTGATGCCAACATTCTACTGGAGCCAGCTGGTCGCAATACGGCTCCCGCCATCGCACTCGCTGCTCTGAATGCGACCGTTAACGGGGAAGACCCGGTGTTGTTGGTGCTCGCTGCAGATCACTTTATCGCTGATGACAAAGCTTTTCAGGAAGCCGTTCAGGCTGCCGAGGCATTGGCGCGCAAAAACAAGCTGGTGACTTTTGGCATTGTGCCTACTCATGCTGAAACCGGGTATGGCTACATTCAAAGGGGGGCATCACTGCCCCAGCATGGTTTTGAGGTGGCTCGGTTTGTTGAAAAGCCGGATTTTGGCACTGCACAAGATTATCTGGATTCAGGAGATTACTACTGGAACAGCGGCATGTTCATGTTTAAGGCCAGTGTCTATCTTGAATCTCTGCGTGAGTTTCGTCCTGATATTCTGGACGCCTGTACCCGCGCATTCGAGGGTGGCAGCCAGGACATGGATTTTGTACGGGTAGACGAGGCTGCCTTTGCGGAATGCCCCGAAGAGTCGATTGACTATGCCGTAATGGAAAAGACGTCTGATGCGGCAGTGATTCCTCTTGACGCGGGTTGGAGCGACATTGGTTCCTGGTCAGCCTTGTGGGAGATTGGCGCAAAGGATTCTGAGGGCAATGTTTGCAAGGGCGATGCGTTGGCCATTAATACCCGTAACAGCCTGATTCATGCCGAACATAAACTGGTTGCTACCGTGGGTGTGGAAAACCTGATTGTGGTTGAAACCAAAGACGCGGTGCTGGTTGCCCACAAAGACGACGTTCAGGATGTCAAAAAGGTGGTTGAAGCGATCAAAAACGATGGCCGCCATGAGCATATGAATCATCGTGAAGTATATCGGCCTTGGGGCGTGTATGACTCGATTGACAACGGTGATCGGTATCAGGTCAAGCGCATATCGGTTAAACCCGGGGCCAGGCTTTCGGTGCAGATGCATCACCATCGTGCGGAGCATTGGATCGTTGTTAGCGGTACCGCAAAAGTGACCGTTGGGGAAAAAGAGTTTCTGGTAACGGAAAATCAGTCTACCTATATTCCGGTCGGGCAGGTGCATTGTCTGGAGAACCCCGGCGTCATCCCTTTGGAACTGATTGAGGTCCAGTCCGGCTCTTATCTTGGAGAGGACGATATCGTGAGGCTGAAGGACCAGTATGGACGCACCTGATGAGGCGCTGCCTAAAGTCTCCATAGTGACGGTTTGCTATAACAGCGCGAAAACCATTGCCGATACGCTTGGGTCCGTTCGCTCTCAAACCTACCCAAATATTGAGCATATCGTGGTAGACGGGGGCTCTGATGACGGCACGATGGATATGGTGTCGGATTATCGGCAATCTCTGGGGCCTGTCGTCAGCGAACCGGACAAAGGGCTTTACGATGCCATGAATAAGGGCATTCGTATGGCGAGTGGGGATATTGTAGGCATCCTCAATTCCGATGATTTTTACGAGAACGATGAGGTGGTTGCTGCGATTGTAGAGGCGTTTCAGGCGGACCAAACACTAGACATTGTTTTTGGTGATGTTGTTTTTGTTACTCCTCCAGACCTGAAAACAGTAAGCCGGTTCTACCATGCCGGGCACTTCCGTCCCTGGAAGTTACGGTTTGGCTGGATGCCCCCCCATCCTGCCACTTTTGTAAAAAAAACAGTCTATGAGCAGTATGGCGAGTACCGTTTGGATATGAAAATCTCAGCGGATTATGAAATGTTCGTGCGCTGGCTGGTTAAGGCCACGCTGAATTATCGCTGGTTGGACCGGGTAATTGTCAGAATGAGGGCTGGCGGTGTAAGTACTGGAGGCATAAAAAGCAGCCTGGTACTCAACCAGGAAATTGTACGTGCCTGTAGGGAAAACAACCTTTATACCAATCTGTTAATGGTGCTGACCAAAATCCCTTTCAAACTTCTGGAGCTTCGGAAGCGCCCTGGCGGCATTTCTGAATAGGGTGTTGTTTTTTTGAATGTTTTATTAACAGGTGCAACCGGCTTTGTAGGTTCCCGCGTCGCTGACCAGATTGACCAGCGAAGTTGCTTTGATTTGACCTGCTCGGTCCGGCGGCCGGGAACAATTGCGAATGGCCGTGAGGTATTGGTTGGAAGCTTGAGTGGGAATACCGATTGGTCTGCTGCTTTGGTCGATCAACAGGTTGTTGTCCATACCGCCGCCCGCGCGCACATTATGAAAGACGAGGTGCCCGATCCATTGGCGGAGTACCGCAAAGTTAACGTAGAAGGCACGCTTAATCTTGCCCGCCAGGCTGCGAAAGCGGGAGTGTCTCGTTTTATCTATATCAGTTCCATCAAGGTTAACGGTGAACAGACTCCGCAGGGCAAACCTTTCACCGCTGAGGATGTGCCTGCACCTGAAGACCCCTATGGTGTTTCCAAGCTGGAGGCTGAGACCGGCCTGCATGAGATTGCTTCTGAAACCGGGATGGAGGTTGTCATCATTCGCCCGCCTCTGGTGTATGGGCCAGGTGTAAAGGGCAACTTCGCGAGTATGATCAAGTTAGTTGAGAAAGGGTTGCCGCTGCCCTTGGGCGCCATTCACAACAAGCGTTCACTCGTGGCTTTGGACAATCTGGTTGATTTAATCATTACGTGCATTGATCACCCCGCCGCTGCCAATCAGGTATTTCTTGCCGGTGATGGCCAGGATGTGTCTACCACGGAATTACTGCGCGGCGTTGGCCGGGCCATGGGTAAGCCCGCCCGGCTGATTCCCGTGCCTGCGGGTATGCTGATGTTTGGCGCCGGTTTGTTGGGGAAGAAAGCCGTTGCCCAGCGCTTGCTGGGTTCCTTGCAGGTGGATATTTCCAAAGCCCGTAATCTACTTGGTTGGCAGCCACCCCTGGCTGTCGAAGATGGGTTAAAACGCTGCTTTCCCGATCAATAAGGATTTTTTGTGATTCGTTTGCTGGATTTTGTCTTTGCATTATTAGGGCTGGTGTTTGGTTTTCCTGTTTTGTTGGTACTCGTGGTGATCGGCCTGTTTGATACCGGCTCCCCGATCTTTCGACAGCAGCGGGTAGGGATTAATAAAAAGCCGTTCACCCTGGTGAAGTTCCGCACCATGAAAAAAGACACCGCCTCTGTCGCCAGCCATCTGGCCAGTGCCAGTGCGATTACGCCTTTTGGGCACTTTCTTCGCCGCACCAAGCTGGATGAGCTGCCGCAGCTGTGGAATGTGCTGAAAGGCGAAATGAGCCTGGTGGGGCCACGGCCTTGTTTGTTCAATCAGGAAGAGTTGATTGCCGAGCGTGAGCAGCGGGGTGTGCTGGCTGCCCGGCCGGGTATTACCGGGTTGGCGCAGGTGAATGATATTGATATGTCTACGCCCAAGTTGCTGGCAGAGACGGACCAGAAGATGCTGGAGAACCTGACAGTGGGTGCTTACTTCAAGTATATCTTCATGACTGTGGCGGGTAAGGGTGCTGGGGATAGGGTGCCTGGTAAAGATTAAAAAAGGAATTTTTATTAACTCCAAGGAACAGGAGGCATTATGAAAAACATCATTATCTGCTCAGATGGAACCTGGCAATCTCCCGAATCTGACACTTCCACCCACATCTTACGCATCGCCCGTGGCATTGCCCCGGAAGATGCCGCCGGCAACAAGCAGGTGGTGTTTTACGATTGGGGTGTGGGCTCGGACGGCAACCCGCTGACCGGCGGGGCTACGGGCAAGGGCATCGACAAGAACATTCTGGATTGCTACCGCTTTCTGGTGCACAACTACGATGACGGCGATGCGGTGTACCTGTTTGGCTTCAGCCGGGGTGCGTATACGGTTCGGTCGTTGGCGGGGTTGATTGGCAATTGCGGTATTCTGCGCCGGGAACACGCGGGCAAAGCCGCGAAGGCGTATTCGCTGTACCGCCAACGCAGCCGCGCTTCGGCACCGGGTAGCAGCAAAGCCGCTGCGTTTCGTCGGGATTACGCAGTGCCCGGTGGCGGCCGGGTTCACTTTGTGGGCGTGTTCGACACCGTTGGCGCACTGGGCATACCCGCGCCGTTTCTGGGAACCCTGGGCACCTCTCGCTATCTGTTCCACGACACCGAACCCGGCAGCGTTATCAACCACGCCCGCCATGCCGTTTCCATTGATGAAAACCGTCAGGATTTCGAGCCAACCCTGTGGACCCCAAAAGCCGGCGTAGACCTGAAACAGGTGTGGTTCGCCGGCGTGCACACCGACATAGGCGGCGGCTACCCCAACCGCGCCCTGGGCGACCACGCTGGCCAGTGGCTGGCCCGTGAGGCAGAAACCTGCGGCCTGGCTTTCGAGCCCCACTTCCTGGATAACCTGGCCCCGGACCACACCGGCCCCCAGCACAATGAATACAAAGGCTTCTACCGCACCATGCGCCGGCGCATCGTGCGGGATGTAGAACCGGTGGTGCATGTGAGTGTTCGCCGGCGGTGGGAGGATGATGGGGTTTCTTACCGTAGCCCGGCTTTGCGGGGGTTGTTGGATAGACTTGGTGGTAGCTGGGATAGCATTGAACTGATTTCTTGATAAAGAGAGTGTATGAAGATTTACGATGTATTTAACGGCGATGCCGATGGCATCTGCGCCCTGATTCAACTACGTCTGGCAGAGCCTGCCGTAACTACACTGATCACCGGTGTTAAACGCGATATCGCCCTGGTCAAACAGGTGCCTACCTGTGAGCCCTCGCAGGTAAACATTCTGGATGTCAGCCTGGACAAAAACCGTGACGCAGTGGATGAGCTGCTGGCGGCAGGGTCTTCGGTGTTTTATGTGGACCACCACTACCCGGGCGAGCAGCTGCCGCAGGCGGAAAACTTCACTGCCCTGATTGATACCCAGCCCACCACCTGCACCGCCTTTTTGATGGACAAGCACCTGGAAGGGCGATTTCACAACTGGGCCATTACGGCAGCCTTTGGCGATAACCTGAACGCCGTGGGTGAGGAGCTGGCGCAAAAGGCCGGTTTGAGTGATGGCCAAACCCATGCCCTGAAAACGCTGGGTGTGTGTATCAACTACAACGGCTACGGCTCTTCCGTGGAGGATTTGCACTTTCACCCGGCGGATTTGTTCCGGGAGTTTGTGGCCTTTGCGGACCCATTGGAACTGATAGCCTCGGAGCCGAAAGCCTGGCAAAGACTGCGCGATGGCTATGAAGCCGACATGGCCGAAGGCCTGGCCGCCCCGGTACTTGCTGAAACCAGTACCTCGCTGGTGGTAAAACTGCCCGATGAAGCCTGGGCCCGGCGAGTGAGTGGTGTGTTGGGCAACGAGCTGGCCAACCGGAACCCGGATAAAGCCTGTGCAATTGTGACGGAAAAGGCCGATGGTGATTACCTGGCAAGCATCCGAGCGCCTTTGAATAATCGAACGGGCGCCGATAAAGTTGCGCGTCAGTTTCCCACCGGTGGTGGGCGCCAGGCAGCGGCTGGTATTAACGCCCTTCCGGCAGAGCAGTTGGAAGCCTTTGTTGGTACCATCGCGCAATTCTGGAATTAAGAGATTTAGACATGACCTTAACCCCTCCCCGTAAAACCCACCTGAAACAGCTGGAAGCGGAGTCGATGCACATCATCCGCGAGGTGGCGGCCGAGTTTGATAACCCGGTGATGCTGTATTCCATCGGCAAGGATTCCGCCGTCATGCTGCACCTGGCCATGAAGGCCTTCGCCCCCGGCAAGCCGCCGTTTCCGCTGATGCACGTGGACACCACCTGGAAGTTCCGGGAGATGATTACCTTCCGCGACCAGATGGCGGAAAAGGTGGGCATGAAGTTGATTGTTCACTCCAACGAGGAAGGCGTGAAGCAGGGCATTGGCCCGTTCACCCATGGCAGTGCCACGCATACCGATGTGATGAAAACCCAGGCCCTGAAGCAGGCGCTGGACAAGTATGAGTTTGATGCCGCGTTTGGCGGTGCCCGCCGGGATGAAGAGAAATCCCGCGCCAAGGAACGGGTGTATTCTTTTCGCGACAAGTTCCACCGCTGGGACCCGAAAAATCAGCGCCCGGAGTTGTGGAACCTGTACAACGGCAAGGTGAACAAGGGCGAGAGTATTCGCGTGTTCCCGCTGTCCAACTGGACCGAGCTGGACATCTGGCAGTACATCTACCTGGAAAACATCGACATCGTGCCGCTGTACTACGCCGCCGAACGCCCGGTGGTGGAGCGCGACGGCACGCTGATCATGGTGGATGACGACCGCCTGCCGCTGGAGCCGGGCGAGCAGCCCATGATGAAGAAGGTGCGTTTCCGCACCCTGGGTTGCTACCCGCTGACCGGCGCGGTGGAATCCGAGGCCGAGACGTTGCCGGAGATTATCCAGGAAATGTTGCTGACCACTACCTCGGAGCGCCAGGGCCGGGTGATTGACCACGATTCCGCCGCCTCCATGGAGCAAAAGAAACGCGAGGGTTATTTCTAATGTCGCACGCATCTGCATTGATTGAAGAAGACATCCTCGCGTACCTGGACCAGCACGAAAACAAAGACCTGTTGCGGTTTCTCACCTGCGGCAGTGTCGACGATGGCAAGTCCACGCTGATTGGCCGGTTGCTGTTTGATTCCAAGCTGATTTTTGAAGACCACCTGGCGGCGCTGCACAAAGACAGCGAACGCATGGGCAACGCTGGCGAAGCGCTGGACCTGGCCCTGCTGGTCGACGGCCTGGCCTCGGAGCGGGAGCAGGGCATTACCATTGATGTCGCTTACCGCTATTTCTCCACCGACAAGCGCAAGTTCATCATCGCCGACACCCCGGGCCACGAGCAGTACACTCGCAACATGGCCACCGGCGCCTCCACCTGTGAGCTGGCCGTGGTGATGATTGATGCCCGCAAAGGCGTGCTCACCCAATCCCGCCGGCACAGCTTTATTGTCAGCCTGCTGGGCATCAAGCACATTGTGGTGGCCATCAATAAGATGGACCTGGTGGACTTCTCCGAAGAACGCTTCAACGAGATCAAGGCCGACTACCAGAAACTGGCCGACCAGCTGGGCCTGGAAGATGTGTATTACGTGCCGATCTCCGCCCTGAACGGCGACAACGTGGTGAACCGCAGTGAGAGTACCCCCTGGTATCACGGCGAAACCATGATGAACATCCTGGAACAGGTGGAAGTGCGGGAAGACCAGAACATCGTGGACCTGCGCTTCCCCGTGCAGTATGTAAACCGCCCGAACCTGGATTTCCGGGGTTACTGCGGCACCCTGGCCAGCGGCGTGGTGCACAAGGGCGACGAGGTGGCTGTGCTGCCATCCGGTAAAACCTCCCGCGTGCAGGGCATTCACACCTTTGAAGGCGAAATTGACCGCGCCTGGCCGGGCGATGCCATTACCATCACCCTGGAAGACGAAGTGGACATTTCCCGGGGCGATTTGCTGGTACACGCCAACAACGTTCCGGCCATGGGTAACCGCTTCGCCGCGCACCTGGTCTGGATGAACGAAGACGCGCTGGTGCCGGGTCGTGAATACGGCATCAAGATTGGCACCAAGGTGACCAACTGCTACGTGAACCAGGTGATCGAGGAGATCGACGTAAACACCCTGGAGCGCTTTGAAGACGCCGAAGGCGGCCTCGCACTGAACGCCATTGGCCTGTGCGATGTGGAACTGGCCGAATCGGTGGTGGTGGAGGATTATCAGCACCATTTTGGCACCGGTAACTTCATCCTCATCGACAAGATGACCAATGTGACGGTCGCAGCCGGCATGGTGCAGCGTGCGCTGGATGCCTCCGGTGAGAGTAAGCGCGAGTACACCGAAGCGGAGCGCAACCTGAACAAGTTTATCCGCGAGAACTACCCGGAATGGGGCTGTAAGGCGGTATGAGCGACGGTATGAAAGAGATTGTCTGGCACGACCACAAAATCACCCGCGCTGACCGGGCAGCGAACAAGAACCAGAAGCCATGCCTGCTCTGGTTCACGGGCCTGAGCGGCAGTGGTAAATCCACCATTGTCTGAAAGCCGTATCCCGGTAGTGTTCTGCTGGCATATGCACCAGCCGGATTACCGCGACCATAGTACCGGTGAATA
>JAVLAV010000007.1:0-57599 GCA_031580735.1 Marinobacter sp.
CTGGATGAGCTGCATAATCATTTCAGTGAATTCAAACGCTATGGACATCCGACTGCGCTGATCATGTTCGATCTTGATCACTTTAAAAAGATTAACGATCAACACGGCCATCTGTCAGGAGACGAAGTTTTACGAAGAGTCTGCGCGATATGTCGGGAGAGCCTGCGGGAGAATGACTTACTGGCTCGTTTTGGTGGGGAGGAATTCATCATTGTTTTGCCGAGTACCCATGCCGGAGACGCTTTGTATACGGCAGAACGAATCCGCGAACTTTCGGCCTCGTCAATTGGCCGGGATTTCGGTTTTGACCAGAAAGTCACTCTCAGCTTGGGCGTTAGCGAGTTTCTGGCGTCGGACCCGGACTATGAAAAGGTATTGCAGCGGATCGATGAAGCGGTTTATCAAGCCAAAAGTATGGGGCGAGACCGGGTGGTTGTGTCCGGTTCCGCTGAGCGCTGAACAGCCTTTAATGCCCAGAAACAAAAAAAGCCACTTCCGATATCGGTAAGTGACTCTTCTGCTTGCAGAAATGGTAGGACCAGGCAGATTTGAACTGCCGACCTCTGCCATGTCAAGGCAGCGCTCTAACCAACTGAGCTATGGTCCTGTGTTCTGCAACGGGGACGAAATATACTGATTCTGCGGATAAGGGTCAACCACTTTTATGCGGTTTCCTGCTCCTCATGTTCAGAACCATCCGGATTCCTGAATCGCCTCAAAGCCGAATCGCAGATTAACCTCATCACCCACCAGAGCGGGATCCAGACCGTAGGTCATACCCCAGTCACTGCGCTTCAGGGTAGTGGAGGCGCTGAGGCCCAGTGTGTATTCCTCGTGGCCGATAGGGTACTGCTCTGCCTTGTTGAGGGTTACATCCAGCATCACCTCCCGGGTCTGGCCCAGTAGCTCAAGGTCGCCGGTCACTACGCCGGTATTCTCTCCGGTGGCCTCAAAGTCCGTAATGGTGAACGTAATGTCCTGATGTTTTTTGCTGTTCAGGAAATCATCACTGCGCAGGTGCTTGTCGCGCTCGTCATGGTTGGTGAACACGCTGTCGCTCTGGAAAACCAGTTTTCCGGACAGGAGTTCCCGGGTCTCTTCGTCATACACAAATTCGCCTTCTACGTCTCGGAACATGCCCATTACCGGGGCGTAGCCAATGTGCATGATTTCAAACATCATGGAGAAATGCTCGTCATCAATCTCGTAGGTTTTCGGTTCTGCCATTGCTGCCGGGCTGAGCGCCACGGCGGCGGGCAGAGCGATTGCAGAAAGGGCTAGGGATTTCACGTTAAAGCTCATCATTTGAATCTCTCCTTTGATAAAGCCAGCGGATATCCAGATAAAACGACCACGCAAGCAGGGCAAGTGCCGTTGCAAGGGTAATGCTGGCAAAAAGGTCGGTGACCGGCGGTAACACGGCCACCAAAAGGGTGACGATCTGCCATACGCAGACCGTCTTGCGTCGGAAGCTTTCAGGAAGGGGGCTGTTGAGCCAATGCACAACATGGCTGGCAGCCATGAACGCGTAGCGGATCAGGCCCAGGGCCAGCACCCAGATACCGGCTTTCCCCAGCGCCAGAACGGCAACACACAAACCCAGAATAAACAGTGCATCCAGTTCCATGTCGAACCGGGCGCCGAAGTCGCTTTGAGATCCGGTGGCCCGAGCCACCTTGCCGTCCACTCCGTCCAGAATCAGCGCCAGTAGTGCCATCCAGCCATAAAGCCAGAGACTGCCTTCAACATGGTCGGCAAAGGGTGCCAGTGCCACAAGAACGATCACCAGACTGCCCCTGAGCAGGGTTGCCCGGTTAGCCCAGCCAAAGTCCCGGCCAGCCGGCCAGTAGCGAATCACGCATCCGGCAACGGCACCGTAAAGCAATACCGCAAAAGCAAAGAACAGCGCTGGTGGGTCGGTGAGCCAGGCAGCGGCAAGGCTGAGGCTGAGCACAAGGCCGAAACCCCAGGCCAGATCCAGCGGCAGCGGAATCCTGATTGAAGCTGAATGGCCGTTAGAATCCATTATCGAACTCCAGCGTATAGGTTTGCAGGCATCAAAAACTCCGGATGCGCTGTACACTCACTATAGTTGATACATCTGCCTGTGCTTACGACCGTGGACCGGAGACGGATCCGAAGGTTCAGCTCAGGCGCCGTGACGAGGAAAAGGAGTTTCAATTGCAATCCACTTCAGATGTTCAGAACGCCCAAACAATGGCCCGGGCCTGGTGGGTCACCGGTGCCGGTAAAGGTGAGATCCTTGAAACACCTTTGATGGTGCCGGAAGAAGCTGAGAGTTCCGGCGAATTCGTCACGGTTCAGTCTCTCTATTCCGGCATCAGCCGGGGTACCGAGTCTCTGGTGTTTCATGGCCGTGTGCCGAAAACCGAATATGCCCGTATGCGGGCGCCATTCCAGGAAGGAGATTTCCCCTGGCCGGTCAAATACGGCTATGCCAACGTTGGGCGTGTTGTCGACGGGCCCGCCGAGCTTCGCGGAAAAATGGTTTTCTGTCTTTATCCGCACCAGGACAGCTACCGGGTGCCGATGGCGGCGGTAACACCACTGCCGGCGGGGTTACCGCCAGAGCGGGCCATACTCGCCGCCAATATGGAAACTGCCGTGAATGGACTCTGGGACGGTTTGCCGGGAGTCGGCGACCGCATTGCCGTGGTGGGTCTGGGTGTCGTCGGGCTTCTCGTGGCCTGGCTCGCCAGCCGTATTCCCGGTACCCGGGTAACGGCGATTGATACCAATCCTGAGAGGCAGGCGGTAGCAGAAGCTCTGGGCCTTGTGTTCAGTGCCGGCTCTGCACCCGACGATCATGATCTGGTGGTACACGCCAGTGGCCATCCTTCCGGCCTTGAAACCGCCCTGAGCCTGGCCGGCCAGGAGGCCACCCTGGTAGAAATGAGCTGGTACGGCGACCAGCCGGTGTCTGCGCCTCTCGGCGCTGCGTTTCATCCCCGCCGGCTGACTCTGAAATCCAGCCAGGTTGGCCAGATTTCCCCGGTAAGGGTTCCGCGCTGGGATTACCGCAAACGACTCGCACTTGCCCTGGAACTGCTGCAGGACCAAACCCTGGATGTTCTGATTTCCGGTGAATGCCGGTTCGATGATCTGCCAAAATCCATGGCACGCATTCTCATCGATGGCCGGAACACCCTGTGCCATCGCATTGTTTACTGACCCCAGATAATAACCAGCCAAGGAGACGCTATGTTCGGCCTGACAGTCCGGGACCACATGATGATTGCGCACAGCTTCAACGGTGAGATCTTTGGTCCGGCGCAGAAACTGCACGGTGCCACTTATGTGGTGGACGTAACGTTCGAACGCCATCAACTCGACAAGGACGATCTGGTTGTTGATATCGGCCTTGCCTCCGAGGTTCTGAAAGAGATCCTTGCCGAGTTCAACATGCAGAATCTGGATGAGCTGCCGGAACTGGCTCTGCGTAATACCACCACTGAGTTCATGGCCAAGCTGGTTTTTGATCGCATGGCGTCCGCCATACACGACGGTCGGCTGGGTGAGACCGGGCAGGGTATTATCAGCCTGAAAGTCACTTTGTCCGAATCCCATATTGCCTGGGCCAGCTACCATGCCGGCATCTGAAGTTCCGGGGGTAATCGAGTTTCTGGTTCCCGGCGATCCGGAACAGAACACAGGCGGGTATCGCTATGTGCGTAAACTGGTACAGACCCTGAGCGAGCGGGGCCAGAATGCGCGGGTGACCGGGTTACCGGGCCGGTTTCCCCGGCCGGATGATCAAGCCCGGCAAGCACTGGATTGGCAGCTTTGCCAGATGCCTGCCGGCACCTGGGTGGTGCTGGATGGCCTCGCCATGGGCGGGCTGGCGGACATTATTGAAAAACATCATGAACGCCTGAAATTACTGGCCCTGGTTCACCACCCTCTGGCGGACGAAACGGGTCTCGATGAGGCGGATAAACAATGGTTTTATGAGTCGGAAAAGCGTGCCCTGGGATTTGTGTCCGGCACCATAACGACCAGTCACCACACTGCACAAAGGCTGGCTGATTACGGGGTAGCTCAGGGTGATGTCCGGGTGGCTGAACCGGGAGTTGTCAAAGCTTGTGGCATGCCTTCCGGCGGAGCCCGGGGGCAAGGCTCTTCTCATCTTTTGTGTGTGGCACACCTGTCGCCGAGAAAAGCCCAGCACCATCTGGTCGAGGCATTGCAGAGCCTGGCAACGCTGCCCTGGGAATGCACACTGGCAGGCTCCTGTTTCCGTGATCCGGGCTACGCCGATAGCGTGCGACGGCTGATTGCAAAGGCGGGCCTTGAGCAGCGTATAAAGTTGACCGGTGAACTGGAGGACGATGAGCTTGCCGGGCTTTACCGCCGCGCGGATTTTTTCGTGTTTCCCTCGCTTTATGAAGGCTATGGCATGGTCATTGATGAAGCGCTGGCCGCCGGTCTGCCAATCATTTCGTCAAACGGCGGTGCCCTTGCCAATACCGCAGCCCGGCCCGGGGTTGTCCAGTTCGGGGCGGGTGACGTGCAGGCGCTTTCCGCCCGGATCAGGAACTGGCTGGAAAATCCGGAAGAACTCACTCACGCCCGCAATCTGGCCTTCGGCGAATCAGAGCGAATCCGGAGCTGGCAAGACACCGCTGCTGACTTTAGTCGGGCGCTTCACGATTTCGGGGGCCTGCACCGGCATTCTGTGTTTGCCGGCAACTGGCTGACGGCGAGGGAGTCTGCGGATCACCGGGCCCGTTCCCGGAAGCTGACCAACCGGTTAAGTCACTGGCTGAAACAACAATATGAGTCCCGGTCGGCTGAAAGCCGTGCCCAACCGCCTCTGGTTGTTGATCTCGGTGCCGGGCGCGGCTCCAATGCGATGTTTCTGGTTCGTTCTCTTAAGGTGCCTCAGACCTGGCTGGCGATTGATCAGGATGCAGAATTGCTGCGCGAGGCAAAACAGCGCGTGGAGACTTTGGGGGTGCCTTATAAAACGGAAGTGATACAACTGACTCCGGGCAACATGGAAGAGCGCCTGCCGGAGGCGGCCTCGTTAATTACGGCCTCAGCGTTGATTGATCTGGTGTCTGAGGCCTGGCTCAGCATGTTGGTTGATGCGGCAACTGCAAGGAAATCCGCGGTGTTAGTGGTATTGAGCTACGCCGGAAGTTTCGAGTTGTCGCCGGTGCACCCGGACGATTCAATGCTTCGGGATCTGGTTAACCGGCACCAGCATGGCGACAAAGGCACCGGCGCGGCGCTGGGCCCGGATGCCGTCGCGGTATTGCAAGGCCTGCTTGCTGATAAAGGCTATCAGGTTGAGCTTGATGAATCTCCTTGGCAACTGGATGCCGGCGATTCGAGCCTGATCCGGATGTTGATGGAAGGTTGGGTGGAAGCGGCAACCGAGATTGATCCCGGCTTCGGTGAACGGCTGCAAACCTGGTTGCAATCCCGAAGCGCGCAGTTGGCAGAAGGGGCTCTCAAGGTGTCGGTAAACCACATTGATTTGCTGGCATTGCCCCCGGGGGAGGCGTCTTGGCAAGCCTGAACACCCGAATCACCCGGTTGGCGGCACGCTGGCTTTTTACCGCTTTCGTGATGGGCCTGGTGATCTGGGCCGTGGACGGTCAATCACTCAGGCAGGAACTAGGCCGAGTGTCTCCGCTTATTCTTCTGCCGGCTCTCACCCTTACGGTTTTTCAGGTGCTCCTGTCGGCCTGGCGCTGGCGGTATACGGTGGAGCGTCTCGGGCTTTCGCTGCCTTTCGGCATTGCCGTCCGTGAATATTACCTGGCCACGTTTCTGAATCAGGTGTTACCCGGCGGTGTGCTCGGAGATGTTAACCGGGCCTGGCGACATGGCAATGGAGCGGGGCAGCGGCTGTCTGCTGTTCACGGGGTGGCTATCGAGCGTTTGTCGGGCCAGGTGGTGCTGGCTGTGGTGGTTGCCGCCTCTGTTGGCTGGCTGTCTCAATCCGGCCGGTTTGCTTCGCTGCCTGTCGGGAACAGTTTGTGGCTTGTTTACGGCATCACAGGCCTGATTTTTGTGACCTGGATGGCTTTGACGTTCGGGTTGGTCGAACGGCTGGCAGGCTATCTGACACATCTTCGTCGGGACTTGTTTCAGTCCTTGCTGGGTTGGCCAATGTTGCCGGCGCAGATCGGCTCATCCCTGCTGGTACTGGCCAGTTATCTGGGCGTGTTCCTGTGTCTGGCCTGGGGCGCAGGGTATCTGGAGAGCTTTCAGACCGTGCTTTTGATGGTTGCGCTGGGCAGTATTCTGCTGCTGAGCATGGTGATTCCGCTGACGGTTGCTGGCTGGGGCGTCAGAGAAGGCGCTGCTGCTATGCTCTGGCCCATGGCTGGGTTGCCGGCAGAGCAGGGCGTGGCACTGAGCGTGGGCTACGGTACTTTGGTTCTGGTATCCAGCCTGCCGGGCATGATCTTGGTGTTTGCCGGCAGGCCGCGACTGGCTTGAGCCGGATCAGGAGAAGTCCAGGTCAAACAGCATGTCGCTGCCAAGATTGACCATCTGCGCTTTCGGCCGGAAGGCATCGTCGAGAAAATCGATCTCCGGAAGCGAAAACGCCGGCCGGCCACTGCCAATAATCATTGGGGCGACCAGCACATGAAGGCGGTCCAGTAAACCCGCGCCCAGAAATGACGAAACCGTTACACCGCCGCCTTCCACAAAAACCTTTCTAAGCCCGAAATCTGCCAACACCTCCAGGATCCTTGCTGGATCCGTTGGGGTTTCCGCATCCGGATCGCCAAGGCAGGGCACCTCGGTAACGCCGGGCGGAATGCTCGTGTGTTTCTGTCTTTCATAACTGCCGGCCACCAGGCGCAGGGTAGGTGCCTCGCCGTCGGTGAACAGGGAGTGACTGTCGGGCACCCGGCGATGGCGGTCTATAACAACCCGTACCGGGTTTGGGCCGGGCGTGCGGCGAACAGTAAGGCGGGGGTTATCGGTAGCCGCAGTGCCGGCGCCGACAATCACCGCATCAGAGACAGCCCGTATCCGATGTAAATGGGTGATGCCATCGTCACCGTTAATGAAGCGTGAGCGGCCGGTTACCGTTGCGATGCGCCCGTCCAGGCTCTGCCCCAACTGGCCGATAACCCTTGACCGGCCGCCTTCGGGTATCGGTGAACAGAGAGGAAGGAATACGGATAGCAGATCTTTTGCTGCACCGGTGGTGAACTGTGCCAGCTGCGGCGTGTCGCAGCTACTGACCTCTGCGGGCGTTGTACCGGTGCGCAGCCAGGAATGTGTCACATTGGACTGATCTGCTTCCTTGAGCACCAGTTCCCATGCCGAGTCGATATCCAGTGTCTTTGCCGCCATAAACATCCTGTTCCATGAGTGTCGTGATCAGTATAGGCAGATTGAGCGTCATCCTGTATGTACGCTATATTTCCAGAACGATTCACTTCTTCGGGCATTTTCCGGGGGCTCGCCCCGGTCCAGATGACAGAGGTACATGGCATGCTGCACCTGCAACCGGATGAACCCGAAGACGATGGTCAGCTTGAATTACCGGGTATTGCTGCGCTCGACACGAGTGACGACCTGCTGTTGTCGCTGGAGAAACTGGAAGAGCAGATCGAGCAGGTACAGCTGACGGAAGAAGAGGTGGAATTGCTGCGCCGGTTCCGCAGGAGTGATACGGACAACCGGCGCATGGTACTGCAACTTCTGAGGCGCTGATCACGCCTTTGGGGCTTACTTGCCTTTCTTGTAGACGTTCTCGTAAACATGGTTGGTGGCGTCTACAAAGCCATCGATACTGCCGCAGTCAAAACGCTTTCCCTTGAACTGATAGGCCAGCACACAGCCATTTTTCGCCTGCTCCAGCAAGGCATCGGTAATCTGAACTTCGCCATTCTTGCCCGGTGGCGTGTTTTCCAGGATCTCGAAGATATCCGGTGTAAGGATGTATCGGCCGATAATCGCCAGGTTGCTGGGGGCATCTTCCGGCGCGGGCTTCTCCACCATGTCGGTGATGCGGTAAAGGCCGTCTTTCATGGACTCACCGGCAATCACACCGTACTTGTGAGTTTCATCTTCAGGCACTTCTTCTATGGCGACTATTGAACAGCGGAACTGGTTATACAGTTTGACCATCTGCGCCAGTACCCCGTCCTCGCCTTCGGGGCCGACACAGAAGTCGTCGGCCAGTACCACGGCAAACGGGCTGTCGCCCATCAGGTTGCGGCCGGTAAGGATGGCGTGGCCCAGGCCTTTCATTTCATTCTGACGGGTGAAGGCAAAGGTGTTGTTGTCGATCAGGTCGCGGATGGAGGTAAGCAGCCCTTCTTTACCTGAGCCGGCAATCTGGTGCTCCAGTTCGTAGCTGATATCGAAATGGTCTTCCAGGGCACGTTTACCACGGCCGGTGACAAACCCGAACTCATGGATGCCGGCTTCTGCTGCTTCTTCAACGCCGTACTGCACCAGAGGCTTGTTAACAATGGGCAGGATTTCTTTGGGCATGGCCTTGGTGGCTGGCAGAAAACGGGTGCCATAGCCGGCAACGGGGAACAGACACTTCCTGATCATGTGAAAATCCTTGGTTTCTGATTCGTAGGTACCGAGTTACTGCAGTTTACCGGAGTTACCGGCCAAGGGGGAGGGGTGGTCTCTGGCAATAGATTCGGTTGCTACTATTGTTAGCAAATAGTCCAAGCCGCTTTTTCATTTTGTTGACAATCGCGAGATGGGCGAGTAATTTTCAGTCTAATATATCATGTTTTGTTGACAACATTATGAACCAACCCATTATTCAATCTTCTACCCGAGCAGACGAAGCGTTTGATTGTCTGCAAACGGCAATTGTTACCGGAGAGCTGGCTCCCGGCGAGAAGATCGGCGAGCTGGAGCTGTGTTCCCGTTTTGAACTGACTCGTGGTCCTCTGCGCGAAGCGCTGGGGCGGTTGGAGTCCCGTGGCTTGCTGGTACGCCGTCCCCACGCCGGGGTGAAGGTGGTTTCCGTCAGTGCTTCCGAGTTGATGGAGCTGTACCGCATTCGCGAAGTCATGGAAGGTCTGGCCGCTCGTCAGGCGGCAGAGCGCATGACGGATAAGGAAATTCGGGATCTGCAGGCCACCCTCGATACTCATGAAAAAATGATCGAGGAGGCCAAGGGTCAGGCCTACTACCAGGCCGAAGGTGACTACGATTTTCACCATCGGATTGCCACCGGTAGCCGGAACACCAAGCTTGCCCAGATGCTGTTGGGCGATCTGTATTACATGGTGCGCATGTACCGCTACCGCCTGAGCACGTCTGCCGGGCGGCCACATATGGCCTTGGGAGAACACCGGCACATTGTCGAGGCCCTGGCCCGACGTGATGGCGAGCTCGCGGAGTTTCTAATGAAAAGACACATCAATGCCGCGCGACAGAACATCGAAGAAAAGATCAAAGAAGGCGTTTTAACTATTTAGCGTTTGACCACTTGACTGGGAGGTAAGAAACCATGGCTAACAAACTTTCACCGGGGGCGCGTTTTCGCAAAGCCCTGAAAGAAAACACGCCGCTGCAGATCGTCGGCACCATCAATGCGTACTCTGCCATGATGGCCGAGCGTGTAGGGCATCAGGCCATTTACCTTTCCGGTGGCGGGGTGGCGAATGCTTCCTATGGTCTGCCGGATCTGGGCATGACCACCATGAACGATGTAGTGCAAGACGTGCATCGCATCTGTTCAGCCACTGATCTGCCGCTGCTGGTGGATATCGACACTGGTTGGGGCGGAGCCTTTAACATTGCCCGCACCATCCGCGAGATGGAACGTGCCGGTGCCGCTGCGGTACACATTGAAGACCAGGTTGCCCAGAAGCGTTGTGGCCACCGTCCGAACAAGGAAATTGTCTCCAAAGAGGAAATGGTTGATCGCGTAAAAGCAGCTGCCGATGCCCGTGAAGACAAGGATTTCTTCATCATGGCCCGTACCGACGCGTTCCAGAAGGAAGGTCTGGAAGCGGCTATTGATCGTGCCAAGGCCTGCATCGAAGCGGGTGCTGACGGCATCTTCGCCGAAGCGGTTCATGAGCTGTCGGACTACAAGGCGTTCGCCGAAGCGATTGATGTGCCTCTGTTGGCCAACATCACCGAGTTTGGTGCCACGCCGCTGTACAACAAGCAGGAACTGGCTGAGGCCGGTGCCGCCATGGTGCTGTATCCGTTGAGCGCTTTCCGCGCCATGAACAAGGCTGCCCTGACTGTGTACCAGAGCATTCTGGACAAGGGTGACCAGAAAGACGTGGTGGACATGATGCAGACCCGTATGGAACTGTATGATTTCCTGAACTACCACGATTTCGAACAGAAACTGGATGAGCTGTTCGCCCAGAAAAAAGACTGAACCGATTTAATGGGCGACCCATCAGGGACCGCCCTGAACACCAAACCCAAGCCAAATTGAACAAAACCAAAAACTGTATAAATGGGAGATGATCATGGCTGAAGCAAAGAAACTTGGTGGTGCTGGTCTGCGTGGCCAGGTAGCTGGTGAAACGGCTCTGTGTACCGTAGGCAAAACCGGTGCCGGCCTGACTTACCGCGGATATGACATCAACGTACTGGCTGACAATGCCCAGTTTGAAGAAGTGGCTTACCTGCTGCTGCGTGGCAAACTGCCGAATCGCCAGGAGCTGGACGAGTACAAGGCCAAGCTCAAGGCCCAGCGCGAGCTGCCGGAAGCCCTGAGAACCGTTCTGGAACAGATTCCCAAGAACGCTCACCCGATGGACGTAATGCGTACTGGCTGCTCCATGCTGGGCAACCTGGAAACCGAGGAAGATTTCAGCGAGCAGGACGACAAGATCGACCGTATGCTGGCGGTATTCCCGGCCATCATTACTTACTGGTACCGCTTCGCCAACGAAGGCGTTCGCATCAACACCGCTGATACCGAGTGTGACTCCATCGGTGGCGTGTTCCTGGAACTGCTGCACGGCAAGAAGCCGAATGAGCTGCACGAGCAGGTGATGAACGTATCGCTGATCCTGTATGCCGAGCACGAGTTTAACGCTTCCACCTTCACCGCTCGCGTGTGTGCTTCCACCCTGTCTGACATCCACAGCTGTGTGACCGGTGCTATCGGTTCCCTGCGTGGCCCGCTGCACGGTGGCGCCAACGAAATGGCCATGGAGCTGATCGAGAAGTTCAGCAGCGCCGACGAAGCCGAAGAAGGCCTCATGGGCATGCTGGAGCGCAAGGAAAAGATCATGGGCTTCGGTCACGCGATCTACAGCGAGTCCGACCCGCGCAACGCCATTATCAAGAAATGGTCCGAGAAGCTGGCTGAAGAAGTGAACGACACCGTGCTGTATCCGGTTTCCGTTCGCTGCGAAGAGGTTATGTGGCGCGAGAAGAAGCTGTTCTGTAACGCCGATTTCTTCCACGCGTCTGCCTATCACTTCATGGGCATCCCGACCCAGCTGTTCACGCCGATTTTCGTGATGTCACGCGTATCTGGCTGGACCGCTCACGTGAAAGAGCAGCGCAGCAACAACCGGATCATTCGTCCGAGTGCAGACTACACCGGCCCGGAGCATTCCGAATGGCAGGCGATTGACGAGCGTTCTTAAGACGTTCTTTTAGCCACGGAAAACACGGAAGGAAGAGACAAAAACAAAGACATTTTTTAGCCACGAAATCCACGAAAGAACACGAAATAAAAACAGCATTAACGCTTTTCTTTTCGTGGATTTAGTGGGTTTCGTGGCAATCCTTACTCTTTTGGTCTTTTCCGTGTTCTTCCGTGGATTCCGTGGCAAATCAAGCATTCCAAGAGATTTCTAAACCATGAATACTCAGTACAGAAAACCCCTCCCGGGCACCAGCCTGGAATACTACGACACCCGCCAGGCGGTGGAGGAAATCCAGCCTGGTTCCTACGACAAACTGCCGTACACCTCCAAAATTCTGGCGGAGCAGCTGGTTCGTCGTTGTGATGCGGAGTCTCTGACTGATTCGCTCAAACAGCTTATTGAACGCAAGCGCGACCTGGATTTTCCCTGGTACCCGGCGCGCGTTGTGTGTCACGACATTCTGGGCCAGACTGCCCTGGTTGATCTCGCCGGCCTGCGTGATGCCATTGCCGAGAAGGGCGGTGAGCCGTCCAAAGTTAATCCGGTGGTTCCCACTCAGTTGATTGTTGATCACTCGCTGGCGGTTGAGCACGCCGGTTTCGAGAAAGATGCGTTTGATCAGAACCGTGCCATTGAAGATCGTCGTAACGAAGACCGTTTCGATTTCATCAACTGGACCCGCACCGCCTTCAAGAACGTGGATGTGATTCCGGCCGGTAACGGCATCATGCACCAGATCAACCTGGAGAAGATGTCTCCGGTGATCCAGCATCGCCCGGATGAAGACGGCCACCAGATTGCTTTTCCGGATACCTGTGTCGGTACCGACAGCCACACCCCGCACATTGATGCGCTGGGCGTTATCGCCGTAGGCGTTGGTGGCCTGGAAGCCGAAACCGTTATGCTGGGCCAGCCCTCCATGATGCGCCTGCCGGATATCGTGGGTGTGAAGCTCACAGGCAAGCGTCAGCCGGGCATTACTGCCACCGATATCGTGCTGGCCATTACCGAGTTCCTGCGTAAGGAACGGGTTGTGGGTGCCTACCTCGAATTCTTCGGTGAAGGCGCATCCAGTCTCACCATTGGCGACCGTGCCACCATTTCCAACATGACACCGGAATACGGCGCCACTGCCGCGATGTTTTACATCGACGAGCAAACCACCGATTACCTGAAGCTGACTGGCCGCGAGCCGGAGCAGGTGGATCTGGTTGAGAAGTACGCCAAGGAAACCGGCCTGTGGGCCGACCAGATGGTCGATGCCGAGTACGAGCGCGTGCTGGAATTTGATCTGTCCACCGTGGTTCGTAACGTGGCTGGTCCGTCCAACCCGCACCGCCGTGTGGCCACGTCTGATCTGCACGATCAGGGTATTGCCGTGAACCTGGACAAGGCGCTGGAAGAAGAGAAAGAAGGCAAGATGCCGGACGGCGCAGTAATTATTGCCGCCATTACCTCCTGCACCAACACCTCTAACCCGCGTAACGTGGTGGCTGCCGGTTTGCTGGCCAAGAAAGCCAACGAGCTGGGCCTTATCCGTAAGCCGTGGGTTAAGTCCTCGTTTGCGCCAGGTTCCAAGGTCGCCCGTTTGTACCTGGAAGAAGCTGGCCTGCTGTCTGAAATGGAGCAGCTTGGTTTCGGCATTGTGGCTTATGCCTGCACCACCTGTAACGGCATGTCCGGCGCGCTGGATCCGAAAATTCAGCAGGAAATCATCGACCGTGATCTGTACTCCACGGCGGTGCTTTCCGGTAACCGTAACTTCGACGGCCGGATTCACCCGTACGCCAAGCAGGCATTCCTGGCGTCTCCACCGCTGGTGGTCGCTTATGCCATTGCCGGCACTATCCGCTTCGACATCGAAAAAGATGCCCTGGCGTATGACAAAGACGGCAACCCGGTCACTCTGAAAGACATCTGGCCTTCTGATGAGGAAATCGACCGCATCGTTGGTGAGTTCGTGAAGCCGGAGCAGTTCAAGGAAGTCTACATCCCGATGTTCAATCTGGATGAAGTCGAGCAGGCGGAGAGCCCGCTGTACGACTGGCGCCCGATGTCGACCTATATTCGTCGCCCGCCATATTGGGAAGGCGCCCTGGCAGCCGAGCGCACCATGACCGGTATGCGTCCTCTTGCCGTGCTGGGTGACAACATCACCACGGATCACCTGTCGCCGTCGAACGCCATCATGATGGACTCCGCCGCTGGGGAATACCTGCACAAGATGGGCCTGCCAGAGGAAGACTTCAACTCCTACGCAACCCACCGTGGTGATCACCTGACCGCTCTGCGAGCGACTTTCGCCAACCCGAAACTGCTCAACGAGATGGCTCGGGACGAAAACGGTGAAGTGAAGCAGGGTTCTCTGGCGCGTATTGAGCCGGAAGGCGAAGTCACCCGTATGTGGGAAGCCATTGAAACCTACATGGACCGCAAGCAGCCGCTGATCATCATCGCCGGCGCCGATTACGGTCAGGGGTCTTCCCGTGACTGGGCAGCCAAAGGTGTTCGTCTGGCCGGAGTGGAAGTGATCGTGGCCGAAGGCTTCGAGCGCATTCACCGCACCAACCTGGTGGGCATGGGCGTATTGCCGCTGCAGTTCAAGGAAGGCGAAACCCGCCACACCTATAACATCGATGGCACCGAAACCTACGATGTGAAAGGCGAGATTGCCCCGGGCGCGGAACTGACACTGGTTATCCATCGCAAGAACGGCGAGACCGTGGAAGTGCCGGTAACCTGTCGTCTGGACACCGCCGCCGAACTGCGGATCTACACCGCCGGTGGCGTACTCCAGCGCTTCGCCCAGGACTTCCTGGCTGCCGAAGGGGCCGCTTAAGGACTTTATTGGCCACGGAATCCACGGAAACCACGGAAGGTAAAGACAAAAACAAAGAAATTTTTTAGCCACTAAACCCACGAAAGAACACGAAATGAAAGAAAAGAGCCTTGGCTTTTCTTTTCGTGGATTTAGTGGGTTTCGTGGCAATCTTTAATCTTTTGTTTCTTTTTTCCGTGTTCTTCCGTGGATTCCGTGGCAAAAAATGCTTTAAAAAGAGGCATTCACATGAGCTTTCCGAATCAGATCAAAGTCCCGGCCACCTACATGCGTGGCGGGACCAGTAAGGGCGTGTTTTTTCGCCTGCAGGATCTCCCTGAACCTTGCCAGGTTCCCGGCGAGGCCCGCGACAAGCTGCTACTGCGGGTGATCGGCAGCCCCGATCCCTATCAGAAGCAGATCGATGGCCTGGGCAATGCCACCTCCAGCACCAGCAAGTCGGTGATTCTGGCGGAGCCAACCCAGCCGGATCACGATGTCGACTACCTGTTTGGTCAGGTATCCATCGATAAACCCTTTGTCGACTGGAGCGGTAACTGCGGCAACCTGACAGCGGCTGTCGGCGCCTTTGCTATTCACGGGGGCTTTGTAGCCAAAGAGCGGATCCCGGAAAATGGTATCTGCACGGTGCGCATCTGGCAGGCCAATATTCGGAAAACCATCGTCGCACACGTGCCGATGATTGACGGTGAGGTCAAGGAAACCGGCGATTTTGAGCTGGATGGTGTGACCTTTCCCGCGGCCGAGATCGAAGTGGAATTCATGGATCCGGCGGATGGCGACGGCGCCATGTTCCCCACCGGAAATGTGGTCGACGATCTGGAAGTGCCGGGCATTGGCACTCTCAAAGCGTCCATGATCAATGCCGGCATCCCGACCATCTTCCTGAACGCCGAGGACATCGGTTACAAGGGCACTGAGTTGCAGGACGCCATCAACAACGACCCGCAGGCGCTGGATCGGTTTGAAACCATCCGTGCCTACGGTGCCGTGAAGATGGGCCTGATCAAGGACATCAGTGAGGCGGTTAGCCGTCAGCACACACCGAAAGTGGCGTTTGTGGCCAAACCGGTGGAGTACGTGGCATCCAGTGGCAAGACCATCACCCCGAATGACGTGGATGTGCTGGTGCGCGCGTTGTCCATGGGCAAACTGCACCACGCCATGATGGGCACGGCAGCTGTGGCCATTGCCACTGCCTCGGCGGTTCCCGGTACCCTGGTGAACCTTGCCGCTGGTGGCGGTGACCGGACTCACGTTACCTTTGGGCACCCATCCGGCACATTGCGTGTTGGGGCTGTGGCGAAAGAAGTAAATGGTCAGTGGACGGCCACCAAAGCGATCATGAGCCGCAGCGCGCGGATCATCATGGAAGGACAGGTAAGGGTGCCCGGCGATACGTTCTGATCATCGCCGACTCTGAGGTTGGCTGAACAACTTCGGTAACCCCGACTGAGAATGCCCCTGGACCATAGATCTTCTATCATTGAGATAGAGGGTATGTGGCCAGGGGCATTTTCGTTCGGGCCATACTCAAAACACTGACCGGGGAGCTTTAATATGTCAGCAACTTTCGATGTTAATGAACGTCCGGATTATGACCATGTGCTGCAGGAGATTGCGGACTACGTACTCACATACAGGATCGACAGCGAGGAAGCCTGGGATACGGCCCGCAACTGCCTGATCGATACGCTGGGTTGCGGCTTGCTGGCGTTGCGTTTCCCCGAGTGCACCAAGCATCTTGGCCCTTTGGTGGAAGGTACCGTGGTTCCCCATGGTGCCCGGGTGCCGGGCACACAGTTCCGGCTGGATCCGGTGAAAGCGGCCTGGGATATTGGTTGCATCGTGCGTTGGCTGGATTACAACGACACCTGGCTGGCGGCGGAGTGGGGCCATCCTTCCGACAACCTGGGGGCCATTCTTGCGGTGGCGGATTACCTGTCGCAGAGGCGGATTTCCGAGGGTAAATCGCCCCTGGTCATGAAAGATGTGCTGGAATCCATGATTATGGCCCACGAAATTCAGGGCGTGTTGGCGCTGGAGAACTCCTTTAACCGGGTAGGGCTGGACCACGTTGTGCTGGTTAAAGTGGCCTCTACCGCCGTGGCGGCGAAACTCATGGGCGCCAGCCGAGAACAGCTGCTTGCAGCACTGTCTCACGCCTGGGTGGACGGGCAGGCACTGCGAACCTATCGCCATGCTCCGAATGCCGGCTCCCGAAAATCCTGGGCAGCAGGCGACGCCAGTTCCCGTGGTGTGCGACTGGCCGATATGGCCATGCGCGGAGAGATGGGCATTCCGGGCGTACTGACCGCTCCCCAGTGGGGCTTTTACGACGTGTTGTTCAGCAAGACCAACAAGGACCAGAAACTGAAACCAGAGGACGAGCGCAAGTTCTCACTGCCACAGCCATTTGGCAGCTATGTGATGGAAAACGTTCTGTTCAAGATTTCTTTCCCGGCAGAGTTCCATGCCCAGACGGCTGCCGAGGCAGCAGTGACGCTTCATCCGGAGGTAAAAGACCGGCTGGACGACATCGACAGAATTGTACTGACTACCCACGAGTCGGCCATTCGAATCATATCCAAGGTGGGCAAGCTGGCCAACCCGGCTGACCGGGACCACTGCCTGCAGTATATGACGGCTGTACCGCTGATTTTTGGAAGCCTGACGGCAGAACATTACGAAGACAGCTTCCACCAGGCCCATCCGGCGATCGACGAACTGCGGGACAAGATGGAAGTGGTGGAAGACGAACGCTACACCCGTGAATACCTGGAAGAAGACAAGCGCTCCATTGCCAATGCCATTCAGGTGTTTTTCAAGGATGGCTCCAGCACCGATAAGGTCGCGGTTGAGTATCCCATCGGGCACCGTCGGCGCAGGAAGGATGGCATTCCGCTGCTCGAAGACAAGTTCCGGAACAATCTGGCGACCCGGTTCCCGGCGCCCCAATGCGACCGTATTCAGGCACTTTGCAAGGATCAGGTGTGGCTTGAGAGCACACCCGTCCATGAATTTGTAACGTTGTTTGTGATCTGAGTGAACGCCGGTGACGGCAACCCCATTACTTCTTTCGGTTAGGCGAGAGAGGTTTTACATTATTGGGTCGCTCTCTTCGATTTTGAGCTTCTTCGGGGAACACGTTTGCCAGTTTGTTATCGATGCTCTCGAGTGCGTCGGCAATGCGGCTCAGGGCACTTGCGGTGCTGTTCGCGCCGTCCACTCGTGAGCCAGACGATTCAACGGGCCGTGCAGACGATTTCTTGTTGGCCTCTTTGGGTTCCGGGGACAGGGTTGGCAGGTCTTCACCCAGTAGATCCTTCCGGATACTCTGGAGGTCATGGGGGTCGATGAACGGTCTATCCTCTGAATAGGCACACATCATCATACCGTCACACAGCTTATTGATAAGCCGTGGAATGCCCTTGCTCAGTTGGTGAATTTCACGGATCGTACTCTCGTCAAAAAGCCTGTTTCCGCCATGACCGGACACAAGGAGCCGATAATCAATGTATTCCGCTGTTTCTTTTTCGCTCAAACCTTCCAGGTGAAAGAAAAGCTTCACTCTCTGTGATAACTGCGGGATGGCTGCAACAGCCTGTTTCAACTCCGGTTGGCCAAGCAGGATCACCCGCATGGAAGGCCCTCCCATGCTCTCCATGCCGGTCAGCATCCGGATGTCCTCCAGGTTTTCGCGGGTCAGGTTCTGGGCTTCGTCGATGGCAAGCACAACCGGCGTGCCTTCGGCCGCCATTTGCTCGAGGTATTCGGTGATCTGGAAGAGCATTGCAACCTTGGTGTCATTCTCCACTTTCAGCCCGGCTTTTCGCAGTATCAGGCCGAACAGATCCTTCGATTCAAGGTTGGTGTAGGAGATGCCAAGCAATTTCAGACCACCGTCCAGATTACGAATGGTCTTTTTCAGCAGGGTGGTCTTTCCGGAGCCAATTTCGCCACTGATAACCACAAAGCCTTCGGATGTCCAGATCGCCGAAGACATGTAGACGTAAGCCCGCGAGTGTTGCTGGCTCATGTAGATGAAGTCGTCTTCCGGGGTGATGCGGAAGGGGTGCCTGTGCAGACCGAAAAAATCCAGATACATCGTTACTTCCTGTCTGTGGCTTTGCGTTATTAGGCCAGTCGTATCATTTCATTGCTGCGTAGCAGGGTTCTATTCGACTCATAGGCATTATAGCTCTCAGAAACGGTGCCGAACCGGAAATCCTGAAGCAGGCGTTCAAGCCGGTCGTAACACCGATCGAGGTTGGTATAGTGCCGGAACCGGGAAAACCAGCTTGCGTTATTATACCTTGGCTGTCCCGGATCAATTTCCCAGGGATGGAGATAGAACATCTGCGGGCGGGTACCAAATCCGGAAGCATTACGGAAAAGATAACGAAATACCGGGTATGGAAACTGGCGAAAGTAACCGCCCCCCGCCGCTGGAATCGACAGCCCCAGAACATGTGCTGTGGTCAGTGGAAACTCCTGGATGATGTTGCCATTGGCGGTTTCAATGGAGTAGGGCTCGGAAGGCGAATCCGGAATACCATACCGGTCATGACGGATCGGGAAGATACTGGAATCCCAGGTAAATCCGGATTCGCTGAGTACGTCGAGTGCCCAGAGAGACTCTCTTGTAATCGAATAGCTGGCAGCACGATACCCTTCTACTGCATTCCCGGTAATATCTTCGAGAAGATGCTTCGACCGAAGGGTTTCATCCCGAAAGATTTCGCGAGTCTGATTGTAGATCAGCTGGTGGCTGTAGCCATGGGAGGCTATTTCGTGGCCATTGTCCGACAGCTTTCGGATCAGGGCCGGGAAGCGTTCTGCCACCCAGCCCAGGACAAAAAACGTAGCCTTGACCTGATGCTTTTCAAAGAGTGCGAGTAGCTGTTCTGTGTTTTGCTCCACCCGGGACGGCAGCGTGTCCCACTGGTCTGGTCTGACCACATTGGCTAGCGCTGCTACGTGAAAGTAATCTTCAACGTCTATACTCATAGCGTGCAATACGCTGCCGGTAGTGGTGCCAGGTTTTGCCGGTTGAGTGTTGTTTTTTTCAGACCGGGGGCGCTCGGGGCTAAACATTGGTACTCCTTACCAGCTTTCAGCGGGTTCTCGATTCTTACCCATTCCAGTGACATATACTATCAAAGGTGGCCAAAAACTACACAAAAAGAAACGCAATGTAAAAATATGTTACACAAAGATACAAAATGGTTGAGGTTGGTTACACTTGTCCTCAGAATGAACAGAACAAAAAACCGTCAGCAGAAGAGCTGAACGGAGATGCCAGAAAATTTGACGTTGGTCTGTCGCTGATTGCTTAACAGACGACAAGGAAGTACGGCGTGTCATATATACGATTCAGAAAACATTACCTACATATCCCGTACCTGGTACTCGGTGCACTGGAATTTGGCGTTTTGTTCGCGATTTTCTCTTTGTTGCCGTTGTTCCTTGCACTGGTGGGTTTTAATGTCGCGCCCACCCCGACTGATCCGGGGGCGGCAACTCTGTTTGCTCTGGTGTTGAGCTGCGGCACTCTGGCCATGGGCGGGTACCTGGCTATGGTCCGGGAAAGCCTGCCTTCATTGTTTTTCCGCACGTTAGTCGCCTACTGCTTTGTCGGCGGCATAGGGCTCAAGGTTCTCTATCTTTTTCTGCCCTCTGCAGATCCCGGGAGCGATAACCTTTTCTGGGCTGTGATACTGGCATCTCTCGCGGTTGTGCTTATTCGTCTTGGGTTCCTGAGGATTGTTGACGCGGATCAGATTGTCCGGCGCGTCGTGATTTTTGGCGCAGGCGATTCCGCGGCGGTTCTTCTGGACGAATACGAACAAAACATGCAGGCCCTCGGGATCCGGATTATTGGCTGTATTGCTGATACCTCGACGAACGCTGTCGCCGGAGACAAGCTGTTGCCTGTCCCCAACGATTTCTATGAGTTCTGTGTCCAGAACAAAGTGTCGGAAATTGTGATAGCGCAACACGAACGTCGTCGGACAGAAGGTGGACAGCTCCCGATTTCTGACTTAATGGAGTGCAAACTCAGAGGTATTGAAGTCACGAACGCCGTGGATTTTTACGAGCGGGAGCTGAAGAAAGCCAAACTGGATATGGTTCACCCCTCCTGGATTATGTTTTCTGAAGGGTTCAAGGCATCCAGGAGCCGCGCTTTCGCCAAGCGAGTGGTGGACTTGTTTATCAGCCTGTCTCTGCTGGCCATCATGTTTCCGTTTATTGTCCTTACCGCGCTGGCGGTAGTGCTTGAATCTGGCCGGCCAATCCTTTACAGCCAGAAGCGGGTAGGGCTGCTGGGCAGAGAGTTTCGGATCTACAAGTTCCGGAGTATGCGCCAGGATGCCGAGAAAGATGGCAAGGCGCGCTGGGCCAGTGCCAACGATAATCGGGTCACCCGTGTAGGCGCGTTCATAAGGAATACCCGGCTGGATGAGCTGCCTCAGCTTTATAACGTGATAATAGGTGAGATGAGCATCGTCGGACCAAGGCCGGAACGGCCGGAATTTGTCTCTGAGCTAAACGAAAAAGTCCGCTTTTACGACACCCGTCATTACGTCAAACCTGGATTAATGGGCTGGGCGCAACTTAAATACCCTTATGGTGCCTCTATTGAAGATGCCAAAGGCAAGCTGGAATACGATCTATATTACTCGAAAAATCACAGTCTGATGATGGATCTGCTGATCATGATCCAGACTGTGGAAGTGGTTCTCCTCGGTAAAGGGGTTCGGTAGCAATGCAAAATGAAATGATAAGGAATCGGAGTCTACCTATGGATATGCTCACTTTATTACGGGCGGGAATACTCGCTGCACTGTCTTTTATCATCGCAGGCTGCTCAGGCCTTCCCTCTTCCTCGGAAATGCCGGCGATGTCAGAAATGGAAACTCAGCCTTACGAAATAGGTGTCGGCGACACGGTTGAGGTCCATGTCTGGCGTAACCCGGAACTCAGCCAGTCGATTGTTGTACGCCCTGACGGATACATATCATTGCCACTGATGGGGGACGTCAAGGCGGAGGGCAAAAAGCCTGAAGCGCTTGCTTCACAGATTGGTACCGGGCTCGGCGAGTATATCCGGACCCCTGAGGTAACCGTCATGGTCGTTAGTCCCCAGAGTAAGGAATTCCGAAACCGGATAAGGATTACCGGGCAGGTTGCTCAGCCCCAGTCCGTTGCGTTCCAGCCCGGTATGACGGTTCTGGATCTTGTGCTGATGGCTGGCGGTGTAACCGATTTTGCGGCGGACACCCGGGCTGTGTTGCACCGTGAAGTCAACGGCAAGTATGAGAGCTATAGCCTCGATCTGAATGCCGTGCTGAACGAAGGAACCATGAAGGGCAATCACCTTTTACAACCAGGCGATGTAATCAGTGTGCCACGTAAGCAACTGTTCAGGGGCGAGCTTTGATGGATATTCAGTTCATTCTTGATACGCTCCGGGCGGTCAAGCTCGAACTATATCGGTATCGGTTAGCGGCAACGGTTATTTTTATGGCCGTTACTGCGGGCGTGTTGGCTATGGGCTACGTAACGCCAAAGAGCTACACCTCGGAGGCAGTTCTCTATGCAGACCAGTCCAACATTCTGGAGCCGTTGCTGCACGGGCAGGCCGAAGTTACCCAGCTTGATCGCATTAATGAAGCAAGGGAAATGTTCAGTAGCCGGACATTTCTCGAACAGGTTGCCAAGGACACCGGGCTGCTGACCGGTGGAGAGGAAGATTCTGAGCTGAAGTCTGTTATTTCCGGACTCAGGCGCTCACTTACAATGCGCGTTTCCAACCGCAGCTTTCTGGAACTGAAATACACCAGCGGCGATCCCGATCAATCCTTCCGTGTACTTAGCGCAGCGCTTGACCGCTTTGTAGAGCGCACGGTCCGGAAAAAACGTTCGGAAAGTCAGGGTGCCTTTCAGTTTATTGACTCGCAGGTCACGGCCTACCAGCGCCAACTTGAGGAAGCAGAGCAGAAGTTAAAGGAATTCAAAGCTGCCAATCAGGACGGTACTGAAGGCAACGTTCGCGGTCGAATCGAAAATCTCCGCCGGGATATCGAGAACCTCAAACTCGAAATCCAGCAGACGGAATCCGAGGTAGAGCTCACCCGGGAGCAATTGGAAAACGAGGAGCCGGTAAGGCGGATTGTGGTTGACTCGGGCCGGTCGTCGGCAGAGCGAAGACTGGCAAGGCTGCAGGAGGAACTGGACTCGTTGCTCCTTCGATATCACGAACGTCATCCTGATGTGATCAGCGTCAAAGACCAGATTGCAGACCTCAAGCAACAGGTGGCAGGCCAAAGCGATTCCGATCGTGAAGGCGGCGTGACCGAAGTGATGGAAAATCCGGCTTATGAGAACCTGAAGCTTCAACTGGCAGAAAGTACTACCCAGTTGGCGGTGAAGAAAAACCGGCTCAAGTCGCTGGAACGCCTGCTTGAAGAAGCTTTTGAAAGGTCACAGCGAGTCGCAGAGAACCAGGCGCAACTGTCAGAGCTGACCAGGGATTACGACGTCACCCGGAATGTCTATGAAGACATGCTCAAGCGCCGGGAAAAGGCCCGCCTTTCCATGACGCTGGACGTTCAGGGTGAGGGTGTAAGCTACAAGATTCAGGAACCAGCCTCGTATCCCACCGAATGGGACGGGATGCAACTATATGAGGTGGGTGTTGCCGGCCCTTTCCTGGGCAGTGCGACAGTAGTGGGTTTGCTCTTCTTGTTAGTGATGTTTGATCAGCGAGTGCGATCACCGAGGTCGCTGCAACTGGCTTTGCCTGCTTCGGTTCCGGTACTGACATCGATCCCGCATTACCGCAGTACCTGGAAGGACCGGCTTCTCAGGAAGGATATTCTTGTCCTGTTATTTATTCTTGGTGTTTTCATGGCTGGTTACCTGGCGATCCTTGTGTTCAGTGTCATGGGTGTAACGCCGGATCAGTTGATCAATAAAGCCTTTGAGATTACCGGCTTCGGGAGTAATTGATGGACGATAACAAGCTCTACAATGCGCTTCTGAAAAGCCAGGGTGAGCATCGCCGGCAGGGAAAGCAATCGGGTGAAGCCCGTGCCGAGGAAAATTTCCTCAAGGAGCGCCCGTTCTCCGGATCGGACCGTCGGTATCCGGGCGGTGTACCGGTGGATTCTGCTGAGCCGGATAGTCCGCCAACGGTTTATGATTCCTCGGTTTCCCTGGATATGATCGGAAACCCCAAACCATGGACCCGGGAGCAACTGCGCGAAAGAAAAATCATCTATTCCGGGATGGCGGATAAAGAAGTCATGGATGCTTACCGGGAGCTCAGAATTCAGCTCCGGAACCAGGCGGAGGAAAGTAACTTTGTCGTTATGTTTTCCAGCCTGGGCAAAGGCTCCAATTCCGTTCTGACTGCCTTCAATCTGGCAGCTGCGTTCGCTCTTGATGCACACACCTCAGCACTTCTGGTGGACTGTGATCCGTACAACACAACACTGAAAGATCTGGTGTCCAGCCCGATGACCTCGGGGTTGACGGATTTTGTGGCGGATAAAGCCCTGTCCATCAAGAATGTTATTTATCCGAGCGGGGTTCCCCGGCTCAGTGTTATACCGGCGGGAACGCAGGCTTCCTCGGCGGTAGAGTTATTCTCCTCGGTACGCATGCGGGATGTCATGAACGAATTGAAATCACGCTACCCCGACCGTTGCATTGTGCTTAATGTTCCGCCTTTTCGTGAAAGTACCGAAGCCAGAATTCTCGAGCGGTTCGCTGATCAGATTGTTTTCGGCGTACCCTTTGGAGAAGTCACCGGTGAAGAGGTCTCTGACGCGGTGGATGCGCTTGATTCGGATAAATTTTCGGGACTTGTTTTTCAGGAGTGAAGCATGGAAGCCAGGTCAGTTGCACATTGTGAATACCGAATTGCCGTTTGCTGCGGTCTTCTGCTGTGGTCGCTGACAACTAGCGCGCAGGATCTGAGCGAAAACGTAACGGCTATCTCAGGGGATGCCTCGGTATTTTCTGCGGTGACCCATACCCGCACAGATCAGAACAGTGGCACGGATACCAATACCGAAGGGAGCCTGGGAGTATCCGGAAGTCTTGGCGGTAACCTGCAAAGCGGCGCCAATTCTCTGGATCTTTATTATAGAGGCACGTATGAAACCGAGCGGGATCAGAGCGATTCAAGCACGGTGTCCGGGTCTTCCCGTTTTGTGCATTTCGAGCCGGGTAGCCGGTTTGACTTCAATCTTGGTCATTCGGTGAGTTCGGTGCGCAACGACACCGGTTTCGTCATCAACCCGTCGAGCTATGATACCCGCAACACGCTCAGCGCCGGAGCCGGCCTCCGGTTTTATCCCGGTGAGCTTTCCACGCTCAGGTTTTCAGGCCGTGCAGGTCGAAGTTTCGGAGCGGGGGAGCTGGACGACAGTGATTCGTTTACAGGCTCTACCGAATTTTCCAGGAGGCTGAGTGAGCGGTCTACAGGCAAGCTCGTGGCTAGTCGGACATGGTCAGAAGACGGCCAGGTAGATACAACGGTCGATTCCGCCCAACTTATCTACAACCGGATGCTTGAGAACGGCTCATTCGGCATAGGTGGGGGCGTCAGCGAATCGGAGACGGAGTATCCGGATGGCTCCATATCGGAGAGCGACGCGGTGACCGGCTTTGTTGACCGCACCTGGGCAACCAGGCACCGGGAAACTTCGGTTCAGTATAACCGGCGCCTTTTCGACAGCGCCACAGAGCTCTCGGTTAACCTGCCAGAAATCTTTGATTTTCCCGAGCAAACCATTCGCCTGAAAGACACGGTTATCAGTGACTCTGTGCGTGTGTTGCATAGTTCGTCTGAACTTTGCAGTGGCTGCAGTCTTGATTTGATGGCGGAGGCCGCGGTTCTCGAATCCCAACTGACTGACTCCAGAAGCCATGAATATCGCGCCAGTATTGACTTCGGATTCCAGCTGACGAGCCTTCAGCGGCTAAGTTTCGGGTACAACTGGCAGGGCGATGCCGGCGAGGACTCCGGCACCATCATCGAACAGATCCACCGGTTCAACACCCGCTGGTCGCGGCAATTGTCAGAAGATACCTCTGTCAGCGTGGAATTCAATCAAGCCTATCTGCGTCGGCAATCTGGCGAGAACGACCAGGACCAGTTTGCATTGCGGTTGAGGCTGACCCGGGGTTTTTCATTGATGGGTGAGCGGTAACACAGGGTTTCATAACCAGGCAGGAATGGATTCATGTTTGAGCAACGGAAAGAGATCAGGCTACCGAAAGACATGCCGCCACAGCTGGTGGTGGTTATCGACACAGAAGAAGAATTCGACTGGAATGCAGAGCCGGACGCCAGGGCCACCGGGGTATCTGCTATGGCGAACATTGCCCGTGTTCAGGATATTTTCAACGAGTATGGCGTTCGCCCCTGTTACGTTATTGACTACCCGGTGGCGAGTCAGGAGTCCGGATACCGGCTATTGAAGCAATTTGCCGAGAAAGGTCAGTGCGATATCGGCGCCCACTTGCATCCCTGGGTCAACCCTCCACGGGAAGAGACTTTGTCTCGCTCTAACATGTATCCCGGAAATCTCCCTGAGGATCTGGAACGCCAGAAACTGGAAATTCTCAGCAATACAATCCGGGAGAACCTGGGCGTGTCTCCGGTGGCTTACAAAGCCGGGCGGTACGGGTTTGGACCGAACACTACGGGTATTCTGCAGAAACTGGGATTCGGCATCGATCTGTCGGTCTGTCCGCCTCTGGATTCCCGTGCTGATGGTGGTCCCGATTACCGCCGGTTTGATGCGCATCCCTTCTGGTTTGGCGGTGATGAAAAGCCGATTCTGGAGCTGCCCTGTACCGGCGGGTTTATTGGTTGGGCGACAGCGGCCGCCATTCCCCTGTTTGAAACGGCGCAAATGTTTCGCAAGCTGAAAGCGCCTGGAATCCTGTCCCGTCTGGGGGCCGTTGACCGGTTGATGTTGTCGCCGGAGGGGTTCACGCCCGCAGAACATATCAAGGTCACCAAGGCGCTGTATCACCAGGGTGTGCGCACCTTTACCTGGAGTTTTCACAGCCCCAGTGTTGTGCCGGGCAACACGTCTTATGTGCAGAACGAGCAACAGTTGCAGCAATTTCTGGACAGTTTTCGAAAGTTTTTTGATTTCTTTTTCAACGATTTAGGTGGCGAGGCTTCCACGCCACCGCGTGTTCGCAGGCTTATGGAGAGTATGGCATGAGAGTGCTTGGTATTTCCCCGTTAGACAAAGACTCCACCGTTGCAATTGTTGAAGATGGCAACATCCTCTTCGCTGCCGGGGAGGAGCGTTTCTCCAGAACCAAGCAGCAATCCGGTTTTCCGAAACTGGCGCTGGAAAAGGCGCTTGCCTATACCGGTCTTTCAATGAGCGACTTTGACCAGGTGTGCTATCCGTTCCTCACATGGGAGAACGAAAAAAAGCTGTTTTCGAAGAACCTGGAAGACGAAAAGGCGTTCATTAAACACTTCCAGCCGAAGGAGCTTGGCCCCCAGATCAAGGAAGCGCTCGCCCGGGTGCCCGATCGGAATGAGCCCATTCACGGCCTTGCACACCCCAATGCCATCATGGAAAAGGGGTTTCTTCACAGTTCCTACTACAGCATGGCGGGGGCCCAGAAACTGGCGTCCAACAATGCCGCTATCAAGTCGTCACGGCAATGGGGAGAGGCTGCGACCGAGTCATTCCGGCACTGGGAAAAAGACCTGACAGATGGCCTGGCCGATATGGGCTGGACTCAGCCGGTAAAGCGGATGGAGCACCACTTGTCGCATGCAGCCAACAGTTTTCTGTGCAGCGGCTATGACCGGGCCTTGTGCGTCACCCTGGACGGTTACGGCTCGGGCCTTGCCGGTTCGGTCAGTGAAGGTCGGGATGGCAAGATCCATCGCCTTCACGGCCTGCCATTCCCGAATTCGCTCGGAACGCTCTATGAACACGTTACTTCCAGCCTCGGATTCAAGCCCAGCCGCCATGAGGGCAAGATTGTGGGCCTTGCCTCCTATGGTGATCCTTCAATTCTCGGAGATATTCTACTGTCGCGGATAGACGAGGCGCCCGGCGATTTCCGGATTTATGAAGCCAATAATGTGTATTTTTCCCGTTACCTGGCGTCAAAGTTCCCCAAGATCGACGTGGCAGCGGCCTATCAGTATGTGCTCGAGAAGGTTGCAACGAACTACATCCGTTACTGGGTACAGAAGACCGGTATCGACACCATTGTGTTGTCCGGTGGTGTCACTGCCAATGTAAAACTCAATCAGCGCATATTCGAGATTGAAGGTGTTAACCACATTTTTGTCTATCCGAATATGGGCGATGGTGGCTGCGGTACCGGAGCGGCGCTCTACCAAAGCTGGCCAGGTGGCGTTAAACCATCCATTGCAAACGCCTATATGGGGCCGGATTATTCAGAAGCCCACATCGAGCAGGTATTGAATACCGAAGGGCTGAAGTTCACCAGGCCGCAGAATCTTGCGGCAGATGTGGCGGCGCTTATTCACCAGGGTGAAGTGGTGGCCAGGTTTGACGGCCGGATGGAATACGGCCCTCGTGCGTTGGGTAACCGTTCCATTCTGTATCACGCCCGGGAACCGGAGGTGAACCAGTGGCTGAATACCCGCCTGGGACGTACGGAATTTATGCCGTTTGCGCCCGTTACCCTCTACGAAGCGCGGGAAAAGTGCTACCACAATATCAAAGGTGCCGAGCACGCCGCGGAGTTCATGACCATTACCTTTGATTGTACCGAGTTCATGCGTGAGCATTGCCCGGCTGCCGTCCACGTGGATGGCACGGCCCGACCCCAACTGATACAGCGGGAGGTTAACCCCGGCTACTACGATATCCTGAAGGAGTACGAAAAAATCAGTGGGATTCCGAGCCTGATCAACACCAGTTTCAACATGCATGAAGAGCCCATTGTCACCTCGCCAGAGGATGCTGTGCGAGCCTTCCTTCAGGGCGCGCTGGATTATCTTGTCATTGGACCATTCCTGGTCAAACAACCGAATCCTGAGCATTAACTGGATATTTTAACGGAATGAGCGCGATGACAGCAGGATCGCTGACAATAACAACCGGGCCGGCGACATCAAACGCGACCTTGCGCCATGAATGGCTGGAGCTGGAAAAGCGGGCTGATCCCACGGTGTTTCTGTCATGGCAGTGGTTGGGCCACTGGCTCTGTGTCTATGAACCACATGCCTTCGTACTAAGGGTGACTGAAGATGAACGCCTGGTAGGAATGGGATTGGTTGTGGAGAGTGAGGAGCGGCGCCATGGACTCCTCAAATCCCGATGCCTGAGATTGCACCAGACCGGCCATAAATTACTCGATCAGATATGGATAGAGTACAACGGGTTCCTGGCTGAGCGAGGCAGAGAGGATGACGTGGCGAAGGCCTGCCTCAGGTACCTTTGTGATGCCATGCCAGAGTGGGATGAATTTATCGTTGGCGCTATTGATGCCGATGAAGCCGACCGTTACGCCAATATTACCGGTTTACACAAACATGTCCGTTGGGAGGCCCCGTGCTTTGGCGTTGACCTGAGCGAACTCCGCAGAAGCGGTGAGCGGTATCTGGACATGCTGTCTCGCAATACTCGTTATCAGATCAATCGTTGCCACCGGCTTTACGAAACCCGGGGGGAAGTCGTACTGGAACGGCCAGACTCGGTAGAAGAAGCACTGGCTGTGTTCGACAGGATAGGGCCGAAACACCTGGAACGGTGGGGGGCAGGGCCTGACCAGAGCGGCTTCGCCAATCCGGATTTCGTTCGCTTTCACAGGGAGATGATTCGCGTCCAGTGGCCGGAGGGTGGTGTTGATCTGGTCTCTGTGCGGGTAGGCGGTCAGGAAGTGGCATCGTTTTATAACCTGATTTACCAACAGACAGTCTATTTCTACCTGGGCGGCATGGTTCTGGAAGACGATAACCGTTTCAAACCAGGCTTGTTAGGACACAGTCTGTGTATCGAAGACTACCGGCATCACGGTTTTCATTATTACGATTTTATGGGTGGGGCAGAGCGGTACAAGGAAAACCTTGGGGCCGCACATCGCCAACTCGTACAGATTTCGCTTCAGCGTCCCAGATTCAAACTGAAACTGGAACACGCCATGCGCATTGCCAAGCAGCATTGGAATGCTAAACAGGGAGAGATCTATGGGCGTGAGCTTTAAACCGATGGGGGATCAGACGCCCAATCCCCGGACTGTTCGACGTCTGACGCCAAAGCAGGATGGTTTTACCATCGCTGATACCTTCGTGCGACAGCACCCGAACGCGACCCCCTATCACCGCAGTGCCTGGCTTAAGGCGGTAAACGAAGGCTATGGCCACAAGGTAACGCTTCTGGCCGCATTTGATGAGAAAGACAGGGTTGTTGGTGTACTTCCGCTGTGCCATCTGGCTGTTCCAATGGGCAAACCTGCGTTGGTATCACTGCCCTATTGTGATCTCGGTGGGCCTCTGGCAGATGACGCCACAGCTGAACAGGCCCTCATTGAAGAGGCAAAAAGCCTGGCCCAAGAATTACGGGCTAGCAGCCTGTCGATGCGCCTCGCCGGGCCGATGGTAGACACTGAAAACAATCCGGGCCACAGCAATAGCCACAAAGTGAGCATGTTGTGTCCACTTCCGCAGAACAGCGAAGCACTGTTTAAAAGCTATAAGCCCAAGTTGCGCAGCCAAATCCGGAAAGCCGAGAAAAACGGCCTGACCGGGGCGGTGCTTCCGGGGCCTGAGGCTGTGGAGGCGTTCTACCCGGTATTTGCCGCCAATATGCACAGGCTCGGTTCACCGGTTCATAGTCTGGGGTGGTTTCAGACGCTGGCATCCCACTACGGCGACGATATGCTGGTTGGCCTGGTGTATTACGATGACCTCGTGGTGGCCGCCGGCATTGTACTAATCAACGGTGAACGTGCCTGTATTCCGTGGGCGTCAACCCTTGCGGAGTACAACCATCTGGCACCTAACATGCTGCTGTACTGGACCCTGCTCAGCCATGTCGCGAACTGTGGCATCAAGCTGTTCGACTTTGGCCGTTCCTCTCCGGGCGAGGGCACTTATCGATTCAAAAAACAGTGGGGTGCAGTGCCGTATGAACTTGAATGGGTGGATCTGTTGGGGGAGAACAGATCGCCGCGTCAAAGTGCCGGTTTACCGGAAACCGCCCAGAAGCTCCGAACCCGGATTGAAGCGTTGTGGCGCAGCCTGCCGCTGCCGGTTGCAAACCGGTTTGGCCCTTTGATCAGAAAGTATATTTCCTTATGACGTCGTTGCTTATTGTCATTACCACGGCCTTTCTCCTGGTTCCCGTCTACGTTTATTTTGGTTACCCGGCTCTGTTGTGGTTGTTTACCCGGTTTCGGCCCAAATTGACCCACCGGTGTGAAGACCAGACTCCGGACGTTACGTTGATTATCTCGTGCTACAACGAGGCGCCGGTTATCCGCGAGAAACTCGATAATGCACTGGCGCTGGACTACCCGCGTGAAAAATTCAACGTATTCGTGGTATCCGACGGCTCCGACGATGGCACCGATGATATCGTCCGTGAATTTACGGCCCGGGATGTGACTCTCATCCGTCAGGAAGGCCGTCTCGGAAAAACCATGGGCCTCAACCTCGCGATGGAACAGGCCGCCAGTGACATTGTTGTGTTCAGCGATGCAAATGCCATGTATGCGCCCGATGCCATTGGCAAACTCGTACGCAACTTTGCAGATGATCAAGTGGGTTACGTGGTTGGTGCGGCCCTGTATACCGATGGTCAAGCCGGTGCCAGCGCCCGCAATGAGAATCTGTATTGGCAATATGAACTGGGCATCAAATCCATGGAATCCCGTTTGCATTCGGTTGTCGGCGGTGACGGTGCCATTTACGCCATTCGTGCCCGCCTCTGGGAGCCCCTGCAACCGAAAGACATCAACGACTTTGTCAATCCGTTGCAAATCATTGCAAAGGGTTACCGCGGCGTCTTCGAGCCGGAAGCAAAGTGTTTTGAAGAAACGGCGGGCGAGTTCGGCAAAGAGATTGCGCGCAAGGAGCGCATTGTTAACCGGAGTATCCGGGGGCTTATGCGGGTTAAAACCACCATGAACCCGGGCAGGGTGGGCGTATTTGCCTGGCAGGTGATCTCTCATAAGCTGCTGCGGTGGCTGATTCCCCTGTTCCTTGCACTCGGCACCGTTGGCAGCTTGCTGTTGGCAGCGATGGGATACCCGGTTTTCCAGCTCATTACGGGGGGCGCGATTGTGCTGTTGGTCATGGCCGGGGCAGGCCACATGGCCCGCGACCGCAACAGGCTACCGGTATGGGTCTCGGTGCCTTACTACTTTGTGATGGTCAACCTGTATTCCCTGAAGGGCATTATCCGGGCACTCCGCGGTGAAACGCAGGTAACCTGGAACAGTGCAAGACCAGAGCGGGAGCAAAACTGATGTCCAAGATTGCGCTGCTGTTTCTGATGGTGTTTACCGGAGGGGTCGTCGCCACTTTCCTGTACTCAGGGGCGTCGGCATTTTTCGTCTACCAGTTGGTTTACTTCCTGAACCCTGACAGTCGGTGGTGGGCCGCCCAGGTGCCCGGCCTGAGTTACTCTTTCATCGCTGCAGTCCTGATGCTGATCGCGCTGGCGGTGAAGTATCGTCATTATTCCGAGCTCAGCCCCTGGCGGGAACAGCCTATTTTCAAATGGGCTATTGGTATCGTGGTGCTCTACTACCTGGTTGGCTTTATCGCAATGCTGCCGGGCGTTCATTACCGGTTTGCCTTTAACTACCTCAAGCTGGTGGTCATCATCATGGTCGCCTACAAGCTGGTGAACAGCCGTAAGCTGCTGGATTTTGCGCTCTGGGCCTACGTGATCGGTGCCACTTATATTGGTTATCTGGCAACAAGCTATGGCCGTAGCACCGGCGGACGGGTTGAGGGTATCGGTATGGCGGATGCGCCGGATGCCAATGACACCGCCGCAGCTCTGGTGCCCGCGGGTGCAATACTTCTGTATTTTTTCTGGATGGGCAGCAAAAAAGTCAAGCTTGCCTGTGTGGTCTGTGGTGCCTTCATCGCCAATGGTCTGGTACTGATCAACAGTCGTGGTGCTTTCCTGGGGATTGTCAGCAGTGCGGGTCTCTATCTTCTGTATATGACGTTCTCGAAATACCGCAGAAAAGGGCAGAGAGCCATCGCCATTTTTACCGTGGTACTGGGCATCAGTGGTGGCCTCTACGTGACAGACGACACCTTCTGGGAACGCATGTCCACGTTGCAGAGCGTGGAAGACCAGCAGACCAGCGGTTCAAGCCGCGTTAATTATTGGCTCGCCGCGCTCGATATGTCCGTGGAATACCCGTTGGGCATGGGCGTTGGCGGTTTCAACACGATGGCACGGTTCTATGTACCCAGGGAATACCTGTCCGGAACCATGTACAAGAGCGTTCACAGTATGTGGATGCAAGGGCTCACCGAAGTTGGCTGGTTAGGGCTGATATTCCTGTTGGCAATGCTTTTTTCATTGTGGCGTCTGAGTCGAAAAGCGAAAAAGTGGCTGCTCGAGCAGGGTGAAAACAGCGATTACTTCAAGTTGCTGGCGCTTGAATGCGCGCTGTTTGGCTACCTGGTGGCGGGCAGCTTTATTAATCGTTTCCGGGCTGAAATTCTCTACTGGATGATTGTGCTGCTGGCCATTGGTATCAATGTCTATTTCTTGCAAAGAGCCAAAAAGAATCAAAAAGGAGCATCCGCTTGAGGGAACCACTCCGGGTATTGCAGTTCATTACGCCGTCGGGATTTTACGGAGCGGAGCGCTGGGTTCTGGCCCTGGCCAGAAATACTGACCCCGGTTCTGTGATTTGTGATCTGGCCGTTACCCGTGAAGGGCCGGGGCAGGATCTGACCCTGGCTGAACTATACCCCGTTGACCACGGCCAGGCCGTCCACTACCTGGACATGAAGGGGCGTTTTGACCTCAGGGTCATTGCGCAGCTTTCCCGGGTAATACGTGAGCGGAAAATCGATATTATCCATACCCATGGCTATAAGTCAGACATCCTCGGATTGCTGGCGGCGCGGCGCACCGGTATTCGCTGTGTCAGCACGCCTCATGGTTTTTCCGGCAAGGTTGGCTGGAAGCTGGGCACCTTCATCAAAATCGGCATTTATACGCTTCGCCACTTCGACAGAGTGGCGCCTCTCTCAGAGGAATTGATGTCGGATATGCGTCGTTTCCGTGTTCCGGAAGAAAACACCCGCTTTATTCGCAATGGTGTTGATCTTACGGAGATCGATGAAGTTATTGGCGGCTTTTCCCCGCCCAAAAAAGAAAATGGCGTCCGGACGCTCGGTTTTATCGGCCAGATGATCCCACGCAAGGGCCTTGGCGACTTGCTGACGGTGTTCGATGCGCTGTATCGCAGGGATCCTGAGCTACAGTTGCAGTTAGTAGGCGATGGTCGGGAACGGGCAGTGTTGGAGTCGCAGGCGCAAGCTCAGGAAAGCCGCGATGGTGTCTCTTTTCTGGGGTTCCGCAGTGACCGGCTGGAGCTTTTGGCCGGCATGGATCTGTTTGTCATGACGTCTTCTCTGGAAGGTATTCCCCGATGCCTTATGGAGGCGATGGCCGTGGGCGTTCCCGTGGTGGCTTACGATATTCCCGGGGTTGATCAACTAATTACCCATGGCGAAACAGGAATGCTGGCACCCTATGGTGACAAGGCGGCGCTGGAGCGCTGCTGCCGGGAAGTTCTGGAAAATCAGGAATTGGCCGGCATGCTGGTAAATAGTGGCCGGCGGCTGATTGACGAGCACTATTCCGCCGCCCGGATGGCCCGGGAATATGAAAACCTGTTTGGCGAACTGGTGGATGGTGCCACGAACCCGTTGACAGATTCGGAGCAGGCTCGCTAGGTATGTGCGGTATTGCAGGCTTTCTCAGAACATCCACGACGCCCCAAAGAGAGGCCCATCAATTGTGGGCCGAAGCCATGGGACAGGCGATTGTCCATCGCGGGCCCGATGCCGGTGATACCTGGATGGACGATTACATGGCCCTGGCCCATCGCCGGCTGAGCATACTGGATCTCAGCGCTGCCGGTAACCAGCCCATGGTGTCTGGCTGTGGCCGCTATGTCATCGCATTCAATGGCGAGATCTACAATTACCAGGATCTTAAGGCGGATCTGGAGCAGCAGGGCAAGGCTTTTCACACCCGTACCGATACCGAAGTACTGCTGGCGCTGTATGAGCGTCATGGCCCTGGTTGCCTGGAATTCCTCAACGGCATGTTTGCCATTGCCATATGGGATCGGCAAGCCCGTCAACTGTTCCTGGCCCGGGATCGCCTGGGCAAGAAACCGCTTTACTACTATGAATGCGACGGGCAATTCGCGTTTGCCTCGGAAATCAAGGCTCTGCTGCCGGTGCCATTTGTTCGCACGGAGGTGCGGCATGACGCCATCCGGGACTACTTCGCCTATCAGTACATTCCTGACCCTAAAACCATCTACCGGCATGTCCACAAACTGCCTCCCGGCTTCTGGATGATCACTGACGGCAGTCGCAGTGAGCAGTCCCGGTACTGGGATGTCAGCTTTGCAGACCCGTCAACCCGGTCCGAAGCCGAACTTGCCGATGGTCTGCACGAATTGATTGATGACGCCGTACGCTTGCGCATGGTGAGTGATGTGCCGCTTGGAGCCTTTCTAAGCGGCGGCGTCGATTCCAGTGCTGTCGTGGGGCTTATGGCCAGTCATTCAGACCGGCCGGTAACCACCTGTTCAATCGGGTTTGATTCAAAACGGTTCGATGAAGTGCATTGGGCCCGCCAGGTCGCCGAACAGTTCGGCACGGATCACCATGAATTCACGGTTCGGGAAAATGTCGCCGGCAACCTGCAGACCATTGCCCGCTACTTTGATGAGCCATTTGCAGACCCTTCTTTTGTGCCCACCTATTTCGTGTCCAAACTGGCCCGGCAGCAAGTGACTGTGGCGCTGGCGGGCGACGGTGGTGATGAAAATTTTGCAGGGTACAGCAAGTACAACACGGATCAGACAGAGAACCACTTAAGATCCCTCTTTCCTGCCTCTGTCCGTCGGTTGTTGTTCCCTTCCATGGCAAAGCTTGGAAGCTCACTGCCCGGTACGCTTCGCAAAGCCGGCTCCCTGCTCGATACCCTGTCGGTGGATTCAGACGAAGGTTTTTATCGCACCAACTGCTTTTTCCGACCAGAACTCTGGAACGAGTTGGCGGTGGGCGAGCTGGCCCGCGAAACCCGGGGGTATGACCCGGGCGCGCAGACACGGGATTTATATCACCAGGCTGATGCCGGGGATCACCTGTCGCGGATTCTGTATACCGACCTGAAGAGTTACCTGCCTGGCGACATATTGGTCAAAGTGGACCGTATGAGCATGGCCAACTCACTGGAAACCCGGGCCCCGCTGTTGGATTACCGGGTGGTGGAGTATGCGGCTAGCATCCCGTCTGCCCTTAAGCTCCATGGCCGGGAAAAAAAGCACATACTGAAACAGGCTTTCCACGAGATGTTGACAGACGACATCCTGTACAGAAAGAAGATGGGCTTTTCCGTCCCGCTGGCCCACTGGCTGAATAACGAGCTGAAACCGCTGGCTACTGGCATGTTTACCGGCCAGGAAAGTGTGCTGGGATCCTGGTTTGATATGAGAAGGATAGAACAGCTCTGGCAGCGTCATAAGGACGGGGATCACCGTTATACCCAGGAACTCTGGAGCCTTATGGCTTTCGGGTTGTGGTGCCGGGAATGGATGGATTCGTGAGGTGCGTATGATTCGGCGTCGTCAGGTTGTCAATCTCATTGCCGGCCTCTTTCTCATTATTGGCCTTTTACTGCTCGGGCTTAACCTGTACGGCCTGACTCAGCCCCTCAGAAAACCCGGTCTTGGCGTGACGGACCAGGAGTTATTGCGGTTTGTTCCAGACAGGGTCTGGGATTACGAAACCAGTCTTTCTGCCATCGATTCGCTGGCCAGTATTGACAACGATGGGGTGCTTGCCGAGCAGGCCAATGGTGTGGTCCACCAGAGCCTGGTTCATGTGGAGTGGGAGGCTGTTGATCCGCAGGCTTACCGTCAACTGGTTCCGCCCTGGGAAAACGTTTTCCTATGGGCAGTTGGGCGGTTCTCAGGATTGCCCCAGTTCGAACGATACCATTACGCGGGTTATCGCCGGAGTATCGAGCGTGGCATAGGCATATGCGGTGATGCATCGATTGTGCTTTCCAGTGTGCTCGACCGTTACGGTGTTGACAGCGATATCATCTCCTTTCGTGGGCATGTAATCGTTGAATACCAGAATTCAAACGGGGAAAAACGGTTGCTGGATCCGGACTTTGGTGTCGCTATCAACCGGCCACTGGAAGCTCTCAAAGCCAACCCGGAACTTGTGCGCCCGCTGTATCTTGAGGCCGGCTACTCCCCGCAGGAGATCAACGACCTGATCTACGTATACTCCGGCGAATTTTCGATATTTGATGATACGTATGGGTTTATGGCCAAGCGCTATATTTTCGAGAAAGTAACCTACGTTTTGAAATGGGTGTTGCCGCCTTTGCTGATTCTCCCCGCCATTGTTTTATGGTTCTGGCGCCGTCGGCAGGGAAGGGGGGCTAATGGCTGACGTTGAGACACTTGTGAAGCCAATTCGTGTATTGCACGTTACGTTTAACATGTCCTTCGGCGGCACGGAAGCCGTGATCCGTGAGCTGACATCCCGGAACGAGAAGGGCCGGATAGAACATCAGGTGGTCTGTATTGATGGCAACGTTGGCGCTATTGGCGAGCAGCTGCGGGAGAGAGGTGTACCGGTTCTTGTTCTGAAACGCCGTCCCGGCTTCGATACGGGCCTTATTGCAGCCCTCAGAGACACCATTCGGGACGGTCAAATCGATGTTGTACATTGCCACCAGTACACCCCCTGGGTATATGGCTGTCTGGGTTCTGTTGGAACCCCGGCCAGAGTGATATTCACCGAACATGGCCGGTTCCACCCGGACCGCTATCGCTATAAAGCAGTACTGGTTAACCGGGTTCTCGCCATTCTGACAAGGCAGATGGTCGCCATCTCCGCTGCTACCCGGGATGCGCTGTCCCGATATGAGTTTTTACCCAGGCGCCGTATCAAGGTGATTTATAACGGCATCCAGCCACTGGAGGTCGATTCCGGCCTGGTTGACAGCTTGCGGACTGAACTGGATCTTGATTCTGATGTGTTTGTTATGGGGACAGTGGCCCGTCTGGATCCCGTCAAGAACCAGGCAATGATGCTGGAGGCATTCGCCAGGGTACACGGCCAGCACCCGAAAACCAGGCTCGTCATCGTCGGTGACGGCCCCGAACGACAAAAGCTTGAAGACAAGGCAGCCACGCTTGGCGTGGCCGAGTCGGTCATTTTTACAGGTTTTTCCGAGACTCCGGCCCTATACCTCGCACTCATGGACCTGTTTCTGCTTTCGTCAGACTCAGAGGGAACGTCCATGACTTTGCTGGAAGCCATGAGTCTCGGGTTGCCGGTAGTGGCAACTAGCGCCGGAGGCACGCCGGAAATCGTCGACCACGGCGTTACTGGAATGTTGGCTCCGGTTGGTGATTGCCACGCATTTGCATCGGGTATTGAAGCCCTTTTGAGCAACCCTGAACAGCTGAAGGCTCATGGCGCGGCTGGGCGGGTAAAATTCGAGAAACACTATTCCGTGGATTCTATGGCATGCCAGTATCTCGAATGTTATGCGCGCCTTCTGGGCAGGCCTGCTTCCTTCATCGGGGAGCCTCATGTCTAGCATCCGCAAGGCACTGTTTCACTCCTCGGTATCGCAATATGGCGTAAAACTGATCGGGCTTGTAACGACCATGATTGTTGCCCGGTTACTGACACCCGAGCAACTGGGTGTTTTTGCCATTGCCAGTGGCATTGTCATGATGCTTAGCGAATTCAAGTTGATGGGCGCTGCGGACTATCTGATCAGGGAAGTGGAGCTGTCCGAGGGCAAAATCAGAAGGGCGCTAGGGCTCACCATCATTATTTCCTGGGGCCTTGGGATTGCCGTTGCCGTCTCGGGGCCATGGGTAGCGATGTTTTATGAAATGCCTTCGCTGGAGACTCTTTTTTACATTCTTTCTTTGAGCTTTTTCCTGAGCCCGTTTATCAGCATAGCGATGGCTTTGGCCAACCGGGAGTTCAATTTCAGGATCGTTCTTCATGTGAATTTTGTCGGGGCGATTGTTTCCCTGGTGACTACCGTTGTGCTGATCAAACTGGGCTTTGGCTATTACGCGCTGGCCTGGGCCATTATGGCTCGCGTTGTCACGGAAATGATCATGGTAATGATCAGCTTGTCCTCATCCGTTTATTGGCGTCCCAGCTTTCGTAACGTCCGGGAAATTGCCATTTTCGGAGTGTTCAACTCGACTGCAAATGTGGTCAAGCGTGGTATTAAAACGGTTCCTGACATGGTGATTGGTAAAATGGGCACCACCACTCAGGTGGGCCTGTTTTCCCGGGGGCTGGGGTTTGTGGATTTTCTTGCGAGCACCCTGTTTATGGGAGTATCCCCGGTTGTTTTGCCTTTCCTGTCGGAAACCCGGCGTAAAGGAGGGGATGTACTTGAGGCCTATACTCGTGCCTGCCTAATGCTTGGCGCGCTGGTTTGGCCGGTATTGACCGTTGCTGCCATAGCGAGCCTTCCGACCATCCGCATCTTCTTCGGGCCACAGTGGGATGAAGCAGCGCCAGTCGCGTCTTTTATGGCCATCTGGATGATCCTGAGAACCACGCACAACCTGTCGAACAACCTTCTGGTTGCGACTGGACGTGAAAAACTCACCCTCGTTAAAGAGCTTGTGCTTCTTTTGCTGGCCGTCGCTTTTGTCATCCTTGCGTTCCCTTATGGCCTGAATGCGGTGGCTTCCTCGTTTGTTTTGCTGGGTATTGCCGAAATAGTGATGGTTAGCTGGATTCTGAGGCATTTTCTTGGTCTTAATGTCGCCCGGTTTTACCGGGAGCTGACCCCGAATCTGTTTATTTCTGTGCTGTGTGGGTTGGCCACCTGGGCCATATCCTTTTTTGTTCCGTTTTCCTCAGAAGATGCATGGAAGCCTGTGGGGGTTATTGCCTTATGCCTGCCGCCAGTCTGGATAGGTTCAGTCTTTTTAGTGAAACACCCACTGGCTGATGAACTGATGGGCATTGTCCGTCGCGTTGTGGCTGGGCGTCGCTGAAATGCCCGGGTATCAAAAGGAATTATCTGTAAGCACCGGATGGAAATTATGAGAAAAACGCTACTGATTTCAGAAGTCTTTCCTCCGCGGCATGGAGGAAGTGGCCGCTGGTTCTGGGAGATTTATAGCCGGTGTCCAAAGGGGGCCGTCGAAGTTCTGACCGACAAGTCGAGCGGGGCCCAGGAGACTGATTCCAGCTTTCCTCATCCGGTTCATCGTATTGCCATGAGTGCCCAGCCCTGGGGAATGGCCTCGTTGGCTGGTCTGCGGTTTTACTTCAGAACCTGGCGAAAGCTGGACAGCCTTGTGCGTGATCATGACATTGCCCAGGTTCACTGTGGCCGGGTAGTACCTGAAGGTCTGCCCGCCATGATTAACAAGTTTCGCAGAGGTACACCCTACACCTGCTATGTGCACGGCGAGGATGTGGAGATAGCCCGCACCAGCCGGGAAATTACCATCCTGACGCGCTGGGTGTTTCGGCACGCTGAGAAAGTGGTCGCCAACAGCGAAAACACCCGGGATATCCTGCGTAGGTGGTGGAAAATTGACGAAGACCGTTTGATCGTTATGACCCCCGGTGTTGATACCGAACGGTTTGTTCCTGCTACTGATGACAAGTCTCCATTATGGCCAAAGCACAGGGTTGTGCTGACAGTGGGTCGGCTACAGCGCAGGAAAGGCCAGGACATGATGATCCGGGCTCTGCCCCGGATCCGCAAATCCATCCCGGACGTTCTTTACTGCATCGTGGGCGGCGGCGAAGATGAATCTCACCTTAAAGAACTCGCCCAGACTAATGGCGTTACAGAGCACGTTGAATTTTCCGGCGAGTTGACGGACGAGCAAATGCTTGCCTGTTATCAGGGGTGCGCCCTGTTTGCCCTTCCCAATCGAAGGGTGAATAACGACGACGAAGGCTTTGGCATGGTTCTGCTGGAAGCCCAGAGTTGTGGAAAGCCGGTTCTGGCAGGGGATGCTGGTGGCACCCGGGAAACTCTTGATCCTGACCGGACAGGGGTGATTGTTGACTGCACGGCGCCAGAACCACTGGCTGATGCTGTCATCAATTTACTGCAGGACACTGACCGGCTGGCTCAAATGGGCACGGCCGGCCGCAGGCGGATGGAGCAGGGCTTCGCCTGGCAGGAACTGGCCCGAAAAGCGCAGGAAAAGCTGGCATAGGAGTAGCGAGTTGAATCATCACGAACCTGAGCGGCAGGACACCCGGATCTCTGTTGCCATTCCTGTTTTTAACAGAGCGGAATGGATTGGTCAGACGCTGGATCATATCTTTAGCCAGACCGTCCCGGTAGACGAGGTGGTGCTCTGCGATGATGGCTCAACCGATGACCTTGAAACAGCGCTGATGCCTTACCGGGACCGTGTACGCCTGGTACGCATTGAAAACAGCGGGCCCGCCATTGCGCGGAAAGTAGCCATAGAGCATACAGCTGGTGAATGGGTTGCGCTCTGTGACAGTGATGATTACTGGGAGCCGGACCACATAGAGTGCTTTATGAATGCCTGGAAAGCTTTTCCAGACATCAACCTGTACTTTTCAGATTTCAGGACATCCGATTACTCTGACCAAACAAAATTTGAGCAGGCTCCGGAAGGGTGGTTTCAGAGCCTTTGTGAAGACATAGCTGAGGAATCGAGGCCCTTCTATCGTTGCCGGCGACCTTTCCTGGCTGCTTTGCTGGAATTTCAGGCGTGTTTTCAGTCATGCCTTGTGTTCCGGCGCTCGCTTTACGATGAGCTGGGAGGGATCCGACCGCACGTTGCCCGATGGCCATCAGAAGACTTTCACCTGACTGCCAGAATGGCTATGGTTGCCAGAGCTGCTATAGGTACTCGGAGTACCGTCCTGATCCATAAACATCCAAACAACTTTTCTTCAGATTATGTACGCAATCTGGAAGGTGAGGTACGCATCCTTACGGATCTTCACGATGAAGACTCGGTGCCGGGAAGTTCAATTCCAGTACTGGAAAGAGCGTTAACGAAATTCCGTATTGGGCTATTCCGGGCCTATTACTGGAATGGGCAATACCAGAACGCTTCCATGTTAGCCCGGAAGATACCGTTTAATCATTTTCGTGGCCGGGACTGGGCCAGACGTATTATATCGATTGCCAAAGCAAGGGCTGGATAATGACTGGAAATCTGAATCGTGTGGGGCAACCGGAAGTGACGCCCGGGAGACCGTATTTTAGCATCATTATGCCCTGTTATAACTCAGAAAAGTTTATAGAGGAGAGTATTAAATCGGTACTTTCTCAAACATACGATGATTTTGAGTTAGTTGTTGTTGACGATGGGTCAGATGATTCATCCGTTGCAATTGTTGAAAGAATAAAATCAAGTGATAGCAGAGTGCGTCTGGCACAGAACAGTCATCGCCGGGGAGCTTCGGGAGCCCGGAATTGTGGTGCGCAGATGAGTGTTGGAAATTGGGTTTGCTTTCTTGATAGTGACGATGTTTATGCACAAGATGCGTTAGAGAAAAGATTCTATCATATAGAAGAAGTCCCAGATTGTTCCTTTTTTAGTTGCGATTTTTTTCTGTGGACTCCAGGTTCTGATCCCGAGCTTTTACGACAGACCGAGAAAAATAATTACTGGTCCGGATTTTTCAGCAGAGCACCAAAAAATAAATCATATGTTCTTGATCAGGATCCGGGTCTGGTTTTCATCGAGGCCCCTCTTGCATGGACGGGAGGAGTTACGATAAGCCGGATTCTTTTCGAAGAACTCGGTGGATTCGATGAGAGTCTGATACGTGGAGAAGATGACCATTTATGGATCAGGGCGGCTGTATTGGCGGGATCCGTAGCGCTGATTAACGAGGCTGATGCTTACTATCGTTTACGTAATGATGGACTGTCTCAAGGTGCGGCAAATAAAACACCTGACTCACCCATTATGGTAAAGAGGTTGTTTCATGACCCTCTGTTAAAACGCTACAAAAAATCTATCATAAAAAAACTCGATAAAGAATATTATTTACTGTCTTTGTGCTATCGCGAACAAGGCAATAGGTACCTAGCGTGTAAGTTCGCCTTGAAGAGTTCCTTTTTTTCCGGATTTGATTATGGCCGTATCCGGAACTTAATAGGTTCAATATTTCTTAAAGCATGATCCTGAGGCCAAAAATGGCTATATTCTATTACTCTGACTTTTCCAAGCGCTGCTCTTCAGGAAACTTTGGCGATGATATTAACCCATTCCTCCTTGGCAGGCTGTTTTCTAAAAGCATAATTAACAGTGAAGACGTTTGCCTTATTGGCGTGGGTACTCTCCTGAATGACCATAATATCGAACTATTACAAGGCTATAGGCAGAAAGTGGTTTTCTCTACGGGGGCTGGATACGGGAACCTGACTACGAGACTCGATAATTCCTGGGATCTGGTATGTGTGAGAGGACCAAAATCTGCGAAACAGCTCGGAATTTCAAGCGATAAGGCTATATGTGATGGTGCTGTTTTGCTTTCCGAATTTTATCGTATTGTTCCGGAATCGGAGCGAGATATTGACAGAATATTCATTCCCCACCTGAAAAGTCACTGGGCTGGGGGACAAGCCATTCGAAAGGCAGCAGAAGCGTCCGGATTCATGTATTTGCCGCCCGACTGTAATGCTGACCATTTTATTGATTTGGTTTCTCGAGCCAAGCTCGTTGTGTCAGAAGCGATGCATGGGGCCATTCTCGCGGATACTATGCGTGTGCCATGGCTTCCCGTTTCGATTCACGAGCACCATCGGTTCAAGTGGGAGGACTGGTTTTTGTCGGTGGGGATGCCCTATTACTCCAGGACACTGCGACCTTTGATCTGGGATCTACCTGGAGGTAGCTTTAAGGCATATCTTAAAAAGCCCTATCAGAAGTTGAAAACTGATCTTCTGAAAAGACAATTCGCTGGTATAGCTGATGGCGCAGTCGGTCTGATGAGTGATAGTGATGTGCTCCATCATAAAAAGCAAAGTCTGCTTGAAAAGGTTGCATGGATAAATGAGTCATATGCCAATGATTAGCGTCATAATGCCGGTTTTTAACGTAGAGCCATACGTTAGGGACAGTGTGCTCTCGGTTCTTAATCAGACATATACGGATTTGGAACTGATCGTGGTTGACGATGGGTCTACAGACTCCACTTGGGCTGTTGTCGAAGAGATTGCGAAAGACGATCCGCGTCTGATTTTGTGCAGTAATCGTCGGAGTAAAGGTGTAGCCGGGGCCAGAAATACCGGTATCGAGAGTTCAGGCGGGGAGTGGATTGCATTCCTGGATGGTGATGACTTGTGGTATCCGGAGAGTCTTGAAGAAAGAGTCTCTGTGGCGATAAATAACTATGATTGTGATGTTATTACAACGGACTATCACTTATGGTTTCCTGAGGACGATGACTATGAAGTGCGTATCACTGAAAAAAATCCCGTCTGGAATAAAGTTTTTTCAAAAAGCAACCAGGAAAGCAAAATCCTGAAGATGTTTAACCCTGTTGATGAGTTTTTAGAAAGTGCATTGACTCATACATCAGTGGTTATGATTAAGTCGGATCTTTTGAAGACGATTGGCGGGTTTGATGAAAGCCTGAAGACCTATGAAGACGTTTTATTATGGCTGAAACTTGCCGTTCACTCTAAGGAAATGATTTATATTCCAGTTGTTTGCTCTCGATATAGGCAGAGAACAGGAAGTTTGACGCATCTTGGGGATCCGCCAACCAAAGGTGGGGCCGAAATGTTCAAGAAAATTCTGCATGACCCTGATTTTGATGGTTTTAAGTCGAAAATAAGAAATCAATTGCAACACCATCTGGTAATAAACACCTACTGGTATCGAAATAGTGGATTTAGGTACAAAGCCTTGGTCTGTGCCTGGGAGAGTTTTATCAGTAATCCGCTAAACCTGTCAGTACAGAAAAACTTGATCGCTACTATTTTTGGCCGTTAAATTTAGGCTGCTTACCATTAATTTATTCTAAAAAAGTATCCGTGATAACAAATGTATCTAAAGAGCATTGAGCGAACTTTCCAAATTCTGCCATGCTTATAATGTATGAAGTTCTCATGGAATTCTCGGTTTCTCAGAGAGGTCAGCGTTATGTTCAGAACAGGCATTGCCATGTCGTTGCTAGGAGGAACGCTGATAATGGCAGGCTGCGCTACGCCTCGTCAGCCGTCTAATACGCTGGATGATCTCCCCCCCACCGCCGCCGGCCCCGACACTGGGGAAATCATCATCGACAATAGTGCGGCAGCTTTCTTCACAGACGGGCCCTGGAGTTCGTCCAGTGTGTCGCCCGGTTATGTGGGTGAAAATTATCAATTCATTGGAGCCGGAGCGGGAGATAACAGCGCTGTTTGGAATCTGGAAATAGTCAGCCAATACGACGTTTATGTGAGGTGGACCTCTCACTCCAACCGGGCCAGTAATGCCTCGTATCTTGTACACCATATTGACAGTGACGGCAGGTTGGTCACTGATGAAGTGGTTGTTGATCAGCGCACGAACGGTGGCCAATGGTTCAAGCTTGGCACCTATCGTATGTCGTCGTTGACCGGTCGCGTAGAGCTTACCGACGCAGGTGATGGGTACATAGTAGCCGACGCTGTTCGATTTGTTCCGGTAACCCCGACGGCCGGAGACCAGGATTCCGATGGCGACGGGATGTCCGATACTTTTGAAGAACAGTATGGTCTCGACCCGAATGATCCCCAGGATGCTCTGGCCGATCTTGATGGTGACGGGCTTACAAATTTCGAGGAATTCTATCTCGGAACCGACCCGACTTCTCGTGACACAGACGGGGATGGAATAAGTGATGGGTATGAGGTCGATAATGGCCTGGACCCAACCACAGATGACGCGTCTTTGGATAAAGATGGTGATGGTTTCACCAACCTGGAAGAGTTCCAGTCTGGCTCAGATGTGAATGACGCAGGCAGCACACCTGGATCTGGCCCTCTGATCAGCTGGACGGCCCCGTCGGAGCGTCTTGATGGTTCAACTCTGGATGTTGATGATATCGAGCGTTATGAGGTGTCGTATCGTCCGGTTGTCGACGAGACCGGCATCATTGTTGATGATGCTTCTGGTTACTTTGCGATAGTCGGCGCCAATATCTCGGTTTCATCCCATTCTCCGGGCTATCTTGCCGAAGGCTATCACCCGATTCCTCCCGGGAATGGCGATGTTTATGCAGAATGGAGTTTCTTCGATCTACGGCCAGCGTTGACCTATCAGGTTGAGGCTCGCTGGACATCAGCTAATAACCGTTCGGACAGTGCTCTGTACCGTGTTCGTTTTGCTGCAGACTCCGGCGGCCAGATTGTTGAGGCACCTCCAGTGGACCAGACCACAGGAGGGGGGGCGTGGCAGCAGCTTGTGCAGTTTACGCCGTCGGACAGTGCTGCCACGGTAGAATTGCTCAGCTCACCGGAAGGGTACGTGATTGCCGATGCGGTGCGCCTGACGCCAGACGCTGAAGCCTCAAGGGAAGTGGTTACGGTCTCCGGTGACCGGACTAGTGTGCGACTTGAAGAAGAGTTAGAGAGTGGGCAGTGGGTTTTTAGAGTCAGAGCCATTGACGATCAGGGCGCTGCCAGTGAATTCAGTGAGCCCTTGAGTGTTTCTTTTTAGGGAAAGAGCGCCTACTGCTAGTGGCTTAGGAAGAAAATAATTTGCACATCATCGCAAAATGCTATGAATAGGACGCGACATGAATATTTACAGTAAAAGGCTTATTCATCTCAGTGCTTTTCTTGCCCTCTCTATGCCTTTTGGCTTAAGTGCTGAGGTGATATTTAAGGAAAGCTTTGATGATCTGAGTGATTGGACGAGCACTAAATACTCAGATGATAAATATCAAGCTGTCTGGTTTGGTGATGTTCTTCCCGAAGACTGGGACAGCCACTACCAGGCCGGATATTATGGCCCACCATCCGCTCACGACTCATTGGAAATACTTGCTGAAAACTCGGATAAGGCGCGAGGTGGCGGAGGAAAGTCTGCTGTAAACTGGCGAGAGCATCATATAAACCCCAACTTTTCTAAGGAATGGAAGTCCAATTCCGCGTTAGGTATACATTTGGACAAATTTGGCCGGGGGTATGAACAGTTATACGTAGAATTCTGGATCGCTTTCGACCCAAATTGGACTTCGAGTACTGCAGCTTCTAAGGTTTTTAGAGTATTTAGTTGGGACGAAGAAGGGGAGTTTTGGCAAGCATTTGGCGGTGGTTCCCAAGGCCCCCTTTTCTTGTGGGACTATGCGTTCGATGATACATATGGTGTGAGGAATAAGTTGGGATTTAGAGGAGGGCCTCATGGAGAGAACTATAAGATGTCTTCCAGCGATGTTTCCGGCTTACCCAGAGGGCTTCTTAATTTAGGAGATATGTCTGCGAATTTCACATCGGATTTAGAGGAAGGCGCAGAACTAACTGATAAGGTGTCCGGAACCACACTGAAGTCATCCGGTATTGCGTCTCATGAACAAGTGTTCGGCCCTTCGGGAACATGGACCAAAGTTGCCTTTTTCGTTAGGATGAACTCTGCACCCGGTGCCGAAGATGGGGTTTATCGCCAATGGATTGATGATGAGTTGATTATGGAGTCAACTCAAATTAAATGGGTTGGAGAAAACTCAGAAAACAAAATGGTTAAGTGGAATGCAATTGCTATTGGTGGCAATGATTATTGGATAAATGGTGGTTACTCCAATGATCAACAAAGGGAGGAGTGGTATGCCATCGATGATCTTGTAATCTCCACTGACATCTTGGCAAATGGTGATTTTTCAGATAGTAACGAAATACAGAATAAATCCAACCCTAATCCGCCACATTCTGTGACTATTAAACCTTAATAAGTATTTTAGTACTGTATTCAAAGGAGTGTTTACTTGATGAGATGGACCCTTCCTGGAAAGCGCTGTCTCGAGAAGCATGTATTAAATAAATATGGTGAGAAGTCTGTTATGGGGTGGTCCCCCAAGCGTCGATTTGAATACGGATATTTCCTTGCAGGAGACATATATGAGTGTTTTATTGATAAACTGATAAACAAAAACACAAGATGGGTTGACGTAGGAGGGGGGAGTTCTATCTTGCCTCACAACCCGGATTTATCGAAAGAGCTTGCAAGTCGCTGTTATTCCTTGACCTCAGTTGATCCAAGCGAAAATGTGTTTGAAAATCCTTACGCTCACCATAAAGTACGCTCGTTGTTCGAGGAAATGAACGTTACGGAAAAATATAACCTTGCTACTTTTCGTATGGTTGCTGAGCATGTTGAATATCCAAGCGATGTTTTGGCTAAGCTAGACAAGTGCCTAGATAAGGACGGTCTGGTTGTTATATACACAATAAATAAATATTGTCCCATTCCAATAGTTACTCGATTAACTCCATTTTCGTGGCACCATAAAATCAAGAAAATATTCTGGGGAGGGAAAGAGAAAGACACGTTTCCTGTTGCTTATAGGATGAACTCTAAGAAAGAACTGGACGAGTTGTTTTTTAAAGATAATAAATACACGCGAGTTCTCTTCGAATATCTAGATGATGTGTCCGCCACTATTGAATTTGATACACTAAATAGAATCGAAATGATTTTTTGGAAGTTTTGTAAAATGATTGGTATTAGGTATTTTGAGAACAACATACTGGCTGTTTATAAAAAGGTTTAGGTTTTGTTTTTTTCTGACTTTATCAACTTTGCTATAGATATTACTATTCCAGTACACCTACCTGAAACGTAAAGTGCGTCCAGAGAGTATATTTTTAGAAGTTCTATAGGTTTGATTGTAAAGAATTTTGCATAAATCATCCTTTTTAATGAAAATAATCCGATAATTAACAATAGTGCGAGTAAAATTAACACTGAGATTGTCATGTTAATTGGTATAGAGAAAATCATGAATAAAAATAGAAGCAGGGCTAAAGCGCAAAGGATAAATGTCGGGTCTTTGGCTGTTGCTCTTGGGTCGCGAAGATAATTCTCTGAGTGCCAAATCTGTCGCTGAATAAACTTACTGATGGTTTTGGCATTTCCAGCATGTTGTACCGTAAGATTTTTATTCACTATGACTGATATATTCATGCTTCTTAATCGGTTTGAAAGGTCAGTATCCTCGCCCGAAGTTAGGTCTTCCCTAAACCCCCGAATTAAAAAAAAGTCAGGTTTTCTTAGTCCTATGCAAGCTCCAACAAGATCCTTTTGTTTTTTTTGTCCGTTTCCTAAAAGCCAATAACGCTCGATCCAGCTGCTGTTTTTCGGTGAACTACAAGTGCCCCCAAAGGCGGTGTCTTTTGTTTCAGTAAGAAGTAGCTCTAGATTAGCTAGCCAGTCTTTGCTAACCTCGCAGTCAGCATCTAAAAAAGCAATGAAGTCTCCCGCGGCTTTCTTTGCTCCGTGATTCCTTACTGCCCCAACGTTACAGTCCGGAAGGTGCAATAGTACATCGGTATGCTGTTTCGCGATTTCCGTCGTTTGGTCGGTTGATCCGTTATCAACAACAATTATTTCAAATTTTTCCTTTGGATAATCACTGTTTCTAAGTGAAAGTAAAGTGGATTCAATAAAATCCTGTTCGTTGTACGCGGGGATAATTACGCTGATGACTGGGCGAGGCTTTGGGTTGCTATCTGGGTTTTTAGGTAAAGGATCTGACAACATTTTTGAATTTTCCATTTGAACCACGAGGGATTGCGTTTATTTGCTCGACTGAAATGGATATTTCATTGCCGACCCTTGCGCGAAAATTGTGTTTAATCGTGGACTCGACATCAGAGGATAGGCTCCCATTGGTAACCACGTATACGGTGCAGTTTTCTCGGCTATTCTGCACAATTTGAGCTTCTTTAAAGTCCGTTATGCCTTTAAAAACATGATCAAGCCGCCCAATCTGCCTTCCATCCGGCAATTCGATATAATCATCCATTCGTCCATTGATTCGTTCAAGTTGATGGGCAACTGATTGAGTCATGTCCTCACTTACGGCCAGGCCGGAGTCACCGACTTCATAACGTAGAAGAGGCATGACGCGGTTGGTCAATGTGGTCGCCACCAACCTACCTTCCGAGGCAGGCTCTCCTGAATCATCCAGAACTTCTGTGATACCCAGCACCGGATTGAGGCGATAGCGGCCATCTCGTTCCTGTCCAGCGAATAACACATATTCCGCGGTACCGTAATAGTCGTAAACAGGGCAACTGAAGGCTTTTTCGATGGTTTCTCTTTGCCATGCCAGCAACGTTTCTGAGTTGGTGATAATGGCGTCTGGTCTGAATCCCGGGCTGATACCGGTATCCAGGTAGTGGGATGCGAGGTCTGAAATGGCGGATGGGTAACCAATCAGCTCCCGGGGAGAGAAACGCTTTAACTCATCGGCATACCATTGGAAAGTGTCGTTGTTCAGGTGATAGCTTGAAAAAAGCATCTGATTTTCGGCCCGGTTATACCGGGCAAAGGGAGGGCGCAGGTAGTTAGCTGGCTGCACCATGCGGCCCGCGAAGGTCGCTCTCGGTGCACCGAAGGGAACACCGTGTGCTTCCTCATGCTCAACAAGCAGTGCCATCGCCATTTTGTAGGTGTATTCATCGACCTCCAGAGCCAGAGGGGTTCCGGTGCTGCCGCTGGTGTGCTGGAGCATGTAGGGTTTATCTTCGGATGACCGGAATTGCGTGGTGTTTTGGCGCAATGTTTCTTTTTCGAGAACAGGCAGCTTTTGGATATCCTGGACACTGGTAAAATCGTTTTCGTTCAGACCATAGTCAGCAAACAGCTGCTGATAAAAGGGCACGGTTCGCCGACAATGTCGCACCATATCGTGGAGTTTCTCGGCCTGCCACGCTTCTGCTTCCTGTCGGGTCCAGTTCCGGGAGTGCTTCAGAAGCGTAAGAATGTCTTGGAATGCACCGTGGTATCGCTTCCGGTAAAGATGATAGCCATAAGCTGAGACCAGGACATTCTGCATCCATACCGGTGAAGCGTCGTAAACACGCTCTTTCACTGAGCTCATTCACGGGCCTCTCTTGATGCTTTCTGCGTTTGCGAATCTTTGAATCGGTTGCGCAAAACCCTGGCCGGGTTTCCCGCGACTATATCTCCGCTCTCCACGGAGCTGATCACAACGCTGCCCGCGGCGATAATGCTTTTTGCCGCGGTGGGAGACATAACGATAGCCTGGTTCCCAATCCAGCAATCATTGCCGATGGTGATTTTCTCAAACATCCCCCCCTGTTCCTTGATCGGGCGGTCGATATCGCGGAATTCATGCTGTCGGCTGCCGCTCAGTATGTGTACACCGCTACCCAGAAGGGTGTTTTCTCCGATCCGGCACATGCCGATATTGCCCTGTGGCCCGATATAAACACCTTTGCCAATGCTGGTGTCCCGGTGAGAGAGAATCGTGAGAAAGCCGATAGATATGTCATCGGAGGTGTCCGGACAGGCGAGGTGGTAGAAAGCTGCCCTGAGGTAAACGCCGACTTTGCCTGGTATCAGGCTCAGGAACTGCGAGAAGGAGGCAAAGCTGTCGTCCGAGCCTGTCGCGGTTCGGATCACGAGGAACAGGCCGAAAACTGGCAGGGCAAGCGCGAGGAAAAGCCACTTGATGGATCGTTTGAGGGTAGTGCGCATAGTCATTGGCGGTCCAGCCTTGCTTCCAGCCAGGCCTTTTCCCGATGGGGCCTGAAGTGAAGTAATCCGCTTGTCAGTCGGGACGCAATCTGACTGGCCAGCGTCGTCCAGCTCAGTTCTGGTGCCTTATCAGGCGGTGTATAGCTGCTCAAGTGCCCGGGGCACTCTTCCTTAAAGGTTGTCGTTAAATGCTGAGGACCATAGTTCTGCAACAAAATGATCTGCAGTCGCGTAAAGCCTCGCTCCGGGCTTAGCCGCAGTGCGGATGTAACATGGTCCAGCCATTCCTGGCCCTTCTCACGGTAGCGGTCAGCATTGGCCGGGTCTTCTTGAGCTGCCTGAAACATCAACACGGCTTTGCGGATGTCCTGTGCAGTCCAGGTGTCATTGGCAAACTCCAGATCGCCTGGATTCTCAAGGAATGGCCGTTCATTTTTGAGCATCCAGCGGGTGTAATGCAGGAAGCTGGCCCTCGTGTAATGCCAGTGATCGTCTCTGTCGTCGGCATCAGCCTTGATAGACAGGTATCTGGCCAGGCTGGCCAGCAGAATCAGGTACGACCAGCTGTTTTCCGTGTCCGTCAGGCGCCTTTGCTCGATGTTGTCAGCGGGATGAATGGTATTTCTTATCACGTCTTCCGCCTGTGTTAGCCAGCCGGCATCTGGCTGCGCCAGGTAGGCGTCCAGCAGGGTATTGATGTAATTGCCGGTGCCCCGCGTAAAAGGGTAACGGTGAGTGGTGACATCATCACCCCGGAGTAATGCCTTGAGTCTTGGCAACTCCTGTTTTTTCAGCGCCAGCACCTCTGCCAGCAATCCTTTTTCGCCCTGGTGGAGTGTTTTCATCCAGTGGGCAAGCTCCAGCACTGCTTCTTTTGATCCGCAGTTACCCGTCAACCAGTAATGATAGAGCAGCCCGCTGGTGTAGCAGTGCTCGGCTGCGGGTCCTCCACCAAGCTGACCTGGCGTGGAGCTGCTGTTGCTGTTTCGGGTGAAGGTGCGGTGCGTGCAGGTATAGGCATCCAGGTAGTGGTCGGTATGCCAGAACAGCCCATGGTTGTATTCCGAACGGTCTTCATCGGTGTGGTAGATGTCGATGTCGGTCACGTGCCGTGCAAGGTCGTTCATTAGTTCAAACCAGCGTGGATCACCGGTCAGCGCAAATTGTCGGGCAAAACCGTAAATGGCGTCGTATTGGTTGTTGTAATGGGATATGTGCGGGGCCTCGTCTTCGCGCTGATACAGCGTTTCATGGTCTGCGAACAGGTCTCCGAAATTTCGCCACCCGAACTCATCAATGATTTCCCGTTTGGCGAAGAAATTGGAGGTACCATCCAGGCCGTCCTGTATGAGGTGGTCTAGCGGCGTTCCGGGCTGATTGGCGCGGAACCACGGGAAAGCTTCCGTGGTCTCGTAATGCTCTGCTGGCAGAACTGGCACTAGTGGAGAGTGGCTCCAGCCCAGTTGTTCCAGGGAAAATCCGTAACCCAGGATCACCTGCTGGGTTTTGCGTTCTCCGCCTTGCAGCTCGTACGGTTCGGGCTTGTCAGCGGGGAAAAGCCAGGCTTGCAGGGTGTCATCACCTGCGTCCAGCCCGCTGGGGAAGTTCTGCCAGAAATGGGGCAGGCTGATACTGATCAGGGAGTCTGCCGTTGTGGCTTCTAGAACCGGGCTGGCCCTGAGTCCGTACTCTGGTTCTTGCTGACCATGTTGAAGCCGGTAACCGCGATAGCGGGGCAAAGGCTGCCCTGTCGCGTTGATGTGGTTCCGGGAGTTCCAGTTTGCGCCGCCGCTGGATTCCTGGTGCAGTGCCACGGATTGATCAGCAGAGAATGCTTGTGGTGGCTGATCGGGTGCCAGAGAAAGCCGGTATTGCTTGCTTCCGGTCACGTGGGTTTCAATCGCCATGCTACCGAAATGCACGGAACCCAGATCCCCAAGATCCCAAAGGCCTCCGGGATGCTTTGCCCGGCGGCGGTTGTGGATCATGGCGTCGGCGGTAACCAAGCCATTGGCGTAAAAGCCAAGTTCACAACGAAAGCGGGCCAGTTTGTCTCCCTGGCTATCAACCCACCAGCCGGCTGCCGACAGTACGGTGACGACGGGCCCGGTGGTTTCGATCTCCCAATGTGCATCCATGAGGGCTGAGCAGGGCAAATTATCCTGATCTTCACACATTAAACGGGAGGAAAACTGGTCGTCCGGCCCGGACCACTGCCAGCTGGGAGCGTCATGCTTTGGCGTGAGGTGATAAGCGCCATAGCTGATTTGCAACTGGTTTCCGTTCCGCGAGATTGACGCGGATTTTTCAGTTGTCGGTTTGCCCTGAGCGAGGGTAAGAGCAGCCAGAGGCTGTTCAGTGGCGGGAAGCAGCGCTTCAACACAAGCCCAGCGGATGGAATTGTCAGGCCAATAGGCCAGTGGCCGGGTCTGAACGGGCAGCATTGAGCCGTCGGCAACGGAAAGTTGCAGACATTGAGTATCGAGCAGAGTGCCTCTTGCAAACGGAACGCCGAATCGCAAAGGTTCTCCGGCCCTGCTTGCGGCGTTTCGTTCCCTGAGCTGGATAGCTATAGGTTCTATCATGTCAGTTACTGCCAATTCCTTCTGTACTGACCCAAAGCATACGGCTTTCTGTTACATAATGTCACATTCTACCGGGGCTTTAAGACATTCAAAAGACCTTCCTGATGGTCATGGCGATCAGGCTTTTGAGCTGATGCCACTCATCGAAGTGTTGCAGCAAAATACGGGCAAAGCAAACGGCCAGAGCAGCGGCCAATCCAACGAATAAAAGGCCTCTGGCAAAGAGTTCTATCAGGGCCAGCGATGATGTCGTTGGTAGCTGCAAGACCAGCCATGCAGAGGCGGCTGACGCAAGTACTGCCGGCAGGCAGAGGTAAAAGAGCCGCAACAGACCGAAGCGGGTCTGGCGGTTCAGGAGGATCAGCAGGGCGGCTGTTGTCGCCACGGCCAACCAGCCTCGCAGCCAGGCCATGGCGTCCAGGCTTGCGGTGCCCCACTGGTAGAGGATAGCGACGATGGAAAGGGTGGATACCACATCAAACCAGAACAGCATCTTGACCCGGCCCTGAGCGATAATGGAATCGCTGATCAGAGAGAAAAGGCAAAATGTCAGAAAAAACAGGGAAAACGGTCGGAGAAGCGGAGCATATTCGCTCCATTGATTCCCCAGAAGTACCTGCACAATCAATTCCGGATACAGGTAAATGAAAACGGTTATGGGGGTCAGTGCCGAGATCATCAGGGCGAGACTCAATCTGACACGGTAGGCCAGCACCGAGGCTGAGTGTTTGCCTTCAGCAATCGCCGCCAACAGAGGCTCACTCATGGGAATGATGGCAGAAAGAGCCGGCAACAGGCTGACCTCCCGTATCAGGTTATATCCCCCCAATTGGGTGGTGCCAAAAAACTTCGAGACCATCAGGTTGTCGATCTGCGAACGGGTAAACCCGACGATGCCCCGGAGCAGCAGCCATTGCGAAAACCCCCACTGTTGTCGAAACCGGCTTAGCGTCCAGCGCGGACGATGCTGGTCAACCCGATAGGAGCCCACGGCGAGTATGGTGGCAGCCACAAGGTTGCCGACGATAATTGCCCAGTAGCTGGGTTCGATCAGTGCGATGGTGACTACCGTGATGAACGACAGGCCTTTCTGCCAGAGTGTCAGATGGAACAGTGGCCGGTAATTGATCTCTCTGGCCAGGCGCATCATGCCGGGCGTTTTCAGGGCGCGGATAGGCAGGGCCAGGGAGGCGACTGACAGCGCCGCAGTCAGGTCTGGTTCTTCGAACCATACAGCCAGAGCCGGTGCACTGGCGATGACCAGTATCGCGATGCCGGACTTGATCAGGACATCCATGCTCCAGGCGGTGTTCAGGTCCCCATCATCCACGGTTTCTTTCTGGACGATGTATTGCTGATTACCGGTCTCAACCAACAGTTCGAAGAATTGAAGAGCAATGGTAACCAGGGCGACAATGCCGAAGTGCTCCGGGGTTAGCAAACGCGCAAGGATCAGCGTACTGACGATTCCAAGGCCCCTTTGGACCAGTTGGAGGGTGAGCAAGAGTCCTGCGCTTTTTACGACCTTAATACTGGCGGACATGCTTTTCCGGAATAGTTCGGGATTTGGTATCTGGGCTGGCGACCTTAGCCAGACGGTTTGAGTTTCTGATCTACCTGGCTCATGTCTGCTTTAATTCGACTGATCGCTTCCTGGCAGTCTCTGTCACGACAGCGCATCTGAAGGGTGACCAGGGCAAACCTGTTTTCTCCCCCGAGTATAGCGGGAATCTGCAGAAGCTTGGCTTCACGGTAGCTCCAGCCTTTCCGTTCGCCCACCTGGTACCACTGAGCCATAAGAACACGTTTTCTGGTCAGAATGTTCCTGTACAGTGCCAGGCCCGGTGCCAGACGTTCCTCAACCTGCCATGTCGAGTCGTCATAGAGGGCTGGCAGATAGGGTACCAGTTTGTCCGCTGCGTTTTGTTTCTGGGTCTGGGCGAGGGATATCCAGAGTCCTCCGGAGCGCCATACGTCTTCTTCAAGAGTGTCGGGCAGGGATATTGGCAAGGGTAGATCGCGATTTTGTACCGATTCCACCTCAGGGATTGAAAGCGTCCAGGCCGGGCTGGAGCTGATTGTGAGCTGGCTGACCGTGAGCGCGAACGGGCCAATCGCAATGGCTGCCACTACAGCCACTATGCCTGTTTTTTTGAATTTCAAACGCTGATGGGCGGGAGCGCTCTGTGCGGTTCTTCTGTGAACCGGCGAGAAATACAGGGCAGGGATGATGAAGGCACCGTAGACAATCCATCCCATCAATTCGTGATCCGTCAGAAGCGGGCTTTGCATATCGGTCTGGTAGGCTACAAACACCAGAATGGTGATCCTGACCCAGTTTGCCAGCAGGCCGATCAGAACAGCAGCGGTGATAGTCAGTATCCAGCCTTTCCAGCGATAGTCATTGAGGATGGATGTCATCATGGCCAGCAGTATCGATATGGCAAAGTAGCGTATCCCTGAGCAGCCGTCAGCGATCAAAAGGCGACCGTAGGGGAGCGTGATGCTGTTGCCTTCAATAAGCGCCGTCATGCCAAACCAGCGCACCCAGGTGCCGACAACGACGCTGGCTAAAGAGACCAGAGCTGGCACGATGTCGGCCCAGAACGGCAAAGAGAGCGAGAGAAGCAGGACATAAGGCAGAAAGCTCAGGGTTTGGCGAAGCCCGAGTAACGCCCAGCAAACCGCAACCATACCGACGGGCAGCATGAGAAAAGCAAGGGTATCAATCCGGACCAGTTCTAGCAGAACCCAGATTGCGGTTATGCCTACAAGGAGCAGAGCTCCGGGGATATTTCGACTGGCGGCATAGCGGTTTTGATGGGACAGAGGTGGGTGTATAACCAGCAGACCGATAAAGATAAGAGCGGTTGCCAGGCCGTGGGCGAGAACCTGTTCAAACTCCAGCCATTGGTGGGCCAGCCGAATCCATGATGGGAAGAAAAGGGCAAGGGCAATCGTGGTAACGATCAGATAGGGTCGGGAATGGGGGAGGTTGTCTAATGCCTTCCTTAACATCGCTTATCCGCCAGGATTCATTGGAAGAATATCCATACAGTGTATCCGGTTTTCCGGCGGCACCAACCCGTGCGCATAAAAAAAGCCAGCTGAGCTGGCTTTTTAGCGCCAATCGATATCAGGCTTGCTGACGACGACGGGCTGCACCAAGGCCTGCGAGACCGAGACCCAGCAGGGCGAGAGTGCCTGGCTCGGGCACAAAAACCTCGAATTGTTGGGAAATGCCATTGTCACCGGAGAGCACCAGGGCGTTGGTGGCTGCATAGTCCTCGCCGATGAAGATTCCGGTCGAAGTCACGCCGGGGTCTTCAGGTGCAAGAGTCAAATCACTAAAGATACTTGAGCCCAAAGCCATCCGCATAAGCTCAAAGTCGCCATCGATGGTAAAGTCAATGCCGTCAACGCCACCGTTCATGTCGGTGTATGCAGTCCAATCAAGGAAGTGTGAAGTCGAGCCCTTGAAGCTGACCAAGTTGTCAGGGTTACTGGTATTTGTCTCAAAGCTTACAGGGTTAGCGGTACTGGAGGTGAAACGAGAGGACAAGTCGTTAAACACCAAGGACTTTCAGCAAGCCCAAAGTTATGCAG
>JAVLAV010000080.1:0-11551 GCA_031580735.1 Marinobacter sp.
GCTGTCAGTTCATCAATCCGAACCAGGGAAAGATGGTTGCGAACACGAGCGCGAACGATCGATGCGCTGACCGGCTTCGTCAGGTAGTCCACGGCTCCCAATTCAAAACCGTGCGCCTCGTCATCAACGTCTGAAAGCGCGGTAACGAAAATAACCGGGATGTTTTCAGTCGTGCTGCTGTTTTTCAGAGCCCGACATACTTCGTAGCCGGATTGCCCCGGCATCATCACGTCCAGCAGGATCAGATCCGGTTTTTCGGCATGCGCCAGCTCAAGTGCACGTTCGCCGTCTTTGGCAAACAGAAGCCGGTAATGCTCGGAAAGGATGTTACGCAGAACCTGAAGGTTGGCCGGTTCGTCGTCTACCAACAGCAGAGTTTTAATGGCGGTGAGCATCATGCCTCCTTCAGGGTGTCTCGATAGGCGGATAACAGGCTTGCAGCCTTGTCCGGTTCAAAGTTGTCCAGCGCCTGCTCAACGGCATCGGCGCAGTCGGCAGGCAGGGCAGGTTTCATCCTGGCAAACTGCTGTTCGGGAATTTCGCCATGGTGCAATTGCTCGATCAAGGCGTTCAGGCTGGCCGTCTCAAGCACCGGCGTCGGGCCTGTATTGTCTGTTGCTGTGTCCGCACCTGTTGGTTGAGCTGCCAGGCAGTCAGAGGCGGCCTGAAACTGTTGAGCCAGCTTCCGCCATAGCGGATCACCGACAGGTCTTTGTTGTTTAAACGCTGTCTCAAGCTCTGTCAGGGTAGCCGTCAGTTGCCGGAACCCGAGGTTGCCGGCAATGCCTCTCATGCGATGGACGGCTGCGGCGGGGTTAGGCTGATGTTTCAGGGTGCCAGGTTGATTGGCTGGCGCTTGCAAGAACTGCTCGGCTGCCCGGTGATAAGCGTCAGGGTTGGGCCAGAGTTGCGCCACCAGTCTGGTGTCGAGCACATCGTCTGAAGGAATATCGGTTTTCCGCAAGGGCCGGGACACCCGTTTCGGATTTTCCAGACCTGTCAGGCGGGCAATTTCGGTGCTCAGTTCCGGCAGATTGATCGGTTTAATGGCAAAGCCGTCCATTTTTGCCTCAAGCGCTTCTCTACGGTCTTCCTCCAACACGCTGGCGGTCAGGGCAATAACGGGTGTGGGCGCTTGTTGCCGCTGCTCTTCCAGTTGGCGAATGGCTTTTGTTGCCTCGTGACCGTTGAGCTCCGGCATCTGTACGTCCATCAGTACAATGTCGAACCTGTGTTCGCTGAATTTTGCCAACGCCTCTTTGCCATTGCTGGCGGTGATCACCTTGTGGCCTCGCTTGCCCAATAGGGCTCGCAATAATTCCAGGTTCTGTTCCATATCGTCGGCGATCAGAATGGACATTGGCGGCAGTTCGATTTCCTGCTCTGCCTGCTGGTTGTCGTCCACCGCTTCACCGGGCTGCAATGGCAAACTCACCCGGAAGGTGCTGCCTTGGCCCGGAGAACTGCTGGCGGTGATCTGGCCGCCCATCAATTCGGTCAGCTGGCGGGCAATGGTGGTGCCCAGGCCGGTGCCGCCAAAGCGCCGGGTGGTGCTGGAATCGGCCTGGGTAAAGGGCTCAAAAATCTTATCAATACGGTCCGGTGGAATGCCGATGCCGGTGTCTTTTACCAGGATGATGATTTTTGTCGGTGCGGGTTGTTGTACCTGTAAAGTAACGCCACCCTCGCGGGTAAACTTCACCGCATTGCTGACCAGGTTCAGTACCACTTGCTGAATCCTTAAGGGGTCACCGCGAAAGTAGTCCCCGGCCTGATAGTCCAGTTTCAGGTAGAGGTTTTTCCGGGTAGCTTGCAAAGACTGGCTGGCGACAATCTGCTCGCAAACGGCGTGCAGGGAAAAGTCCCGTTCTTCAAGCTCGGTATGGCCACCATCAAGCTTGGCCGTGTCCAGAATGTCGTTGAGCAGTGCAAGCAGCGAACGGGCGGAGTTTTTGACAATGCCCAGATGTTTGGCCTGGGCTTCACTCAGTGGTGAGTCGAGTGCGAGGTCGGTGAAGCCGATAATCGCATTCATCGGCGTCCGGATTTCATGGCTCATGTTGGCGAGAAAGGCACTTTTGGCTTCTGTGGCCTGTTCTGCTTCTTCCTTCGCCCGAAGAAGGTCGGTTTCCATCCGGTGTCTCTGGGAAATGTCGGTGATGAACCCGACAAATGTGCTTGTACCACCTAATCTCGACTCGCCAATGGCCAGCCGGATAGGAAATTGACGGCCACTTTTATGCAGGGCCCAGACTTCACGGCCGGTACCGATGATTTTACGCTCGCCGGTTTTCAGGTAGTGCTTCAGGTAATCATCGTGCGCGTCCCGGTGGGGATTGGGCATGAGCATTTTGACATTTTTGCCCAGCACTTCCTCCGCATCGTAACCGAAAATGCCCTCTGCCGAGTTGTTAAACGACAGAATGATGCCACGCTCTGAAATCTTCACAATGCCGTCAACCGCCGCGTCCACAATGGTTTGCAGTTCGCTTGCATATTCCTGGCTTCGACGCATCAGCGCGCGGTATCGGGCCACGGCGTTTACCCCGGCGGCCAGCAGGCTCAAGGATACGGTGACAAAAGCAATCGCCAGGGCAAGAAAAATATGGCGGTTGCTTCCCGGCGTGAAATCGGGGTCTGGCTCGCCGATAAAGCGGGCCGCTTCCATGCCCGTGTAGTGCATGGAGGCAATCGCAAGCCCCATCACCGTGCCGGCCAGAAGCCGTCGTTTGTAGCCACGTAACCTGTCCTGGTGGCGTAGCCCGAAACTGATCCACAAAGCCAGGGTGCCCATCACCATAGCCACCAGTATCGACAGAATGAAGAGCCCCGGGTCGTATCTCAGCGCCGGACCAATCTGCATGGCGGCCATGCCCAGGTAATGCATGGCGCCAATGCCTGCGCCTACCGTGATGCCTCCACCGATCAGGCGTGTGGCATTGAGCTGATTGCGTGCCAGCAGGCTGAGAGTAACCCAGGACGCCAGCAGGCTGGGCAGAACGGAAAACAGGGTCATGCCCGGGTGGTAGTGAATGCGTGTTGGCATTTCAAAGGCCAGCATGCCGATAAAGTGCATGGACCAGATGCCGAACCCCAGAGACGTGGCGCCACTGATCAGATGCAGTCTTTCCATGAAGCGGGTGCTGCTGCGCCGGGCGGCAGCGGCAAGAACCAGAGCCATGTAGGAAGCTCCGATGGCAATAGCCAGGGAGAGGATGACCATTGAAGCGTCATACTGGCCGGTGACCAGTTTGTCGGGCGTTGGCCCTATGACGAAAAAATCATTCAGTGAAAGCAAGAAGTGAAACCTGTCAGTCTGCGGTTAACCGGTTCTTTCCGGCCTTTTTTGCAGCGTATAACCGCTGGTCCACTCGCTCGAGAATGCTGGCGGGGGTGTCATCGGTTCTGGACTCGGTAACTCCAACAGAGAGGGTAACCTGGCCGATATCGCTGAACCTCATGCCTGCCAGTGTTTCACGGATCTTTTCGGCAATATCCTTGGCTTTTTTGTGATCGCAGAAGGGCAGAATGACAATAAATTCTTCCCCTCCCCAGCGGATGCACTTGTCCGTTTTCCGGGTTTGCTCCATCAGTATGTCGGCAACTGTTTTGATAATGTCGTCGCCCCGGGGGTGGCCATGGGTGTCGTTGACGGCTTTAAAGTCATCGATGTCGAGCATCAGAAGACTGAAAGGCGCGTCGTTTTCCTGGGCCTGGATAAGAGCCACATCCAGGTCGATTTCCCCGGCCCGGCGGTTTAACAGGCCGGTAAGGGAGTCGTGGGATGCCTGTTCACGGAGTTTTAGCTCAGCAAATACCCGGTCACTCAGGTCTTTGATAATGCTTATAAAATGAGTAATCTCTCCGCTGGCATTCTTGACCGGGGTAATGGTCTGCTGGCAGTGAATTTCATGGCCATTCTTGTGGCGATTGACCACCATGGCACGGAAAGGCAGTCCTTCATTCAGGTGACGCCACAACCCCCTATAGAAAGTTTTGTCATGCCGGCCGGATTTCAGTACTGATGGGTCACGACCAATCACTTCGGTGGGTGTATAGCCGGTAATAATTTCGAAGCCCTGGTTGGCAAACTCGATAATCCCGTCTGCATTGGTAATAAAAATGCCGTCGTAGGCCGCATCGATGGCTTTGGCGAACAGGTTGCCGGTGGATTCTACCGCATGTAACTGGGTGATATCTTTCTGGATGGAGATATAGAAGCGTGGATTACCGGCGTCATCATTGACGACGGTAATACTCCACTCCACCAGATAGGGACGACCGTTCTTGCGATAATTGATGGTGGAACCGGAAAAAAAGCCACGCTCATCCAGATCACGCCGAAGCCTGTCGATGACGGCCTGCTCTGTCATCGGGCCTTGCAGGATTTTCGGGTTTTCCCCAGCCAGCTCCCCGGCCGAATAGCCGGTCATGTTACAGAACGCCGGGTTGGCATAGACAATGTTCTGCCTGGCGTCTGTAATGACAATGGAGTTGAACGATAGCTCAGCCGTGGCGCGAAACACCGCCAGCGCGTCGTTGTCTGAAAGGCCGTGCAGGGCCTGGGGGAATTCCTGGTTCAAGTTGTAGCCTGCGTACATATACGTTTAAAAAATAGTGGACCAGCATTGAGGACCTGGCCTGCGGTGTCAACGAGGGATACCGCTTATTCCAGCGACATACCAAGCCATAAATACAAACAATAGCGAACATTCACGCTGTTTTGGTTGAAGTCTGATTATTCAGTGCAATAGTTTAGGTAGATTTCCAAAGAGGAGGCATTGCATGTCGACTACCCGAATGAGTAAAGACAGCCTGAACACCCTCTCTACCCTGAACGCGGGTGGCAAGACCTATCACTATTATAGCCTGCCGAAAGCCGCAGAGTCGCTTGGCGATCTGGATCGCCTGCCGTTTTCCCTGAAAGTGCTGACAGAAAACCTGCTGCGCAACGAAGACGACACTACTGTTGATCGCTCCCATATCGACGCCATGGCCCAGTGGCTGAAAGATCGCCACTCGGACACCGAAATCCAGTTTCGCCCGGCCCGGGTGCTGATGCAGGATTTCACCGGTGTGCCCGGCGTGGTGGACCTGGCGGCCATGCGTGAAGCTGTGCAGGCGGCGGGTAAAGACCCGGCGATGATCAACCCGCTGTCGCCGGTGGATCTGGTGATTGACCACTCGGTGATGGTCGACGAATACGGCACCCCGCAATCGTTCAAAGACAACGTGGCCATTGAAATGGACCGGAACGAGGAACGTTACGAGTTCCTGCGCTGGGGCCAGCAGGCCTTCGATAACTTTCGAGTGGTACCACCGGGCACCGGTATCTGCCACCAGGTCAACCTGGAGTACCTGGGCAAGACCGTCTGGCAGAAAGAGATGGACGGCAAAACTGTTGCCTACCCGGACACCCTGGTGGGTACCGATTCCCACACCACCATGATCAACGGCCTGGGCATTCTCGGTTGGGGTGTTGGTGGTATTGAAGCGGAAGCCGCCATGCTTGGCCAGCCGGTATCCATGCTGATTCCCGAGGTGATCGGCTTCAAGATCACCGGCAAGCTGCGTGAAGGCATCACCGCCACCGACCTGGTGTTGACCGTCACCCAAATGCTGCGTGAAAAAGGGGTGGTCGGCAAGTTCGTGGAATTCTACGGCGACGGCCTCAAAGACATGCCGGTGGCGGACCGGGCCACCATTTCCAACATGTCGCCGGAAATGGGTGCCACCTGTGCCTTCTTCCCGGTGGACGAACAGACCATCACCTACATGCGCCTGACCGGCCGTGAGGAAGAGCAGCTGGAACTGGTGGAAGCCTATGCCAAGGCCCAGGGCCTCTGGCGCGAGCCGGGCCACGAGCCGGTGTACAGCGACACCCTGGAGCTGGACATGGGCGACGTAGAAGCCAGCCTGGCCGGCCCGAAGCGCCCGCAGGACCGGGTGGCTCTGAAAAACATGAAGGATTCCTTCGAGCTGCTGATGGAAACGGCTGAAGGTTCACCGACAAACGGGCAGGAAAAGCTGGAGTCGGAAGGTGGCGGTACCGCTGTAGGCGCGGAAGACGCTTACTTTGAGCACCCGTCCAGCCAGCCCCTGGACATGAAAGGTGAGAAAACCCGCCTGGATCCGGGGGCGGTCGTTATCGCCGCGATTACCTCCTGTACCAACACCTCCAACCCCAGTGTGATGATGGCAGCCGGCCTGATTGCGAAGAAAGCTGTCGAGAAAGGCCTGACCACCAAGCCCTGGGTAAAAACTTCACTGGCACCGGGCTCCAAGGTAGTCACTGATTATCTGAAAGTCGCCGGGCTTCAGGATGACCTGAACGAACTGGGTTTCAACCTGGTGGGCTACGGCTGCACCACTTGCATCGGTAACTCCGGCCCACTGCCTGAGGCGGTCGAAAAGGCCATTACCGATGGGGATATGACCGTTGCCTCGGTGCTTTCCGGTAACCGTAACTTTGAAGGCCGTGTGCACCCACTGGTGAAAACCAACTGGTTGGCTTCACCTCCGCTGGTGGTGGCCTACGCATTGGCCGGTAATGTCCGGGTAGATCTGACCAAAGATGCGCTGGGTGAAGACAAAGACGGCAACCCGGTTTACCTGCAGGATTTATGGCCGAGCCAGAGTGAAATCGCCTCGGCTGTCGAGAAGGTGAAGACCGAGATGTTCCATAAGGAATACGGTGAGGTCTTTGAAGGTGATGAAACCTGGAAGTCCCTTAAGGTACCGGACAGCAAGGTGTACGAGTGGAGTGACAAGTCTACCTACATTCAGCATCCGCCATTCTTTGAAGGGCTGAAGGAAGAGCCGGACGCCATTGAAGATGTGAAAGATGCCAACATTCTGGCCATGCTGGGCGATTCGGTAACCACCGACCACATCTCCCCGGCGGGTTCCTTCAAGCCGGATACACCAGCGGGTAAATACCTCCAGGAACAGGGTGTGGAGCCGAAAGACTTCAACTCCTACGGTTCCCGCCGGGGTAACCACGAGGTGATGATGCGCGGCACCTTCGCCAATGTGCGCATCAAGAATGAGATGCTCGATGACGTGGAAGGCGGTTTCACCAAGTTCGTACCCAGCGGCGAGCAGATGGCCATCTACGATGCCGCCATGAAGTATCAGGAGCAGGGCACACCTCTGGTGGTCATCGCCGGCAAGGAATACGGCACTGGCTCCAGCCGTGACTGGGCCGCCAAGGGTACCCGCCTGCTGGGTGTAAGAGCCGTAGTCGCCGAGTCCTACGAGCGGATCCACCGTTCCAACCTGATCGGCATGGGCGTAATGCCCCTGCAGTTTCAGGAAGGCACGGACCGCAAGAGCCTGAAACTGACCGGTGAGGAAACCATCAGCATCGAAGGGCTCTCGGGTGAAATCACCCCGGGGCAGACTCTGACCATGACCGTGAAGTACAAGGACGGTTCAACCGAAACCTGTGATCTGAAATCGCGGATCGACACTGCGAATGAGGCCACGTACTTCAAGCATGGTGGCATACTGCACTACGTGGTGCGGGAAATGCTGAAGAAGGCTTGAGGTTTAGCGGACTTCAAAACCCAGAGAAGCCGGTGCTTTCAGCGCCGGCTTTTTTGTTTCTGAATTCAGATTTTCTCGCCCTGCTCACCGCCAGAGAGCGGTAATTCCACCCAGAAGTGAGCGCCATTCTGATAAAAGTACCCAACCTCACCGTGCATCAGGTGCGCCAGCTCCCGGCAGATAGCCAGGCCCAGACCTGTGCCGGCTTTTGCGCGGTTGGAGCCGGTTTCGGCCTGAGCGAAACGCTCGAACAGGCGGGGCAGGAACTGCTGTGGTACACCCTCTCCCTGATCAGAAACAATAATGCGCATATTGTTTCCGGATGCGGCCTCGGTCGTTAGATAGACAGTGCCGCCCGACGGGCTGAATTTACAGGCATTGCTGATAAAGTTGTTGAGAATCTGCTGTAACCGGTGCGGGTCTGCCAGCAGGTTGATGTCCGGAACATCGGCTATCTGCAGGTTAACACCATGATCCCGTGCATAGGACTGGGTGGCACTGGTGGCCTCCGTCAGTGCCCGGGGCAGGGAAGTGGGTTGTGGCTCGACCATTAGCTGGCCGGCAACCACTTTGTTGAAGTCCAGCAAATCTGAGATCAGTCGTTGCAACTGTTCACTGTTACGCAACGCGACATCCAACATTGCGGTGGCTCTGTCCGGTAGTGGGCCGGTTTTTCCGGAAGCGAGCAACTTCAGTGAGCCGTTTATCGACGTGAGAGGGGTTCTCAGTTCGTGGCTGACGTTGGAGACAAAATGGTTTTTCAGATCGTCCAGAGCCTCGCGTTCGTCCATCAATTGATTGAACGCACGGGCGACACTGCGGATCTCCGGCGCTCCCCGCTCGTTCAGCCGACCGGTTTTGCCCATGTCTTCGGTCATTTTACGCATTTTTTCCGCCATCAGCTCCAGCGGACCGGAGACAGTGCGAGACAGCGCGAGAACCAGCATGGTCATAACCAGTAGCACCATTACACTGATGGCGACGAACTGGGTGAACGAGGCTCTGGCCGGTGCGATTGCCTGTTCGTAGGGCGTGGCGCGCAAAAACAGCCAGCCTACCCGCTCCAGGTGCCGGGTGGCGTAAATCCAGCGCTGGCCGGCTTCATCCTCAATCATCCCGGAAGTGATCCCTGACAGCGCGGCATCAATCAGTGCCGATTCTCCGGGATTTGGCAGGTCGGGCATCAGGCTGTTTGGATCAATCGAGTCTACCCGGGTGAAATGCTTGGTATCCAGCACCTTGAAGACGGCTTCGCCGAGCAGATCACCGGGCTCCGGCAGGAGGCTGGTGTTGTTCAGGTCAATAATCCCACCGGCAAAGCCCAGAAACTTGCCGTGGTCGCTGTGAATCGGGTACAGGAAAGAGATCAGAAGGGTTCGGGTGGTTCGGCCAATAATCGGCCGGCTGATGTAGGGCTGTTGATTGGCCATGGCGGCCTTGAAGTGGCTTCGGTCGGCGTATGAGGTGCCCAGCCGGCCTTCTACGTGGCGATCTTCAGCGACCGCAACGGCGTTAGCGTCAAAGATCAGAAGACCAAGGTCAAAATAGTTGGCCAGCAGGGTGTGCCGACGCAGCATGGTCTGCATGGTGTCAGCGGGCAGCAGCTTTTCACCGTCAGTCATCTGCGCCGCCAGTGCGCCCAGGGCACTCAGTCTTACCTGCAGTCGCTGGTTGACCCGGTTGGCATAGCTTTCGGTTTCCAGTTGTTGTCGCTGGGTGAGCACTTCTTCAAAGTCTGCCACGAGTTGTTGGTAGGCGGTGGTGGCCAGCAGCGCAACCGTCAGCAGGGTGCTGCATACGGCGATGGCCGCAAAGCGGCTGCCAAAGGACAGGTTTTTCAAGCTTAACCCCAAGTGGTAATGGCACGGGCCGTGCAAACGTGTTTTTATGGGCCAGAGAATAGAGGATTTTTCAACCAATCGAAAACAATATCAGGTAGAAGATTTCCGATGGTATCAGGAACATCCGGTGACGTTTCGTCTCGCCTGGCCGAGCTGCGCAAGCGCTTTGCTGCACGTGCAGAAGATGATCTGAAAGAGCTGGAGCAGCGAGCACAAGTGATGCAGGGCGAAGGTGCGGATAGCGCCGTGTTTGCGGATGTTTGCGCACGCCTGCATCGTCTCGCCGGTTCTGCCGGTACTTTTGGTTTTCCGGAGTTGGGTGAAGCGGCCAGGAATCTGGAGAAAACGCTCAAGGCCAGCGCCCGCTCGGGCGATAATTCGGGAGGCTCTGAGCTGGCGCTGGAGAAAATTCGGGCGTTGCGCACTATGCTGGAAAGTCCGCCGTTACCAGCTCAGGAGGATGATCCTTCTCAGTCCATGCCGGAACGCCCGGAGGGCAGTCACGGTGTGCGGGTCAGAGTGCTGATTGTTCCCGGCGCCAATGCCGATTATGAATGGCTTACCGGTGCTTTGGCCACTTATGGTTTTGACTGTCAGTTGATGACCAGGTCAGACACGCGGATATTTTCGAGCCTGGCAGAGCAGGCTCAGGGTGCCGCCACGGTCATTCTGTGTTCAGATGACCGCGTAGCCGGCCTTATGAGCCAGCGTGAAGCCAGCAACGCTGATCATGTCCGCCGCCTGCCGGTGGTGTGCCTGAGTGAAGAAGATTCTTTCGCCAGCCGCTATCAGGTTGCCGAGCTAGGCGCCGATGGCTTCTTTGCCCGGTCGCCGGATTTGCCCGAACTGGCGGAGCGTATCGAGTACCTGGCGTTGGAGCGAAGCACGCGAATACAGGGACGGGTTGTTCTGGTGGAAGACGATCCGGAACTGGCGGAGCATTATACGCTGGTGCTGCGCTCAGCCGGTGTGGAAGTGCTCTGGGTACACGACCCTATGCAGTTGATGGCGGAGCTGTCGTCGTTCCGGCCGGACATTCTGCTGATGGATGTTCAGTTGGGACAGTATTCCGGGGTTACTCTGGCCCGAATGCTGCGCTTCGACCCGCAATGGCTGAGCCTGCCCATCATTTACCTCTCCTCTGAGGACAATCCCGATAGCCAGTTGGAGGCCTTGTCCAGGGGGGCCGATGAGTTTCTGATGAAACCCGTTTCTGACGGGTATCTGATACGTGCGGTGTTGATTCGCTGTTTCCGCGCCCGGCAGTTATTCCGGCTGATGAACCGGGACAGCCTGACCGGCCTGTTAAAGCATTCATTGATCAAGCAGGAAGCCGAGAAAGAACTGGCCCGATGTCGTCGGGATGGCCATGCAGCCAGTGTAGTGATGGTAGACCTGGACCACTTCAAGCAAGTGAACGACACCTACGGCCACCGCTGTGGCGATGTGGTGATCAAAGCCCTGGCAAACACCCTTCGTAATCGCTTGCGGGAAACCGACATGATCGGGCGTTATGGCGGTGAGGAGTTCCTGGTGGTGCTGCCGCATTGCGATACAGGCTCCGCCGTCCGGCTGTTTACCGACATTGCCGGTGCGTTCGCCCAACTGGCCTTTAACTGCAACGAAGACGCATTCAGCGTGACGCTGTCAGCGGGGGTGGCCGCCATTAACGACCATATTACTGGTGACGACGCCGTTGATGCGGCTGATCAGGCGCTGTATCAGCGCAAACGTGCCGGCCGCAATGGCGTTACCGTGTACGGCAATTATTGACGGTTACCTCCTGGATCCTGGTTTATGAATGTACTGGTACTTGAAGACGATGAACTGGTGGCGGAGCTGCTTGAGACGGTCATCGCCAGCGCTTATCCGGGCGCCGTTGTTGAAAAATTCAGGGCACTTGGAGATGCCGTGGCCGGGGCAGATAAACAACGGTTTGATCTGGTGATTACCGACTGGAACCTGCCGGACGGCTCCGGCCTGGAGCTGGTTCGCCGCCTGCGCGGCAGAGACCGGGATTTGCCTATTGTTATGGTGTCCGCCCGTTCTGACCGCGACTCCGTCCTGAAAGCCGCCCATTACGGTATCAGCGGTTACATTACCAAGCCGTTCAGCGTGGAAATGGTGCATGAACGACTGGCTGCGTTGATAGAGCCGGGTCC